>NZ_JBTLRN010000007.1:0-114197 GCF_054482775.1 Sporosarcina sp. CAU 1771 | reverse complement strand
GTGGTGAAGTAGACCAGTTTTCAGTACGGATTCGAGATCCAAAGTCCAATTCGGTCTATTCTTCACCTCTACTATACAAAAAAATAGTAGTGCAAACCAATGCCTTGGTCTACACTACTAATCTTAGTATGTTTTCAGTGGCCTCAAATAATCTCTTCAGTGTTTTTTTCTGTTGCGTAAAATAAGAATAATTCGTACTAAAAAAAGTGCAGTCACTGCTCCAGCTGTATCTAGAAGAACATCTTGCATAGACGGTGTTCGTCCACCAGTTAAGGATTGATGAAACTCATCTAAACAAGCTAATCCGATGGTTAGTAGTAACGCAAGTAGCGTACGATAATTATATTTCGGTAAAACAAAGTAAACGGAAAGAGCAACTAAGCCGAAAATGATAAAATGGGCACTTTTTCTAATAATAAATTCAATAAAATAATAATACCCTCGTTCATCAATCGAAACCTCAATCCCCCAATAGGGTATTGCTAATTTCGATAGTATAGATTCGAAAGGCTTTCCTGGTAACCATTTTTCAAGGGTAGGAATGATAGACTGTTGTTCATATGTCTGACCAGAAGAGATGAACAAAATGAAGAGGAGAGCTAAAAGCACAATTATTTTTTTCATAGAATAAGACTAACACGCTCCCGTCTAAGATAAAGAGATTTATCAGCTCATACTTCATTATTAACAATATCATCCTAATTAGACACCAAGCAGGAATAACACAACTGGTATTGTTAGAATGCTAATAAGTGTAGTAATGAAAGTTGTGAAGGAAACAAGATCTGGTTCCGTTTCAAATTGAAGTGCGAACATTGTTGTATTCGCTGCTGCAGGCATAGCAGACTGTAGGATTAAGACAGTTTTTAGTAGATCATTTATAGGCATGAAATAGATAATGCCAACCGCAATCAGCGGAGATGCAACCATTCGAATGACTGTGACCGCAGAGACGTAGCGATAAGCCACACGCTTTCTGGTTATGACGGCAAGCTGCATGCCAAGAACAATCATGACCGTTGGTATAGAAGCGTCAGCAACGAGGCTTACGGCTTTCATAATGGAACTTGGAACCTCAACATTAACAAGTTGAAATCCAACGCCTATGAGCGATGCATAGAGAAGCGGCATTCGAATAACTCTCTGGAAAGATTGACGAAGGGTAGCTTTTTCTTTACCACCAATGGAAGCGAAAAAGATGCCAACGGTGTTCATTAAAAGGCTTTGAAAGACCATCATGATGACTGCGTAATCAAATCCGACCGCTCCAAATGCAAAAAGAACGACGGGGGCCCCATAGTTTCCGCTGTTCATGAAAACCCCGCCAAGAATCATAGCTGACAATTGGGGTCGAGTGGCTTTCATAAGGATCGAGGTAATCCAAACGATAAGAAGTAAGGCAAACATTAGAAGAAGGGAGAAGGAAATAATGTAAAAGTAATCCATTGTTATGTCGTTCGTATAAAATGTTCGAAATGCTAGAAATGGTGACATTAAATAAAGCGCGACAGTTGAAATGGACTTAATATCAAATCCTATAAGTTTTTGGCCTACATATCCTGTAAAGAAAATGATAAAGACCGGTAAGATAATTAACAATAATTCCAAAATAGATCACCTCAAGCAAAATAGCTATTACATATTATAAAAGTTGTTAAAGTTTTCAACTCACTGTCATACAAGTTCCTTGACTATCTCAAGGGATTCCTTAAAGTAAAGCTTATCAGTCGATAGTTAACATGGAAAGAGGGAATGTTAGTTATGAAAAATATAGCAAGTTTAAAAAGTGTTTCATTTCAAAGAAGTGGTCAAGTGATTTTAGAAAATATTAATTGGTCAATTAAACCTGGTGAACAATGGGGGGTATTGGGGTTAAATGGATCTGGTAAAACGTCCCTTCTAAACATCATATCAGGCTATCATTTCCCGTCAACTGGGGAAGTTGAGGTTTTAGGAAACGTGTTTGGTAAAACTAATTTACCAGAGTTACGGAAAAAAATTGGTTTTGTTAGTAGTTCTTTAGAGCGTTTCACTTCTTATTATTCCAATGAAACCGTAGAAAGAGTAATTGTAAGCGGAAAATTTGCGAGTTTTGGGATTTATGAAGAAGTGAAAAGTGAAGACTGGGAAAGGGCAGATTCTTTGCTTGTAAGCTTGCGGTTATTAAATTTGAAAGGGAAAGTATTTCATCAGTTATCTGAGGGAGAAAAAAGAAGGGTGCTCATTGCACGATCGTTAATGAGTAAACCTAGTATCCTAATTCTGGATGAGCCTTGTTCAGGATTGGACATACTCTCAAGAGAAGAATTCTTAGATTCAATGAATGCAATCGTTAAGAGTGGATGTCATATTATTTATGTTACCCATCATATAGAAGAGCTAGTTAATCAGATTACGCATGTTCTCTTGTTAAAAGACGGGAAGATTGTATCGTTAGGCAAAAAAGCCGAGGTGTTACAGGAAGATTTATTAAGTGAAACATTTAGAGTACCCGTGGCAATTCGTTGGGAAGATAATAGGCCGGGGTTGACGATTAAGAAGCGGTAGCAATATGTTCACAAAAAAGTGCGCTTATCGAACGCTTAGGTATTCCTAATGCTATACAATAAAAGTAACCGGTTCATCTCCCAATAACTCATGAACTTCATGGGTAGAAGAACCATAATAACTAACGGAGTGATTAAATTTATGAAGAATACTGGATCAGTTAAAGGTTTCAAGAAAAGAAACTACAAACCTTTCATTATCGCAATTTCAATTATTTTAATTGGGGCAATTGGCATTCTTTCTGGAATGCCTGGATATGAAGATTTTGATGCATTCGATGTGACGATTTTGCCATTAGCAAATGCAATATTTAATTCGTTTACCTTCCTGTTTTTAGTCGGGGCACTTATTGCTATTTTGAAAAGAAATGTGAAGGTTCACCAACGTTTTATTTACGCAGCATTAGTGACAACGTCTTTGTTCCTTGTTAGTTATGTAACCTTCCACTTTTTAGCACCATCAACGTCATTTGGCGGAGAAGGTTTTATGGCGGGCTTTTATTATTTCATCCTAATCACCCATATTATTCTTGCTGCAGTGATCGTACCGCTTGTACTTACGAGTGTGGCTCGTGCTTGGAATATGGAGAATGCTCGTCATAAGAAAATTGCTCGCTGGACAATGCCAATTTGGCTTTATGTAAGTCTAACAGGCGTTCTTGTTTATATATTAATCTCCCCATACTATTGAAAATGTCACCTTTATAGAGTATCGCATAAGATACTAGAATAAGGGGGGCGGTTATGGGTCTATTAATGAATACAAATGGACAGCCGACAATTTATGAAAACTCTTTCAGTGCTCTCGGAAACAATCAAGAACACTTTACGATTAATCCGATAGAAGAGTGGATGACCGAACAAAAGGAATCCGTTGACATCATCAATCACCAACTTGATGCTTTGAAATCTATAATAATGCAAGAAAAACAAACACAAGCGAATCAATGGCAAAGCGCGAAGAATCGTTTAGATGATTTATTGGAAAATGAGCATGTTGAGAATCTAACTATTAGAAACCAAGTACAAGATGTAAGCAAATTGAGTCAAGAAATTGTAGAGATACTAAATAAGAACTTGGTCTACCAGGAAGAATTGACAAAACAAATTTCAAGTCAAGAGGAAATTCAACAAGATTTACTAAAAAGACTAGATAAACAAGAGGGATTGACGGAGAAAGTCCTTCGACAAATGGATTTCATTAGATCGATCCTCTATGAACGAACAAATTTCCTGGCAGAAAAGATAGAGAATAGCTACAGTATGACCTCTTCGTACATGGCACGATTATTCTCCAAATCTACACCGAATGGAAGAGGATTTATTATCAAAGAGAAGAAAGAAGATAAGCAGGAGAATATAGACTGAAACGCACTAGGGCATTTTGCATCCTAGTGTTTTTTTATGTAATCGTTCCGTTCAGCCTAATATTCGATCTTATGTGATAGCAACTAGTATCAACCAGAAAATATGTTGAAATAAAACAAGTGTATATAAGAGTACACTGGATGCGACTAACACATTAAGAAATATCTTTGGTTCTATTTTAGTAAGAATATAGAGTAGCAGAATAGGTAGGCTTATTTTAATTACAAAAAAGTAGAGGACACTACTTTCATAAACGAATCGCATAAGGGGGTTTGCTTCTTCAATATGATGATTTCTAATTCCAAAATCAGTAAGAAGTGCATCGAAAATTGCTAAAACGAACAATAGTAGTGCCATCTTGTAAGCTAAGTTACGTGTTTGAAAAGGAATCTTAATATCCATATAACCCAGTCCCTTTCTAAAATAGCATATTAAAGGTTTTTAGTTAGTATATGAAGTTAAGATCGATGTTATTCATTGATTAACTAAAGGATTTAAGTTTATGAGAGATAAGATATTGAAAGAAAAAATGCAGGTTCGGATGAAGTTTGCGATGAATAGAAACAAGAGGTTCTAAATTGGAAGTAAATAGGAAGTGTTAATAAATGTGACTATAAAAATAATTATTGCAAAAATTTCGGTATATTAATTTACAAACTTGAAAGAATAAACTGTACATCTACTATTTTCGTTGTATAATATGGGTTAAAGTCGTCTTCTTTACATAGAAGTAACTAAAAAATTAGTCTAAGGGGATATCAACGTAATGACAACACTCAACGTTCAGGTCAAATTGACAGAATCAAAAAAAGAGAAACCATTAACAGACCAATTAGAATTTGGACGAGTATTTACAGATCATATGTTTATAGCAGATTATACTGAAGGTTTAGGCTGGACAAATCATAGAATTGAATCCTATCAACCACTTACGTTAGATCCAGCATCAATTATTTTTCATTATGGCCAAACGATTTTTGAAGGACTGAAAGCATATCGTTCTGAAGATGGAACGATTCGATTATTCCGTCCTGAACAAAATATGAAACGGTTGAATCAATCAGGTAGTCGAATGAGTATTCCTCCAGTGAATGAGGAATTGGCATTAGAGGCACTAAGGCAACTTCTCGTTATTGATAAGGAATGGATTCCAACAGCAGAAGGAACATCGCTTTACATCCGTCCATTTATTATTGCCACTGAAGCTTATTTAGGTGTAGCACCATCAAAAAAATATCAGTTTATGATTATTCTTTCTCCGGTAGGATCTTATTACAAAGAAGGTATTCGTCCAGTAAAAATACTTGTTGAGAATACATTTGTTCGTGCAGTATCCGGTGGTACAGGGACTGCGAAAACTGCAGGCAACTATGCTGCTGGTTTAAAAGCACAAGAGGTTGCTTCTGAAAAAGGATATGCCCAAGTTCTTTGGTTGGATGGAATTGAAAGAAAGTATATTGAAGAAGTTGGCGCGATGAACGTCTTCTTTAAAATTAATGGTGAAGTGATTACTCCAGTATTAAATGGCAGTATTTTAGAAGGTATAACTAGAAAGTCCGTTATTGAATTGTTAAATCACTGGGGAATTCCTGTTACAGAAAGAAAAATTTCAATGGAAGAAATTCGAACTGCTCAGAAAAATGGTCTCCTAGAAGAAGCTTTTGGAACTGGAACAGCAGCAGTTATCTCTCCAATTGGTGAATTTTATTGGAAAGAAGAAGAGCTTGTTATTAACAATGGAGAAATTGGCGAGCTTTCAGAAAGAATTTATAAAGAGTTAACAGGTATTCAAACGGGTAAAATAGAAGATCCATTAGGTTGGGTTCTTGAAGTTAAATAATATAGTTTGAAGCCTACACTATAGGAGGGAATACGAGTTGGAGAAATTACAATCAATGGAGCACTTTGAACAACTAAAAAATGGAGAGAGAACGATGTTCATGTTTACAGCAGACTGGTGTCCAGATTGTCGAGTTATTGATCCGATATTACCAAGGATTGAAGTCGACTATCCGGAGTATGAGTTTATATCTGTAGATCGTGACGAATTCATCGATTTGTGTGGAGACCTAAGCATTTTTGGTATCCCGAGTTTCATTGCATTTCATAATGGTGAAGAAGCAGGCAGATTTGTTAGTAAAGACCGTAAAACACAAGAAGAAATTGAAAGCTTTATAAATGGACTTTCAAATTAAAACCGGTTTCATCTTTAAGAGAAAGCAATTAGTTTACGTATAAATAAAGGACTTCGATCTTCTCAGGCAGAAGTGATCGAGGTCTTTATTTTATTTGAAGTAAAACTATACCTGTTCAACTTTTGGATAGCGGTAACATACAACGGAGATGTAGAAAGTTAAAATTGGAAAAGGGGGCCATATATTGAAGGTAAGTAAACGAGTTCGATACTTAGTGGTGTTAACTGTCGTAACAATTTGTTTATTTCTAGTTTCTGGTTGTTCGATTTTCAATGAAGAACGAATTAGTGAAGAAGAAATGGAGTTGTTAGAAACCAAACTAAAAAATATACAAAGTGAAGGAGCTATCACCGAATCTGTTTGTGGGAAATTCGAAATTTATGAGGGTCAAACAGATACTTGTCATCCTCAAAAGAAGTGCAAAACAACTACGGAATGTGCGACGTTAGGAGATCAGCTGGCCGAACAAATTATTGAACGTTTTGGTGATTTGTTGACAGACTATGAATTCTCCGATGAAGGCGATTCCTATTTTGAGCAAGTACTTGCGAGGTATGAGCTTGAAGGTGATCTGTTAACGAACCCAGAATTCTTGGTCGTTGACGATGGACTTGAGAGTTATCGAGACGATGTAGAAAAGCATGTACGTATTTGGAACATGTTTACCAATCTAATCCCCGAAAGTGAGCGTCAAATGCTATCAGGTTTTCATATCATGACAGATGGAAACGAGGAAACCCTTGCTCAAGTGGAACCTGATGACGAAGACTTAAGTAAGTGGTGGTTAAGTATGGATATTTTAGATTCAAAAGAACTATTTATATCTCAAACGACATTGCTGCATGAATTTGCTCATTTACTAACATTGCAAGATAGTCAAATGGATATGAATGAAGAAGTAGTATTCTCGGAAGATGACGATGAAATCCATGAAACAGCCCCAGCCACATGTCAATATTTTTTTGTTGACGGCATGGGATGTATGAAGGAAGACTCGATGCTCCAGGCATATATTGAAACGTTCTGGCTAGATGTCTTAGATGAATGGGAGGAACGTGGGGTTGCGGAAGATGAAGATGTAGCGACTGAGTTTTTCATGGATTATGAGGATCAATTCGTTACCGATTATGCTGTAACTAGCCCTGTTGAAGACATTGCTGAAGTTTGGGCTTACTTTATATTGTCTCCAAAGAACGATGGTGATGAAATTTGGTTGCAAAAGATTTCATTCTTTTATCAATTCCCAGATCAAGTGAAATTAAGAGCCGAGATTCTTTCTAGGTTGCTTTCCTATTTATCGCAGAATGAGTTGCATATGCGATAAATAAGGATGAAAAAAAGGATAGCTTTTTAAGAGCTATCCTTTCAAATCAAATTAGTAAACCGAATAAATTACTACCTTTTTTAATTTCAGTATAAGAAAATCCGCTTTGTTCCATTCGCTCAACGAGTCCAGCGTAATCCTCGCTATTCTTCAATTCAATCCCAACGAGTCCAGGGCCACTTTCTTTATTGTTTTTTCTTGTATATTCAAATGTGATGATATCATCGTTCGGTCCAAGTACATTATCCAAAAATTGACGAAGCGCACCCGCTCTTTGTGGGAAATTAATGATGAAATAATGAAGTAATCCTTCATAGATTAATGATTTCTCTTTGATTTCTTGCATCCTCCCAATGTCATTATTACCACCGCTAATTACACATACAACTGATTTCCCTTTAATTTGATCTTTATAAAAGTCTAATGCAGCTATAGGTAAAGCCCCAGCAGGTTCAGCAATAATAGCATGTTGGTTATATAAGTCTAAAATAGTCGTACACACTTTGCCTTCAGGTACAACTACAATATCATCAAGGTATTTACGGCAAATTTCATATGTGATTTGACCTGAGCAGCCAACAGCAGCCCCATCCACAAACTTATCAATTGAATCTAAGTATATGACACCCTCGTTTTCGAAAGCAGCTTTCATACTTGCGGCACCAGCAGGTTCTACACCTATCATACGCGTATGAGGAGAAACGTTTTTGATGTAAGTTGATAACCCAGATGCAAGTCCTCCTCCGCCAATGCTTGAAAAGACATAATCTATAGATTCTTCTATGTCATTCATGATTTCGATTGCAACAGTTCCTTGACCAGCAATGATATCTAAATCATCAAAGGGATGAATGAAAAGTCGATCTTCCATTTTAGCGAATTCAATTGCACGAACAGAAGTATCGTCAAATGTATCACCAGTTAATATTATTTCTACATTGGAACGGCCAAACATTTTAACTTGGTCAATTTTTTGTTTTGGTGTAGTTAGCGGCATGAAAATCTTACCATCGATGCCTAAATGCGCACAGGCATAGGCAACACCTTGTGCATGGTTTCCAGCACTTGCGCAGACGATTCCTTTTTCACGTGCTTGTGCCTCAATCGTTTTTATTTTATAGTAAGCACCTCTTAATTTAAATGAGCGAACATGTTGTAAATCTTCCCTTTTTATATACACATGACAGTCATATTTTTCAGATAGGCGCTCGTTCCTTTGTAAAGGTGTATGCACGACGATATCTTTTAAAAGTTGATAAGCGATTAGGATATCTTCAATATGTAACGTTTTCGGTTCGTTGTTTTTTAATTTCATTACTTATCCACTTCTTTCGAATTAATTAAATATCCTGTGATTATAACATGAATGGAGTGAAGTATGTGAATATTATACACAATTTTTCAATAAAATAAAGTTTCATTCTTATAGATGTGAGCATATAGATAATGGGGATGGTATATATTGTGGCCCAATTAATTAGCTGGAAGGGGATAGCATGGAGAGTTCTTCAATAAATGAAAACAGTAAGAATGAACAATTAGAGAAATTCAGAGTGAACAATGATGGAACGAGACTAACTACAAATCAAGGACTACGTGTTTCGAATGACGAGCAATCCTTAACTGCAGGTCTTCGTGGACCAACACTTATAGAGGATTTTTATTTCCGAGAGAAAATTACACATTTCGATCATGAACGCATTCCGGAGCGGGTTGTACATGCAAGGGGATACGCAGCCCATGGGGAATTTGAGTTGTATGAATCAATGAGTGAATATACGACAGCAAAATTCTTACAAAAGCCAGGTACTAAGATTCCGCTTTTCACAAGATTTTCAAACGTTGTTGGAAGTAGGGGTTCGGCTGACACTGTGCGAGATGTTCGAGGATTTGCGGTAAAGTTTTATACAGAGGAAGGGAATTATGATTTAGTCGGAAATAATATACCTGTTTTCTTCATCCAGGACGCTTTAAAATTTCCTGATTTAGTCCATGCAATTCAACCTGAACCAAATAATGAAATTCCACAAGCATCATCTGCTCATGATACATTCTGGGATTTTATCGCCAACAATCAAGAATCAGCGCATATGATCATGTGGCTTATGTCGGACCGCTCAATTCCGAGAAGTTGGCGGATGATGGATGGTTTTGGTGTACACACGTTTCGCTTTGTGAATAAAGAGGGCAAAGCAAGATTTGTTAAGTTTCATTGGAAGCCTACACTGGGGGTGCATTCGTTAGTTTGGGATGAAGCACAGAAAGTTTCAGGGAAAGATCCGGACTTCCAGCGACGGGATTTATGGAATTCAATAGAAAATGGAAACTTTCCTGTATGGGAATTAGGCGTTCAAATGATTGAAGAAGCAGATGAGTTTATGTTCGATTTTGATGTGCTTGACGCAACAAAACTTTGGCCCGAAGAGATTGTCCCTGTAAAAATAATTGGTAAAATGACATTAAATCGAAATGTTGATAATGTTTTTGCGGAAACAGAGCAAGTGGCTTTCCATCCAGGAAATATTGTTCCGGGAATTGATTTCACAAATGACCCATTGCTTCAAGGAAGATTGTTTTCCTATTTAGATACACAACTTATAAGGCTAGGTGGCCCCAATTTTACTGAAATTCCAATTAATCGGGCAGTGTGTCCGATTCATAACAATCAACGCAATGGATACGGAAGACAAAGGATTGATGTAGGTCAAGTAAGCTATCATAAAAATTCATTAGCAAATAATACTCCTGCTACATCAAGTGCGAAAGAAGGTGGCTTTGTCCACTACCAGGAAAAAGTAGAGGGGCGTGTAATTCAGCAGCGAAGTGAGTCGTTCAAAGACTTTTTTTCGCAAGCCCGCCTATTCTGGAATAGTATGTCACCTCCTGAAAAAGAGCATATTGTCTCAGCATTCACTTTTGAGGTTGGTAAAGTAACTAGTCAATCGGTTAAACAACAAGTTGTGGATATGTTAGCACGGATAGACCAACGCATGGCAATTACTGTCGCAAAGGAAGTTGGTGTACAACGACCGACAGAGCCACAGTCGTTAGTAACTGCCTCCTCGCCAGCACTTAGTCAATCTGATACGATTAGCCTTCCGAACACATTAACGGTAGCTGTGTTGATTGGTAATGGGTTTAACGGCGCCGAAGTGTTGGATGCTGTTCAAACATTTTTAAACGCAGGAGTTGTTGTCAAAATAGTGGGCGAAAGACTAGGAACCATTAGAAGTACTGATAATTATCAAGTTGTGGTAAACGAAACGTTTCTTACAACAGATCCAGTCCTATTCGATTCACTTTATGTTGTAGGTGGAAAATCTAGTAATCCAATGAAGTTTTCGAGAGATATTACTTATTATATTAATGAAGCATTTAAGCATTATAAACCGATTGGATTTGCAACGAGTGGTATGCAATATCTTGAAAAGTCCCAGGCAGAAGAAGGGCCGGGCATCATTCTAACTAAAAATGACGCCAATTTCGGTACGCAGATGGTGAACGCCATTGCTCAGCAACGATTTTGGAATCGAGATATTTATTGACACGCCTAGAAAGGTAAAGACTCTATCTAATTGACATTATATTTAAGAGTAGTATAATTAATTCAAAATTGAATAGCTCTTATCAAGAGAAGCTAAGGGATATGGCCCATTGAAGCTTCAGCAACCTCTGAGTTTATCAGGAAGGTGCTACCTCCACCAAGATTCTTTATCTTGAGAGATAAGAAATGAGAACTTACACTCAATCCTCTTTTCTTTCATCATTAGAAAAGAGGATTTTTAATATTATTATTATTCATCATTTTTCCAGTAAAGAAAGGAAGAGATACAATGCCGATTAATATCCCAAAACAATTACCAGCTAGCGAACTGTTAAAAGCAGAGAAAATATTTGTGATGGATCAAGAGCGTGCAACTGCTCAAGATATCCGTCCGCTGAATATTATTATTTTAAATCTAATGCCTGAAAAGGAAAGAACGGAATTACAGCTTCTAAGGTTGCTTGGAAACACTCCGTTACAAGTAAATGTCACTTTTTTAAATATGGCAACCCATGAATCAAAAAATGTAAGTAAATCCCATTTGGATAACTTTTATAACACATTTGATGAAATTAAACATCAGCGTTTTGACGGAATGATAATTACGGGTGCACCGATTGAACATTTACAATTTGAAGACGTGAATTATTGGGGAGAACTACAAGGTATAATGGATTGGACCACGACCAATGTCACTTCTATATTACATATTTGTTGGGGTGCACAAGCTGCGTTGTATCATCATTATGGAATTGGGAAGCATGATTTACCTAAGAAATGCTTTGGTGTTTTCAACCATAGAGTTTTCGACCCGACCGTTGAACTTGTTCGGGGATTTAATGATGAATTTAATGCACCGCATTCTCGCTATACATCTGTTTCGATTAAAGAAATAGAGAATGATCCACGTTTAACACTGCTTGCCGTCTCTGAAGATGCTGGAGCATTTATTATTTTGTCAAATGACGCGAAGCATATAATGATTACGGGACATTTTGAATACGATGCAGGAACACTCGGTGAAGAATATTCACGTGATATGAATAAAGGTGTCGAAGTAGACTTGCCTGAAAATTACTTTCCGAATGACGATTCGACTAAAGAGCCTATGAATACATGGCGATCACATACGCATCTGCTATTTTCTAACTGGCTAAATTATTATGTTTATCAAGAAACTCCATATGAATGGAGCTAATATAATCTTTGTATAGAAGTTTTTGATACCGGCAAAGTAAACTCTGTATTCGAATCATAATTTTTGACTATACAAAGAAATACGGATGCAATTGAGAGGGAAGTTTAGATGCAACAAGAATTTAAAGGAAATATCCCTAAACGAATGACTGGAATTATATTGGTATTAATTGCAGCTGTAATGTGGGGAGTTTCTGGTACGGTGGCTCAGTTTCTTTTTGAGAAAAAGGAATTTAGCTCTGAATGGTTAGTTGTCAGTCGGTTACTTATAGCTGGAGTAGTCATGTTAGTGATTACGCGGGCTAGAGGAGAGAAAAGGATTTGGGATGTGTGGAAGCATAAGCACGATGCTTTCAGTATGGTTTTATTTAGTATATTTGGCATGTTAACGGTGCAATATACTTTTTTTGCAGCGATTCAACATTCAAATGCAGCAACTGCTACAATTCTTCAATACTTAGCGCCTGTTCTGATTGTATGTTATTCAGCAATACGAATTAAGAAGTTGCCTTCTAAAATTGAGGTTTTCGCGGTTGTATTGGCGTTAATTGGTACTTTCTTACTCGTTACAAAAGGCAGCATTTATAGTTTGTCAATATCAAAACTAGCTTTATTTTGGGGGATTGCTTCTGCATTCTCACTCGCCTTTTATACATTGCATCCTTTACAACTTCTTGCAAGATGGGGTTCAGGTATTGTTGTAGGTTGGGGCATGTTGGTGGGGGGGATTGCGTTTAGTTTTGTACATCCACCCTGGAAGTTTGAAGGCCAATGGGACATGCAGTCATTCAGTGCAGTGGTGTTTATTATTATTTTCGGAACGCTCATAGCTTTCTTTTTCTTTTTGGAAAGTTTAAAACATATAAAGGCTGCCGAGGCAAGTTTACTTGCTTGTGTAGAACCGCTTTCTGCAGCATTCTTAGCAGTTGTTTGGCTACAAGTTGCATTTGGAATAATTGAGTGGATTGGAACGGCATGTATATTATCTACAATTTTGATTTTATCACTTAGTAAACAGAAGAAAATACTTTATAAGGAAGAAGTCTAGCAAAATAGAGCTAGACTTTTTTGAATTGGTCTAGGAAGTAGTATTCAATATAGCTATTGTATAGAAGTACTTATTCATATATAATTAATACAATTACGCGGAATTTTAGAATATTCCGTAATTACAAATAACTTATTACATTTAGGGGGGATTTCATTGAAAAGAAGAATACGTTTATTTACAATGTTGATTTTTGTACTTAGCTTAGGATTGTTATTGGCTGCTTGTGGAACTAAGTCGGAAGACACTGGGTCTACCGGTGGTGATACGGGTAAGAAAAAGCTAATTGTTGGAACAGACGCAACTTACGCACCAATGGAGTCAATGGATGAAAAAGGGAATATTGTAGGAATCGATATCGATATTGTTAATGCAATTGCCGAAGAATTAGGCATTGAAGTAGAATACAAAAACTACGGATGGGAACCTTTATTTCCTGCAGTTGACAGTGGTGAAGTAGATTTTGCAGTTTCTTCGATTACAATAACAAAGGATCGTCAGAAGTCCTATGATTTCACCGATCCATACTTTATTGCTAACCAATTAATTCTTGTTCCTGAAGAATCTACAGTTACCAACTTCCAAGATTTAAAAGACTTACGTGTTGCTGTTCAAATCAACACAACAGGTCATATCGTAACGCAGGGACTTTTGGGTGATACTAGTACTAAGATTCTTGCAGCTGAAACAATGCCGTTAGCAATCACCGAAATGATTAACGGGAATGCGGACGCATCTGTGGGAGATAATGCTGTAGTTATTGAATATAAAAATCAAAATCCTGATGTGAAAGTGAAAACAATCGAGGATGATAGTTTTGAAAAAGAGTATTACGGTCTAATGGTTAAGAAAGGGAATACTGAGATTGTGGACCTATTGAATAAAGGTATTCAAGCAGTGAAAGACAGCGGGAAATTAAAAGAAATCACAGGATTCGATGTAGAGTAAATATCTTTCTACCTCAGTGGACTAGATTGGAGTGATTGATTTGGATTTCCTTAATATACGCTGGGACATGTGGGAAATGATTTGGAATTATCGTGCCATGTTTATTCGCGGTATAGGTATAACACTTGCTCTAACAATTATTGGATATATCCTTGGACTATTCCTAGGTTTATTTGTAGGAATGGGAAAATTATCGAAGCGAAAGTGGATTTTTTACCCCGCGAAGTATTATGTTGATTTCTTTCGTGGTACGCCATTGTTGGTACAGATATTGTTAATTCATACGGCAATAATTCCGGGGATCTTTGGACATTCCTTAGGATATTTTACATCCGGAGTAATAGCACTTACACTTAATAGTGCGGCCTATAATGCTGAAATTATACGAGCAGGTATTCAGTCGATTGAAAAGGGGCAATCCGAAGCGGCGAGATCTTTAGGTATGACTGCTGCGACGTCAATGAAGTTAATAGTTTTGCCGCAAGCTTTTCGTCGAATGATACCGCCTTTGGGCAATGAATTGATCGCATTGATGAAAGATTCTTCTTTGCTAATGGTTATCGCAGCTCCAGATTTATTGTATGCTGGTAAAATAGTGGCAGGCGCATCAAGTAGATTCTGGGAACCTTATATTACAGTTGCAATACTTTATTTGTTACTAACATTCATCTTTGGTAAATTGATAGGCTATGTAGAAAAACGGTTTAGCAATAGTTACACTCCCTCACCTAGAAGAGGAATATTTAAATATGGACGTGAGTCAGCAGGAAGGTGAATAAATGATTAAAGTCCAAGATTTGCATAAATCATTTGGAAATCTAAAAGTGCTAAAAGGGATTGATTATAATGTTGCGGAAAAAGAAGTTATCTGCGTAATTGGGCCGAGTGGATCTGGTAAGAGTACCTTTTTACGCTGTATCAACCTGTTGGAAGAAATTACTTCTGGAGAAGTTTTTATTGATGGAGTCAAAGTAAATGATCCAAAGACAAATATTAATGAAATTCGAACAGAAGTAGGCATGGTTTTTCAACAGTTTAATCTTTTTCCTCATATGCGGGTCATTGATAATATTACCGCGGCGCCGAAAAAGGTTCGGAAAATGAGTCCTTCCGATGCTGAACAATTAGCACTTCAATTGTTGGAAAAAGTAGGACTTGCCGATAAAGCGAATGCCTATCCCGAACAATTATCAGGCGGACAGCAACAACGAGTCGCAATCGCAAGAGCGCTTGCAATGAAGCCTAAAGTAATGCTATTTGATGAGCCAACATCAGCACTTGACCCGGAGATGGTTCAGGAAGTTCTGGATGTCATGAAACAACTTGCTGTTGAAGGTATGACGATGGTTGTTGTTACACATGAGATGGGTTTCGCCAGGGAAATGGGAGATCGAGTTCTGTTTATGGATGAAGGGCTTTTGGTTGAAGAAGGACCACCTAACCAGTTGTTTAATAATCCACAAAATGAGCGAACAAAGGCATTTTTAAGTAAAATATTGTAATAGGTAAAACCCGAACATTTATTTAGTTACTTTTAATGATAACGTTAAACCTAAATAGAGGTTGCGTTATCATTTTTTTTATTTTATGTTTACGGATAATGGTTACATTCATTTAATATTAAATACCTATTAAGATTACTAACGGCAAAAGTGGGGTGCGTGTATGAAGATTCATTTGGTTGCAAAGGATGCATTAGAAGCGGAAGGTATCAGATGGATAGTAGAAACACATTTATCGGATGTTGAAATTATATCTTGGGATACCTTTACAGAATATGCACAGATATTCCGAGAAGAAACGAGCCATTTGTTACTGATTGATATGGATAACTGGACAAAGGAACACGATGATTTCTTCTCAATCCATTCTAGTGAAAACAATAATTGGATTGGAATTTCCTCAGAACGAATTTTTCGTACGGCATATAGGGGACTTCGTTTACGTGCAGATGATGTGCTGTTTCGTCCATTCACATCTACCGAAATAATTAAACATATCCAACAATTACGATTCCAAGTAAGAAATTCGAGCCAAAACTATTCCGTTAAAGGCAAAGAAAACAGCATCAGATTTTCTAGTGAGCATTCGGATTTATTTTTAATGGAGAAATCACATAAAATACCGACAACGATGACGGCCTTTTTACCTTCGAATAGTGATGATTTAGCAAAGGTTTATGAACAGTTACGCTACTTCCCATTTCCTGAAGAAGTTCAACTTTTTGCTTTGTCAGAATTTATATTATGTGTATATGAAACTAAAGAAGTGGATATATTTCAAGAAGAATTTCAAGTGTTTTTATCTCGCTGGAAAGACAGTGGTGGGGGCCCACTTACGATTGTTAGTCATGTATCTGCCTCTTTAGAATCATTGAAGGAAAATTATTTGCAAACTAAGCGACTAACAGAGGTTCTCTTTTTTGAGGGCTATGACATTATTTTATCAAAGAATGAGAAAGTGATTTGGGCAGAAATGGATCCATTTTTAACCCCGATGGAACAAAGGCAATGGATTGAAATGCTAGATAAAAAAGATGCGATAGGAATCCGTTACTGGATTGAACACTCTTTTCTTATGTATACATATCCCTATCCAGATCCGGAACTTGTGCGTGTAAAATTGACGAGTGTATTAGCTCAAATTAGGCGGTATATGAAGTCGTATAATATCCAAACGGACGAGTGGGAAACTGCGTATCATGCGGTATTTCAGAAAATACTACGGAGTTCGGTTGTTTATGAAATTGTTCAAGAGTTAATAGGTTTTACAACAAAATTACTTCTACAGGGCGATGGGCAGTCTCGTATTTCAGGTGTGGATCGTTCATTGGTCGAAAAGGTCCGTGAATTAATAGAATCTAATTATTGGAATGTAGAGTGGGGACTTAACGAATGTGCAGATTCACTTCGTATTCATAAAAGTACATTAAGTCGACGTTTTTCTTCAGATTCAGGTCTGTCTTTTAATGTTGTATTGCATCAAATTAGACTCGAAAAGGCAAAAGAATTACTGATTGAAACAGATTTATCATTTGAAAAAATAGCGAATTTAACAGGTTATTCATATCAAAGCTATTTCAATACTATTTTCAAAAAACATGAAGGTTGTACACCTTCAATTTATCGCTCTAGAAATTTGTAAACCTCGTTCGAATAAATATAACGAGGTTTTTTGTAATTAAAACAAAAAACCATAAATTTTATTCGATTAATTATAAAAAAGACAATAAATCATAATAAATAAACAGATTTTTCGATGTATAATGAATATATAATTGAAAGGGGATATGAAAAATGACAACAAATACAAGTGAAAAAGTTATTAGATATAGAGGGACAGAATTGAATACAAAAGGATGGCAACAAGAGGCTGCACTTCGAATGTTAATGAATAATTTAGACCCTGAAGTCGCAGAACATCCTGATGAACTTGTAGTCTACGGTGGAATTGGAAAAGCAGCTCGTAATTGGGAATCATTTGATGCGATTGTGCGTTCCTTAAAAGAGTTAGAAAATGATGAGACACTCTTAGTTCAATCGGGAAAACCTGTTGCAATTTTCAAATCTCACTTGGATGCTCCAAGGGTGCTTATTGCAAATTCAAATTTGGTACCCGCTTATGCAAACTGGGAAACGTTTCATGAACTCGATAAAAAAGGGTTAATGATGTATGGACAAATGACTGCGGGAAGTTGGATTTACATTGGATCCCAAGGTATTGTGCAGGGCACTTATGAAACATTTGCTGAACTTGCGAAGCAACATTTTGGAGAATCTTTACAAGGGACAATCACTTTGACTGCTGGTCTTGGTGGAATGGGTGGAGCACAACCGCTGGCAGTAACGATGGCGGGTGGGGTATGTATTGGGATCGATGTCGACGAAACTCGGATTGATCGTAGAATTGAAACTCGGTATACAGATGTTAAGACGGATTCAATTGATGAGGCGATTCGTCTTGCTCAAGAAGCAAAAAAGGAAGGAAAGGCTCTTTCTATTGGTTTAATAGGAAATGCTTCAGATGTACTACCAGAAATGATTGCGAAAGGTTTCACGCCTGATGTGCTAACAGATCAGACTTCGGCACATGATCCGTTAAATGGCTACGTACCTTCAAAAATGTCACTAGAAGATGCATCGAAACTTCGAAGTGAAAATCCAGAGGAGTATGTGAAACTTTCAAAAGCTTCGATGACGAAACATGTTGAGGCAATGATTGAAATGATGGATAAAGGTGCAATTACATTCGACTATGGTAATAACATTCGTCAAGTTGCGAAAGATGAGGGATTCAAACGTGCATTTGATTTCCCTGGTTTTGTCCCAGCGTATATCCGTCCTCAGTTTTGTGAAGGAAAAGGTCCATTCAGATGGGTTGCATTGTCAGGTGATCCTGAAGACATTTATAAAACAGATGAGGTTATCCTTCGAGAATTTAGTGATAACAAACATCTTTGCAATTGGATTAAGATGGCGCAAGAAAAAATTGAGTTTCAAGGTTTGCCTTCACGAATTTGCTGGTTAGGTTACGGTGAACGTGCCCGTTTCGGGAAAATCATTAACGACATGGTAGCTTCAGGGGAATTAAAAGCACCGATTGTTATCGGAAGAGATCATCTTGATTCAGGATCTGTAGCTTCACCAAATCGTGAAACAGAGGCAATGAAAGATGGTTCGGATGCAGTCGCAGATTGGCCGATCTTAAACGCAATGATTAACGCAGTCGGTGGTGCAACTTGGGTTTCGGTACACCATGGTGGCGGCGTAGGTATGGGTTACTCAATTCACGCTGGAATGGTTATTGTTGCTGATGGAACGAAAGAAGCAGAAGCTCGCCTTGAACGTGTACTGACAACAGATCCTGGTATGGGAGTAGTACGACACGTAGATGCAGGATATGAACTTGCAGAAAAAACAGCGTTGGAAAAGGGAGTCAATATTCCAATGTTAAAAAAGGAAGGTAAATAAAATGACACAACCACTTTGGATTAAGCATGCGAGTCAACTTGCTACACTTAGCTCAAATGTAGAAGGTCCTCGCATAAAAGAAGCGATGTCGGATATCGGAATTATTGAAGATGGTAGCGTATGGATTGAAGATGGTATTATTCAAGCAGTAGGAACTACAACTGAACTTGAAAAGCAATACGGTGCAAGATCGAATGAAGCAACTATCGTCGATGCAACTGGACATCTTGTTACTCCTGGACTTGTAGATCCTCATACGCATGTTGCGTACGGAGGAAGTCGTGAAAAAGAATTCGAAATGCGATTAGAAGGCGCTTCATATATGGATATTATGAATGCTGGTGGAGGGATTCACGCTACTACACGTATGACACGAGAAGCAACTGAGGAAGAATTAATCGAGCAAACAACCCGTCGACTAGATTCGTTTCTTACCCATGGCGTGACAACTGTTGAAGGAAAAAGTGGATACGGCATGAATCTTGAAACAGAGCTCAAACAACTACGTGTGATGAAAAAACTTCAAGAAACGCATCCAATTGATCTAGTTCCAACATTTATGGGTGCACACGCAGTCCCAGCGGAGTATAAAGGACGCGAAGATGCATTTATAGAGTATTTGATAGAAGAGTTATTACCAGTTGTTGCTGAAGAGAAATTAGCGGTTTTTAACGATGTGTTTTGTGAAAAAGGAGTTTTCACACCAGAGCAATCTGAACGTATATTAGAAGCTGGAAAGCGCTTTGGACTAATTCCGAAAATTCATGCGGATGAAATTGAATCATATGGTGGTGCAGAACTAGCGGCAAAAGTAGGTGCCATTTCAGCAGAGCATTTATTGCAAGCATCTGACGAAGGGATTCGTGCAATTGCAGAGTCGGGAACGATTGCTTGTTTACTCCCAGCTACTGCATTGTATTTACGTGAAACTGCAGCGGCTGGACGAAAGATGATTGATGAGGGTGTCGCGGTTGCCATTTCAACAGACTGTAATCCTGGTTCCTCTCCAACGACATCAATGCCACTAGTTATGAACTTAGCGTGTATCTTAATGCGTCTTACACCCGCTGAAGCATTGACGGCTGCCACATACAATGCTGCCTGTGCCATTAAGAGTGAGGATAAAGTAGGTTCATTGGATATAGGGAAGCTTGGGGATGTTGTTTTATGGGATATTAAGAACTACCAGGAACTTCAGTATTTATTCGGTGTAAACCATGTGAAAACTGTTTGGAAAAAAGGCGTGCAAGTAGTCGGCTAATAGCTGAAAAAGTTTCATTCGTAAAAAGGGAATGATTTACCTCTATCGTGAACAAACTGCCTTTGATGGAGGTGAAAGTTCTTGGAAAAAGATAAAGGCAAGAATGAAGGAAGTAAAAAAGATCGCGAAGAATATGGGTATGGGTACGATAAAAGTGTAGATGATTTAAAGGTAATTGGAAAAAATCGAGAGAACGAGAATGAAAAGGATAAGAAATAAAAAAGTTTCCTAAACGCAAGCATGCGTTTAGGAAACTTTTCTTTACTTGCAGCATCAATACCATTCATTTAACTGTTCTTCCTCGGCAATGGCCTGGAGATCATCCGCAGTGATTGTCAGTACCTGATACTCAGACCTAGCTGCATAGCGGTCAGCGGCTTGTTTAATAAACTTAGGAGACCCTTCATTTTCCTCATCATAGACAATCAGGATACCATCCGAATTGCGCATGAAAAATTTATTTTTTTCTATGAATTGCCATGGTGCTTCATATGGAGTCTGAGTTAAGCTGTTATGATAATCAGCTTTTTCAATTAGTGAACGGTAGGTTTCTTGTTTCGTTTCATTCCAATTCTTCTCTTGTTCTAGGAAAGGGGTGATGAGTGCGTATTTAAGATTAGGATACTCATCTTTCAATTCCAGAACTAATTCGGCAGTCCAGGTTTCTACTCCTAGTTGACCGCTTATAATGACCCATTCAAGTCCAGTATCGAGAAGAGAAAGCAATTTACTTTTCAATGCTTTCTTGATAAAAGCTATACCTGGATGATTTTCATCGAATATGCCTAACTCGTGTTGTTTATATCCTGTAACGACTAATCGTTTCAACATTTTATTATCTCCAACCATTCGTACTTTATCACCATTTTTTATAAGGTAAGAATTTTCCGTCCAATGTAACGACTACGCGGTCGCCATTTGGATCTTCCTTTTTTTGAATATCCATCGTGAAGTCAATTGCGCTCATAATCCCGTCACCAAATTTATCATGAATGACTTCTTTTATTGTAGTACCATAAACTTGTGTAATCTCGTGGAATCGATATATAAGTGGATCTACAGGAACCGAAGTATCCAATGATCCTTTTAACGGGATTTGTTGAAGGGAAGTTGAAACTTCATTGTCCAATTCGAGTAACGCAACTAATTTATTTGCTTCGTCAGCATTCATTGTAGCTTGTCCCATAATTGCTGACGCAGTCCAAACAGTATGACGGCCAACTGCTTTGGCGATGTCATCAAACGATAATTGTTTAGTGCTTTTTGCTAATAAAATTTTTTCCGTTGCCATTTCCTTAGTCAGTACCAACTTTATTTCCTCCTTTAGTAAACTATATTTAATATTGATATCTCATATAGTAGTTTACCATTATAAGACTTAGATTTTCAAAAAAAATGAAGATAGTGCCACTATCTGTAATTTTTTCGACACAAAAACAAAAAGGTAGTAGAGAATTAAAAGAAAACATTGAACTTTAAAATAGTTACTCGTATAATGAGTGAATGAAAGAGGTGCATATATAATGAAAAAAGATTTGAGAATAAATAGTAAAGTCTTTAGTGAAGGAACAATGAGAGCGCCAAACCGCGCAATGTTACGTGCAGTTGGAGTTACGGATGAAGATTTTAAAAAGCCAATGGTTGGTATTGCAAGTACATGGAGCGAAGTAACTCCTTGTAATATACATATTGACAAATTGGCAATTGCCGCCAAAGACGGCGCTAAAGAAGCAGGTGCAGTTCCGTTTATTTTCAATACAATCACTGTTTCTGATGGTATTTCTATGGGTACCGATGGGATGCGCTACTCGTTGCCAAGTCGTGACGTTATCGCAGATTCAATAGAGACTGTCGTAGGGGGAGAAAACCTAGATGGCCTTGTAGCAATTGGTGGATGTGATAAGAATATGCCTGGCTGTATGATTGCGATTGCTAACTCTGAGGTTCCTGCTGTATTTGTTTATGGTGGAACAATATCCCCTGGAAATCATAATGGTAAGAAGCTTGACATTGTTTCGGTATTTGAAGGTGTTGGACAATTAAACAGCGGAAATATTGATGAAGAAGAACTTAGAAATATTGAATGCAAAGCATGTCCAGGAGCTGGATCATGTGGCGGTATGTACACTGCAAATACAATGTCATCTGCAATTGAAGCAATGGGAATGAGTTTACCTAGTAGTTCCTCTAACCCTGCAACATCTAATGCTAAGTTAGACGATTGTAAGGCTGCAGGAAAAGCGGTTTATCACTTACTTGAAAAAGGTATTTATCCAAAAGATATTATGACAAAAGAGGCATTTGAAAATGCGATTACAGTTGTTATGGCTCTTGGAGGCTCAACGAATGCGGTGTTGCATTTACTTGCAATTGCTCATGCAGCGGAAGTTGACTTAACAATGGAAGACTTTAACCGAATCCAGAAGAAAACACCACATATTGCAGATTTAAAGCCAAGTGGTCAATATGTGATGGAAGACTTATCTAATGTAGGAGGCGTGGCTGCAGTAATGAAGTTACTCCTAGAAGCAGGTTATTTACATGGAGATTGTATAACAGTTACTGGGAAAACCATTGCAGAAAACTTGAAAGATGCACCAGATTTAGAAGAAGGCCAAGAAATAATCAGACCTTTGGATAAGCCGTTTACAAAAGACGGTCCGTTAGTAGTGTTAAAAGGTAACTTAGCACCAAGTGGGGCTGTTGCAAAGGTATCAGGAGTATCTGTAACGACTCATACTGGACCAGCGCGCGTGTATGATACTGAAAAAGAAGCAACGCAAGCTGTAATGGATAATAAAATTAATGATGGTGACGTATTAGTTATTCGATATGCTGGACCAAAAGGTGGACCAGGTATGCCAGAAATGCTTTCCATTTCCGGAATACTAATCGGTAAAGGTTTAGGTGAAAAAGTAGCGTTACTTACGGATGGCAGATTCTCTGGAGGTACACATGGTCTTGTAGTTGGACATATCGCACCAGAAGCTCAAGTCGGTGGACCAATCGCGCTACTAAAAGAGGGAGATATGGTAACAGTCAGTTCGGCTTCTCAAGTCATATCAGTCGATCTAACAGACGAAGAATTGGAAGAGCGTCGTAAAGGTTGGGTTGCACCTCCAATGCATACAAGAGGTGTGCTTGGAAAATATGCGCACACTGTTTCTTGTTCCTCAATTGGAGCTGTAACAGATAATTTTAATAGATAACTAATAGCAGGTACCGAGTAGACACAAATTATGTGGATTCTTGGTACCTGTCTTTATTAATGCTGTTCAATTTGGAAAAAGTATATTATGATTACACTAGATTTAATTTAGTGAAGGGAGGGTTCCTTTATGGCTTTTGTTATTACTTCTGCATGTATACTCGAAAAGGCAGCGGACTGCGTAATGGTTTGTCCTGTTGATTGTATAGAACTTGGAGAAGATCAATATCTAATCGATCCAGATACTTGTATAGATTGTGGAGCTTGTGTAGCCGCTTGTCCGGTAGAGGCGATTTATCATGAAGAAGATTTACTTACTGAGGATTTACCATTCTTAGAAAAAGCAAAAACATTTTACAATATTGCATAACAAAGCGTAGTTGCTCTGGGTAATTCGCGAAGGAAATAGGGAAATCCACAGAAGTCGCTCTTTGACTTTTGTGGATTTCATCTTTTCCACAGTTGAGCTGGGCGCTGGGGTCTAGACAATTAGAAAAGGGCAACTCTCAATTGAGAGTTGCCCTTTGATTATTTATAAGGTAACAAAAGTTTTGATTGTCATTTTTTCATCCCGAATAGTCGGGGGAATAATTTCCATAAGAAAGTAAATTACTTTCCTTGCCGCGGTCGTAGTTCCACTGGGTGTCTTCTAACTTAAGCAACGTAAACCCTACCTACTTTTACGTCCTTACGACCCTATAGTCGCGCCAGTGTGAATAAGTGTTCTCAAAAACATTGTGTAGAATGCCAGAATATCAAGTCTTGCCTGCTACCTTACTTCCTAAGTATATTACTATAAACGAAAGTAGCGAGTTTGTCAAGTGAACTGGTATTGCAACGCATGTGGTGGCCAACAAGTATGGATAAGAGATAGATTATTCAGATAAGTAAACATTTAGACTAAGTGATAAATGATTAATAATAATCATTGATTTTAAACTAGACAAAAGATATAATTAATTTCAGTAAAGCGCTTTCTTTAAATTTATAAATTCAATACATATAACACGTCTTGCTGACGCTAAGTTTGTAAACTTAAAGTCATATAGCGATTATTTAGAATGGTAAATATTCAGATACTTAACGAATTTAAAGTTAAGCGCTTCCCTAAAAAAGTAAATAGAAAGTGATGGAATGCAAAGTAAGAGAAAAAGTACTGATTTTGTTGAATGAGATTAAATGGAGGGTTACAAATGATTTGGATTGTATTCACAACTTTTATGCTCTATACAGTATTCGTTATGTGGTTTTCATGGTACAAAACGAAAGGTACAGACTTAACCACATCTGACGGATATTTTCTTGGTGGAAGAAGCTTAACGGGAATCGTAATTGCGAGTTCAATAATTCTCACAAATTTATCGACGGAACAAATTGTCGGATTAAACGGACAAGCTTTTAGCGAGTCAATGGTTGTTATGGCTTGGGAAGTATCAGCTCCGATTGCTCTGATATTTATGGCGTTTGTTTTTTTACCAAGATACTTAAAAACTGGAATCTCTACAATTCCTGACTTTCTTGAACAAAGATATGATTTGAGAACGAGGCAAATTGTCTCGGTACTTTTTCTGTTAGGTTATGCAGTAGCTTACTTACCGACAGTTTTATATTCGGGCGCATTAGTACTAGATAGTATATTTTCATTGTCTACAATTTCTAGCATAAGCCCATTCATGATGGTATTACTAATATCGATTGCGATTGGTGTAATTGGTTGTTCGTATGTTGTTTTAGGTGGACTTAAAGCAACTGCGATGAGTGATACAATTAATGGAATCGGGTTAATGATCGGTGGATTGCTAATTCCAATCCTTGCGTTAATAGCTCTAGGTGGAGGAAATATTGTAGAGGGTGTGGATAAATTATTAACCGCTAACCCTGCAAAATTGAATTCAATTGGTTACCATACATCATCTGTTCCTTGGGCTGTATTATTTACCGGTATGTTGTTTAACAACTTATTTTATTGGACAACGAACCAAACGATTATCCAAAGAACATTAGGTGCTAAAAACCTTGCAGAAGGACAAAAAGGTGTTCTTTTCGCGGGACTCATAAAGGTGTTCGGAGTTACTTTCTTAGTATTACCTGGAATAATTGCATATTTCATGTATGGCGACAGGTTAACAAACCCAGATATGGCTTACCCTACGCTTGTGGCGGATGTAATGCCGGTTGCGTTATCTGGTCTATTAGCAGCAGTGTTGTTTGGTGCAATCATGAGTTCATTTAACAACGCATTGAATGCTTCTATAACTCTATTTACATTGGATCTATATAAACCAATATTTAAACCGAATGCGAAGGATAAAGAACTTGTTAAAGCGGGTAAAATATTTGCTGTTGGATTAGCAGTTGTTGCTGTTACGGTAGCACCGTTTATCATCTTTGCTCCATCAGGTCTTTACTATTACTTACAAGAAATGTTTGGGTTCTATAGTTTACCAATATTAACGATGGTAGTTGTTGGGTTCTTCAGTAAACGAATCCCAGCAAGTGCTCCAAAAATAGCGATTATTGTACACGTTGTACTCTATGGATTATCCAAATTGGTTCTCGGTCACGTCAATTTCTTATATATTCTTTCGGTCCTCTTCCCGATTAACGTACTAGTTATGCTAATTGTGGGTAGATTACGACCACGTGCGACGCCTTTTGTAATGCATGATGCGAATGTTGTCGATATGAAACCTTGGAAATACGCGAAGCATTTCTCTGTATTCATATTAGTAACGATGATTTGTGTTTATACATTCTTCTCGCCAATAGGTGTAGCTGAAGCAAGTATTCCGTACTCACCATGGTTGGTAGTGTTCTTGTTTGCGATATTAGCATTTATAATTGCAATCTTGTGGTTCTGGGTTCGAATGAACAAAAAGTTTGATCCTGAAGATTCGAGTGAAATTATTAAAACCAAAGCAGAAGTGAAGAAAGTTTAGTAGTATGTTTAAAAAGCAAGTTAGCATGAAAAATATCGAATGTGAGCGAGGGAAAAGTAATGTTTGAAGAAAATAAAGTTAAACTTGGAATCGCACCAATTGGTTGGACGAATGATGATTTACCTGAACTAGGTGGAGAAAATACTTTCGATCAATGCATTAGTGAAATGGCATTAGCTGGCTTCACTGGATCAGAAGTTGGGAATAAGTATCCGAGACATATTCCTACACTAAAAAAAGCATTGGAATTGCGTAATTTAGAAATAGCTAGTGCATGGTTTAGTGCGCATCTCACTACGCAGCCATTTGAAGAAACGAAGAATGCATTTCTTGAACATCGTGACTTCTTAAGAGAGATGGGTGCTAAAGTAATTGTCGTGTCTGAACAAGGGCATAGTATTCAAGGCCAACAAAGTACACCACTATTTAAAGAAAAGCCAGTTTTCACAGAACAAAATTGGGCTGATCTTACATTTGGGTTAACTGAACTTGGGAAATTAGCGCACGAAAAAGACATGCAAATTGTTTATCACCACCATATGGGGACAGGTGTTCAAACGACTGCGGAAATCGATAAGCTTATGGAGTTAACTGATGAGAAATATGTTTCATTACTTTTTGACTCAGGACATTTAGTATTCTCGGGTGAAGACCCGATGGATGTTCTGGAACGTCATTTTGATCGAATTAAGCATGTTCATCTAAAAGATCTTCGCACATCGATAGCAGATAAAATAAAAGCAGAGCAGTTAAGTTTCCTTCAAGGAGTTAAATTAGGTGTTTTCACAGTTCCTGGAGACGGAGAAATTAATTTCTCACCAATGTTTGAAGTGTTAGCAAAACGCGGGTATGAAGGATGGATGATTGTAGAAGCTGAACAGGATCCTGCACTTGCCAATCCATTTGAATACGCGTTAAAAGCAAGAAACTATATTAGAGAAACTGCAGGAGTGTGAAACGAATGAAAAAGGTTAAAGTTGGAATCGTTGGGTTAGGACGTTTAGGAAGACAACACGCAGAGAATATTGCGTTTCGCATTCCAAATTGTGAATTGACGGCAATTTGTAGCGTTATCCCTGAAGAGGTTGAGGAAGTAAAAAAACAATGGAATATTCCATTTGGCTATACAAACTATGAAGATATGCTGGAGAATAAAGAGTTAGACGCAATCTTTATCGCATCTCCATCAGGATTTCATTGCAAACAAATACAACAAGCACTTGAGGCAGGATTTCATGTATTTAGTGAAAAACCATTAGGATTGTATATGGAAGAAGCACTTGAAGTTGAGGCTTCAGTAAATGCGCATCCAGACCAAGTATTCATGCTCGGATTTATGCGTCGGTATGACCGTTCATATATATCTGCGAAGAAAAAAGTGGATCGTGGAGATATTGGACAACCAATTTTCATCCGTTGTTATGGGATTGATCCAGCCGACAAAATGGATAGCTTTTTAAGTTTTGCTAAAGCAAATTACAGTGGTGGCCTATTCCTTGATATGTCTATTCATGATTTCGATTTAGCGCATTGGTTTTTAGGTGCGAAGGCGGAAGAGGTTTGGGCAATTGGTGGAAGTTATGCACGTCCTGAATTTGATGAGTTAAACGATGCTGAAACAGGGGCAGCTATGGTTCGTTTTGAAAATAATGCAATGGGTATATTTGTTGCAGGAAGAAACTGTGCGCACGGTTATCATATTGAAACGGAAATTATTGGTACAAAAGGTAGTCTTCGAATTGGAACGACACCTGACAGAGACCAAGTAGTTATATTCAATAGTGATGGCGTTATTAAAGAATGTCATGATGGATTCTTAGAGCGTTTTGAACAAGCTTATTTGAGCGAGGTAGAAGAATTCATCAACTGTATTTTAGAAAACCGTAAGCCTGGAGTAACAGTTGGAGATGGTGTTGAATCTACAAGGTTGGGATATGCATGTAAAGAGTCTTTTGAAACTGGAAAATTAATAAACGTACAAGCTGAACAAAAAGTAGCGATTACGAAATAATAATTTAATGACCTGAAATAGCCTCATCTATTCTCTATAAACTAGAGTAGAGGGGCTTTTTTATAAAATGATTTCAAGACAATTAATTGAATTTTCCACTTAAAAGATAAAAATAGGTGGAAAAATAAAATGAATGTATTATAGTTAATAACTAACTGAATTTATAAAAGGGGAATAGTTGGGCATTGTAAATGAATTCTACCTATTTTTTTATATAGTAAAGAAAGGGCTTTCATGAAAATGTCTGATTATAAAAAAGTGGAATTGGAGAAAAGAAGATGAGACCAACAATTTATAATGTAGCTAAGGAGTCCGGGGTGTCGATTGCAACTGTATCAAAAGTAATTAACAATACCGGAAATATGAGGGATTCAACAAGAGAAAGAGTTAAGGAAGCAATGAAAAAGCTCAATTATCAACCGAGTATGATGGCTACAGCATTAACAGGGAAAGGGACAAAAACACTTGGATTATTAGTTCCAGATATATCGAATCCATTCTTTTCCGAGATAGCTAAAACAATTGAGGACAGAGCACATGAGTTTGGAATGAGTATTATTATTTGTAGTACGTACGAAGATCTTGAGAAGGAAACGAAGTATCTCCAATTACTGCAAAGACAACAAGTCGATGGATTCATTGTGGCTTCAACATTTCAAGATACAACATTATTAAAAGACTTAAAGAAAAGGGGATTTCCGCTTGTCATGTTAACGCATGATAATGCAGGGTTGGGCGTAACGTCTGTATCCGTTGATGATTTCAAGGGTGGGTATGAGGCTACTTCCTATTTAATATCATTAGGTCATACAAATATTGCGATTATTGCAGAACATGCGAATAGTAGTAGTATGCGGATTTATGGTTATCGTGAGGCTCATGCAGCGCACTCCATTGAGTGTTTTGATACGAATATTTATAAAACATCCGCAACGTTAGAAAATGCAAAGCAAGTATTCAATCAAATAATTGATAAAGGCGACATGCCAACAGCTATCTTTGCTTGTAACGATCTACTTGCAATTGGTGTTATTCAAGGCGCGAAGGAAAAAGGATTAATTGTGCCGGAGGATTTATCTCTTGTTGGGTTCGATAATACAATATTGGCAACAACTACTGTTCCAGCTTTAACAACTATGGCTCAACCAATTTATGAAATAGGGAAAAGGGTAGTCGACGTTATTTTAAAAGAGATAAAAGAAAACAAACAGTTAGACGAGCGAATCTTGTTTAATCCCCAGTTAATAGTGAGGGGAACGGCGACTAAAAAAGAAAAATGATGTTTAGTAAAGTGAAAACTGGGTGAGTGATTTCTATATAGTTTTATAGAAATCGCTCACAGTCGGTAGTCCACTTATTAACTTATTAAACAATTCAAATTTGTGGTTGACTTTTATTTGAAAGCGTTTTATGATTATCCTAGTTTACTGAAGCGCTTAACTGATTTTGTTTGATTACGAAGTGCTTTGTTTTAAATTATTTAAAAAGTTAGAGAGTTTTAGAGAATCTAAGATTAAAGCGTATTATTTATTAAGGTCATGGAGGCAGTAAAATGAAAAAAACAACACTCGGTATAATTGGTGCCGGTAGAATTGGTAAATTACATGCAGAAAATCTTGTAGGCCTTCAACATGCTAAAGTTAAAACGATTTCAGATCTTTATGTAGATGGTTTAAGAGAATGGGCAACTTCAATTGGTATTGAAAATGTCACTGCAGACTACCAGGACATATTGAACGACGATGAGATTGATGCAATTCTAGTATGTTCACCTACTAGTACTCATCTCCAGGTGATTAAAGACGCTGCTAATGCAGGAAAACATATTTTTTGTGAAAAACCGATTAGCTTTTCAAAAGAAGACTCAGCAGAGGCGCTTAAAGCAGTTGAAGAGAATGGCGTGAAATTCCAAGTAGGCTTTAATCGTCGATTCGATGCTAGCTTTAAAAAAGTTCACGATACAGTGAAAGCGGGTACAATTGGAGACACTCAAATTGTGAAGATTACTTCAAGAGATCCTGCACCACCTCCTGCAGAATATATTAAAAATTCAGGTGGAATGTTTATGGATATGAGTATCCATGACTTCGATATTGCTCGCTACGTAACAGGTAGTGAAGTTACTGAAGTTTACGTACAAGGTGCTAGCTTGGTAGATCCGATGTTTGCAGAACTTGGTGATGTAGATACAGCTATCATTACTTTGAAATTTGCTAACGGAGCATTGGGAGTCATTGATAATAGTCGAAAAGCTGTTTACGGCTACGACCAAAGATTGGAAGTTTTCGGATCGAAAGGTACTGTTGAAGCTGGTAACGTTCAGCCAACAACAGCAATCATTAGCACTGAAGACGGTGTTATAAAAGATAATCCTCAATACTTTTTCCTAGAAAGATATAAGGATGCATATATCAAAGAAATATCTTGCTTTATTGATTCAGTTGCAACGGATGCGCCATTGGTTTGTTGTGGAAATGACGGACTACAAGCTGAAAAGATTGCAGAAGCGGCTAAAGAATCATTCCTTTCAGGTAAACCTGTCAAAATTAACTAATTTAATAGAAGATAGGTTCGCATCGCTAGATGAAAACTATCAGTTAAGTATATTGAAATCGATAAGTATACGTACAAGTCGGTTTCAATATTTCTCTTATTCAGAAAGGTAAGCGCTATCTTAAATTGAGTGAGAATATTGTCATGATTGCGAAGTGAAAGGAATCTCTAGCAACTACTTGAGGACGGAGGTTTTTTAATTGAAAGATAGTACACCTTTATTGGAATTAAAAAATATCAATAAAAGTTTCGGTAATATTCATGTTTTAAAAGATATCAATTTGGAAATAAAGCCCGGAGAGGTTCATGTACTTCTTGGTGAAAATGGTGCTGGAAAGTCAACATTAATTAAGATTTTAACAGGAGCTTATTCAAAAGATTCAGGTGATATGTACTGGAGTGGAGAGAAAACAGTCATTAAATCACCAATAGATGCCATGGATATTGGAATTTCTGCAATTTATCAAGAGTTGAACCTGATTCCTGAACTAACAGTGTATGAAAATATATTTCTTGGAAATGAACTGAAAATTACTAGAGGTGGCATTACATACCTGGATCGTAAAGAGATGAAGCGTAAATCTAAAGAGTTCCTTAAAGTTCTAGGTCAGGATATATCTCCGGATACGGTCATTTCGACTTTAGGGGTAGGTAAACAACAACTTGTAGAAATCGCGAAAGCGTTTACCGTTAACGCGAGGTTGATTATTATGGATGAGCCAACCTCAAGTTTAAGTGAATCTGAATCGTCACAACTTTTAGAAACAATTGAGAAGCTAAGAACACAGGGAATTGCAATTATTTATATTTCACATAGGTTGGAAGAAATCATTAAAATTGGCGATACGCTTAGCGTTTTGCGTGACGGTAATAAAATTAAAACATTAAAGGTTAAAGATACGAACACGGATGAAATGATTAAGCTAATGGTAGGCAGAGACCTTAAAGAACAATTCCCTAAGGTAGATTTCGTTAAGGGAAAAGAAGGCTTACGAGTTGAAAATATGAAATTGATGGATTCGCCTCATTCAATCTCGTTTACAGCTTATGAGGGAGAAATACTTGGTATATCAGGTCTTGTAGGTGCAGGTCGTACAGAGCTTGCAAGAGGGATTTTTGGGGCAGATAAAATAGACTCAGGTGAAGTTTTTGTTTTCGGTGAGAAAGTTTCCATAAAAACGCCGCGAGACGCGATTGCAGCGGGACTAGCCTTTATTACAGAGGATCGAAAAAGTGAAGGACTAATTCTCGAACAAGATTTGGAATTTAATATGACACTTGCAAGCTTAAAAAGATTTAAGGGTAGTGCTTTGTTACAAAGAAAAACGATGAAGAAAACAGCGCAAGAATACATAAAGGAACTACAAGTGCGTCCAGGAAATATGGAGCAACATGCAGTTTACTTAAGTGGGGGAAATCAGCAAAAAGTAGTTATTGCTAAATGGCTTTGTACAAAAGCGAAAGTGTTTATCTTCGATGAACCGACACGAGGAATTGACGTTGGGGCGAAGGTTGAAGTGTATCGCTTGTTAAACGAATTGGTTTCAAATGGTGCCATTGTAATAATTATTTCTTCGGAATTACCAGAGATACTTGGGGTAAGTGATCGAGTTCTTGTACTTCATGAAGGAAAATTAACAGCGGACATGATGCGTGAAGATGCAAGCCAAGAAAAAATAATGAAAGCAGCTACGGGGGAGATTTAACGTGAAAGATGTTGAAGAAGTAGTAGAAACAAAAGGGAAATTCAAATTTGATAAAGATTTTATTAGTAAATTTGGTGCTCCATTAGGATTAATCGGGCTTAGTGTTGTTCTCACGATGTTGAGTGACCAGTTTTTAACAGTCGGAAACCTAATGAACATCGCAAGTCAATCGTCGGTCAACGCGTTACTTGCTTTTGGTATGCTTCTTCCTATTTTAACAGCGGGAATCGACTTATCAGTTGGTGCAATTATGGCGGTTTCTATGATGACCATGGGACTGTTTGTTGTAAATATGGGATTCAACCCGATACTAGGTATTCTTATCTGTCTGGGTGTTGGAGCATTTGCTGGTTGGGTAAACGGAATGTTGTTAACGAAACTTCGTTTGCCACATCCATTTATTTCAACACTTGGAACGATGAACTTACTTAGAGGTATAGCATTGATTATTACGGCAGCAGCGCCGATTGCTGGTTTTCCATACCTGATTCAATACATTGGTTACGAATCTATCGGTCCAATGCCTGTAAGCTTTATTTTAGTACTAGTAATTGCACTACTCTTCCATTTGTTTTTAACTAGAACAGCTACAGGAAGATATATTTACGCTGTAGGTGGAAACAAAGAAGCCGCTCACTTATCTGGAATTAACGTAGACCGGGTTCTTGTATTGGTTTATACATTAAGTGGATTGATGGCTGGATTGGCAGCGTTGGTATTAGTTGGTCGTGTAAACTCAGCTTTCCCGTTGGCGGGGCTAGGGTATGAATTAGATGCCATTGCTGCTGTTATTATCGGTGGAGCAAGCTTTATGGGTGGAGTAGGGACGATCGGTGGTACTTTGATCGGTGCGCTCATTATTGCGGTTTTACGAAATGGATTAAACTTATTGAACGTTTCATCTGATATTCAAATGGCGATCATCGGAGTTGTAATTATTGCAGCAGTTTATGTCGACGTACTTCGTCACCGTGGAAAAAATAAATAACAGTTTAGATTGTTTGTTTATTCCATCGAAAGGGTGTGATTCCAAAGGGAGATACGAATGTAGCGTCACAATTTAAAGTAAAATGATAATAGGGGGATTATACTTATGAAAAAATTAATTATGTTTCTAATGGCAATTAGTATGTTGACGCTTGTTCTTGCAGGGTGTAGTGATGGGGAAGCGGCTGAAGGCACAGACAATTCAGGCGATGGGGATAAAGAAAGTGTAGTAGTCGTATTAAAAACACTAAGCAGTCCGTATTGGAAGTTTGTTGAAGCAGGTGCAAAACAAGCATTTAAAGACTTGGATGTGAATGGTAAAGTTGTTGGACCTTCTGCTGAGTCAGAAGTTATTGCGCAAATCAACATGATGGAAGATGCACTTACGAACAAACCAGGAGCAATTGTTACAGCACCAACACAGCCACCAACTGCAATTCCTGTTTTCGAAAAATATAAAGAGGCAAATATACCCGTTTTATTGTTAGATACAGATGCGGATTGGTCTGATAAGACAACTTTCATTGGAACTGATAACATAACTGCTGGAAACTTGGGTGGAGAATTTTTAGCATCTTTACTAAGCCCAGGAGATAAGGTTGCAATCATCGGAGGGGCTTTAGGAAACACCGCTTCTGATGAGCGAATGAAAGGTGCACAAGAAGCACTTGAAAAAGCTGGGTTTGAAATTGTTGCCAACCAACCTGCTGATAGTGATCGATCAAAAGCAGCTAGTGTAATGGAAAACATTATTCAAAATCACCCAGATATTAAAGGTGTATTTGCAGTAAACGATGATATGGCACTAGGAGCAAGTAGAGCAATCGAATCTAGAGGTTTAGAAGTTGCAGTAGTAGGAACGGATGGTACAATCGAGGCAGTTGAAGCAGTAATTGCTGGAAAGCTCGCTGGAACAATTGCTCAAAATCCATATGAAATGGGTTATCAAGGTGTTGTAAATGCGCTTAAAGCAATTAAAGGCGAAGAAGTAGATCCACGTATCGAAAGTGGAGCAGATAGGATTACAAAAGAAAATGCTGAAGAGAAATTAGCATTCCTAAAATCCTTACTTGAGTAATTAATACAAGTAGTGCTTATCTAACGAGAATACTTATGATAAGCACTACTTTTTTAGTTCAATAAATATTCGCGCGAATCAAAGTATTAATGTAAGTGTGTTGACTTTTCTAGAATGAAAAATTATACTTGAGTTAATAGTAAGCGCCAACATTTACGTGTTGAAACTTAATTATTCCATTACATAGATTAATTGATCTTTTTTATTTGCTGAAAAGGTTAAGCGCTTAACAATTACTTATTTCTTAAGGAGGAACAAAAATGAATCCACTTAAAATTGCATCCGATCGTCCATTAGATCTAATTGCAGTAGGTAGGCTCTGTGTCGATTTGAATGCGAATGAAATCAACCGACCGATGGAGGAAACGAGCACTTTTACAAAATATGTAGGGGGATCTCCTGCTAATATTGCGATTGGGTCAGCGCGTCTTGGTCAGAAAACTGGTTTTATCGGTAAAGTTTCAGACGATCAGATGGGTCGCTTCATCACAGAATATTTAGAGAACGAAAATATTGACACAAGAGGCGTTTCGATTGATAATACAGGTGCAGTAACAGGACTTGCTTTCACTGAAATCATGAGTCCGGAAGACTGTAGTATCCTAATGTACCGTGACAATGTTGCGGACTTGAAACTTCATCCTTCTGATGTTGATGAAGAATACATTAAACAGTCAAAAGCGTTGCTTATCTCAGGTACGGCATTAGCGCAAAGTCCATCTAGAGAAGCGGTATTTGTTGCATTGGAACACGCTGTTAAACATAATGTTACGGTATTTTTTGATCTTGATTATCGTCCGTATACATGGGTAGACGAGGCTGAAACAGCAGTTTACTATAATTTAGCAGCTGAAAAATGTGATGTCCTTATTGGTACTCGCGAAGAGTTTGACATGATGGAAAAGCTTTTGAATATTGAGGAATCTGATGACGACTATACGGCATCACGTTGGTTCTCATACAAAGCTGAGATTGTCGTCATTAAGCACGGCGGAGAAGGTTCCATTGCTTATACGAAAGATGGAGATTCTCATCGAAGTGGCATCTTCAAAACGAATGTATTAAAAACATTCGGCGCTGGTGATTCTTATGCTTCAGCATTTATTTATGGCCTTATGAATGGAAAAAGCGTTGCAGAATCTATGAAAATGGGTAGCGGATCTGCTTCGATAGTTATTTCTAAGCATAGTTGTTCCGATGCAATGCCTACAGTGAAAGAATTAGAGCACCATATGGAAACAGCGGTATATGAACCAGCTCAATAAAAAAGGAGAGAATAATAAATGACAAACGTAGAACTTTTGAAAAACTATATTAACGGCGAATGGGTAGATTCACTATCAGAGAAAAGCGTAATGGTTGTAAACCCTGCAACTGGTGAAGAACTTGCTCGTGTACCTTTATCAACAAAAGAAGATGTAGAGCTAGCAGTAAAAGCAGCAGACGCAGCCTTCCAAACTTGGTCACAAACAGCAGTTCCACGTCGTGCGCGTATCCTTTTCAAGTATCAGCAGCTTCTTGTTGAAAACTGGGAAGAGCTTGCTAGACTTATCACGATTGAAAACGGTAAGAGCTTAGCAGAAGCATACGGTGAAGTTCAACGCGGAATTGAGTGTGTAGAATTCGCAGCAGGTGCTCCAACACTTATGATGGGTGAGCAACTTCCAGACATCGCTACAGGAATTGAATCAGGTATGTATCGTTACCCAGTAGGAGTTGTTGGTGGAATTACACCATTTAACTTCCCAATGATGGTTCCTGCTTGGATGTTCCCACTTGCAATTGCTTGTGGTAACTCATTTATCTTGAAGCCATCTGAGCGTACGCCACTACTTGCGAATCGCCTCATCGAATTATTTACAGAAGCAGGTCTACCAAACGGTGTTCTAAACATTGTACACGGTGCGCATGACGTAGTTAACGAAATCTTAGAAAACAAGAAAATCAAAGCAGTTTCATTTGTTGGTTCACAACCAGTTGCTGAGTATGTATACAAAACTGGTGCTGCAAACTTGAAGCGTGTTCAAGCACTTGCTGGCGCTAAAAACCACTCAATCGTATTAGCAGATGCAAACCTTGACGTTGCAACATCACAAATCATCAGTGCAGCTTTCGGTTCAGCTGGTGAGCGTTGTATGGCGGCAGCAGTTGTTGCGGTTGAAGATTCAATTGCAGATGAGTTTGTTGAAATGTTGAAAAAAGCTTCGGATGATATCGTTATCGGTAACGGACTTGAAGATGGCGTATTCCTTGGCCCGGTTATCCGTGACTCTCATAAAGATCGTACACTTGGATACATTGAAAAAGGTGTCGAAGAAGGAGCAACAATGGTACGTGATGGTCGTCTAGACAAAGAAGTAGATGGCGAAGGGTACTTTGTTGGACCAACAATCTTTGACAACGTAACGCAAGAAATGAAAATTTGGCAAGATGAAGTTTTTGCACCTGTTCTATCGATCGTTCGCGTTAAAGATTTGGCAGAAGCGATTGAAATCTCAAACGCTTCACAATTTGCGAATGGTGCATGCTTGTATACAGACAGTGCAGCAGATGTTCGTCAATTCCGTGAAACAATCGATGCAGGAATGTTAGGAATTAACCTTGGAGTACCAGCTCCGATGGCATTCTTCCCATTCTCAGGCTATAAAGATTCATTCTATGGCGATCTTCATGCAAATGGTAAAGATGGCGTTGAGTTTTATACTAGGAAGAAAATGGTCACAGCTCGTTACGTGAAATAAGATAACTTAATTCAGCAGCAGCTTGTTTGATCAAAGAGGGGAAAAGGGAAGAGCTGAATGCAGTTCTAACCTTTTCCCTCTTTTTATTAAAATTCTATTTGAAAGTAGGGCTTCATTAATGAGTACAATTCGATTAACGACAGCACAAGCTCTTGTTAAATTTTTAAATGAACAATACGTTGAATTTGATGGTAAGCAAGAACGTTTCGTAAAAGGTGTATTCACAATTTTTGGTCATGGTAACGTAGTTGGATTAGGAGAAGCTTTGTCTTTAAACCCAGGAGCGCTTGAAGTTTATCAGGGACGTAACGAACAAGGTATGGCAAACGCTGCTCTTGCTTTTGCTAAACAAAAGCATCGTAAACAAATCATAGCTTGTTCTTCTTCCGTAGGACCAGGTGCTGCAAATATGGTTACATCAGCTGCGACGGCAACTGCAAATAACATTCCGTTATTATTACTTCCTGGAGATGTTTTTGCAACTCGTCAGCCAGATCCAGTTTTACAGCAAATTGAACAAACGCATGATCTATCTATATCAACAAATGATGCGTTTCGTCCAGTAAGTAAATATTGGGACCGAGTAAGTCGTCCTGAGCAACTCATGTCTGCAATGATTAACGCAATGCGTGTCTTAACAAATCCAGCAGATACTGGAGCAGTCACAATTTCATTGCCACAAGATGTACAAGGCGAAGCTTGGGACTTCCCAACAGCGTTCTTCAACAAGCGTGTACACCGTATTGAAAGACGAGTACCTTCAGTTGAAAGCGTTAAAGATGCAGTCGCACTTATCCAATCTAAGAAAAAACCATTACTAATTGTAGGTGGAGGCGTTCGCTACTCTGAAGCAGCAGATGCATTGGTAAAGTTTGCAGAAACACATCAAATTCCTTTTGCAGAAACACAAGCTGGAAAAAGTGGAATTGAAAGTACACATCCATTAAATCTTGGTGGTGTAGGCGTAACTGGAAACTCAGCAGCGAATGACATAGCAAAAGATGCCGACTTAATTATAGGCGTAGGAACAAGGTTCACTGACTTTACAACGGCATCCAAGCATTTATTTAGCGAAGCGGATATTTTAACGATAAACATATCTGAATTCCATGCAAATAAATTAGATGCTGTTCAAGTTGTTGCGGATGCAAAAGTAGGTCTCGACACAATAAGTGAAGCGATTCAAGGATATACTTCAAGTTATTTAACGGAGATTGAAAAAGCACAGGATAATTGGAAAACTGAACTTGCTCGTTTATATACAATCAAATATCAAGAAAATTTTGTTCCAGAAATTGCAGGACATTTAGACGATAAAATGAACGATTATAAAGAAGCTCTAGGGACTGAGCTTACCCAGACAAGTGTACTTGGAACGATTAATGAGTTGTTAGATGACGATGCAATTATTGTTGGTGCAGCAGGAAGTTTACCAGGTGACTTGCAGCGCATGTGGAAATCTAAAACGCGTAACACATACCATATGGAATACGGCTACTCATGTATGGGTTATGAGGTCGCAGGTGCATTTGGTGTTAAACTTGCAGAACCAACTAAAGAAGTATATGCAATGACTGGTGACGGAAGCTACCTAATGCTTCATACAGAATTAGTTACAAGCATCCAAGAAAATAAAAAAATCAACATTCTACTATTCGATAACTCAGGATTCGGTTGCATAAATAACTTGCAAATGGGTAATGGAATAGACAGTTTCTGTACGGAGTTCAGACATCGTAATGAGGAAACAGGTAAAATGGATGGTCAAGTTATGACAATTGATTTTGCGAAAGTAGCAGAAGGGTATGGTGCTAAAACGTACTCTGTCAGATCAATGGAAGAATTGAAGAATGCAATCGAGCATTCGAAGAAACAGTCAGTTTGTACTTTAATTGATATTAAAGTTCTACCTAAAACAATGACAAATGGCTATGATTCTTGGTGGCATGTAGGTGTACCTGAAGTTTCTGAACGCAAAGAAGTTCAAGAGGCATACGAAGATAAAGAAGACAATCTACGAAAAGCACGTAAGTACTGATATTCCAGTAGGAGGAACACGATGACACTTGTAAAAATGAAAGATATCCTAAATACGGCAAAAGAAAACAATTATGGTGTAGGTGCCTTTAGTGTAGCGAACATGGAAATGGTAATCGCAGCCATCCGAACGGCAGAAGAACTCCGCTCACCACTTATTTTACAAATTGCAGAAGTACGCCTTGGCCCATCTCCGCTACATCTAATGGGACCGATGATGGTTGAAGCAGCGAGAAATGCGAGTGTACCTGTAGCGGTTCATTTTGACCACGGTGAAACAGAAGAAAATATTAAAAAAGCGTTGGAAATTGGATTTACATCGGTCATGTTTGACGGTTCACTCCTTCCATTAGACGAAAACATGGCTCAAACAAAAAAGATTGTTGAATTAGCAAAAGCATACGGTGCAACAGTTGAAGCTGAAATTGGGCGAGTAGGTGGAAGTGAGGACGGTTTAACAGATATTGAAATTGCAATTACATCTGTTGAAGAAGCTAAATTATTCGCTGAAGAAACTGGCGTTGATGCGTTAGCAATTGCGATTGGAAATGCGCACGGCGTCTATGCAGGGGATCCCAACTTACGGTTAGATCGTCTGGAAGAAATCAATAATGAAGTGGAGATTCCACTTGTTTTACATGGTGGTTCAGGTATATCTCAAGAGGACTTCCGCCATGCCATCTCTCATGGGATTCGTAAAATTAATGTGGCGACATCGACGTTTAACAACGTCATTAAACGTGTGAATGAACAAGCACCTTTTGAAAATTACTTTGATTACCATGAATTCGTTGTTCAAGCTGCGGCTGAAAATGTGAAAAAGCATATGGAAATGTTCCAAAGTACAGGACGAGTTTAAGGAGGAATTTACATTGTACGAAAAACTAGGTGAATTAAAAGAAGGATACACGAAGCTGACGGATATGGAAGACAAACATACCGATATGCTTCAAGATATCGGCATCTATACAATCGCCGAAGGAAACGAAGAAGTATTTACAGACTCAGTTAAAGAACAAGCAATCCTTTTATTAGAAGGTTCAATCCGTTTGGAGTGGAATGGACAGTCTCAAGAAGTTCAAAGAGAATCAGTCTTTGAGGAAAATCCTTGGTGCCTTCATGTACCACGTGGGATAGATGTTAAAGTAACAGCTTTAGGAAAAAGCGAAGTGCTCGTTCAAAAAACAGATAATGTCACTGAATTTGAAGCAAAGCTTTACACACCTGAAGAGTGTGAAAGCACAAATGCTGGCGAAGGTGTTTGGGACGGAACAGCAGAGCGAGTAATCCGTACAATTTTCGATTACAACAACGCGCCGTATTCGAACCTCGTGATTGGGGAAGTTATTTCCTATCCAGGTCGTTGGTCAAGTTACCCACCGCACCACCACGATCAGCCAGAGGTTTATTACTATCGTTTTGATAAGCCACAAGGGTTTGGTTGTGCGATGGTTGGACCAGACGCGCACCGGATTGAGCATAATAGCTACATTACAATACCAGGAGATTTAGATCACCCACAAGCATCAGCACCAGGCTATGCAATGTATTTTTGTTGGATGATTCGTCATATGGAAAACAATCCGTGGACAGAACGAATTTTTGAAGATGAGCATAAGTGGATGTTAGAGCCGGATGCAAAAATTTGGCCTGAAAAATAAAGTTGGTTTTATAAGCAATAGAAAAAAACAGCGCTGATTTGAACAAGCGCTGTTTTTTTTAGATGAAATCAAATTAAGGGTGAAATACTATGAGAATAGAGCCATCACATACGATTACAGTTAAAGATCACTTGAATTTCATGGCAATGGTTAGTTGTTTTTGGCTAGCTATTTACATATATGCTCCTGTCTTTGGTGTGTATCTACAACATATAGGGTTTTCATATGCTGCTATAGGTGTCATTTTGGGAAGTTATGGAATTACACAAGTGTTACTCCGTCTTCCATTGGGAATCTTATCCGATTATTTACAACGTATTCGAAAACATCTTCTGGTAGTCGGCTTTATAATGGCTCTTTTAAGTAATTTGATATTTGTCTTTTTTGATTCATTTTTTATGGTGTTAGTCGCAAGGCTTTTAGTTGGGGTGACGGCATCCGTTTGGGTAATGGCAACTGTTTTGTATTCGTACTACTTTAGCCCAAATCAATCAGCTAAGGCTATGGGTACTTTACAGTTCATTACTGTTGGCACACAGTTCGTGGGAATGGCGGTTAGTGGCTATCTCGTATATTTGGCGGGTTGGAGTTTACCATTCTGGGTAGGAGCTTTTGCTTCGATCGCAGGAATCTTTTTTGCTGTGAGAATAAAAGATGTACAAGTGAATGAAGTTCAATCACCTCGTTTAACGATAAAAGATCATTTACATAAATTGAGAGCAGTTCCGAATTTAAAACTTCTTACATTCGCTTCATTAATTGGACATGCTGTTTTATTTATTACGATTTTCGGTTTTACACCAATTGTAGCAGTTTCGTTAGGAGTATCTGAGGAAAGATTTTTCTGGCTTATAGGAGCATTTTTTATCCCTCATATATCTGCCTCTTTCTTATTTATATTTCGCACATTTTCGGTTCAAACGAATCAGCGAATATTAAAATTCAGTTTTGTAGGAACAGCTATCAGTTTAGTTGTAATACCGACAGCAAAATCACTTTTAATGTTAAGTGTTTATCACGCAGGTCTAGGACTCGCATTAGGATTTGTCTTTCCAATTATTCTAAGCGAGGTCGTGAGAATTAGTCCGAGTAATCTTAAAATGTCTGCGATGGGTTTCCATCAATCCTTCTATGCATTGGGAATATTATTTGGACCTTTTTTAGCGGGTATTATCGCAGAACAAATGGGGTTAAACGAGGTTTTTATCTTTACAGGAATAGCTTCCTTCTTAGTCGCGGGTATATTAGCACTCTTATATAAAGTGAAGTGAACGGACAGGAAGCCTATTGTGGTGTATAATTTCAATAGCAATGCCTATAAAGGTAAGTAGAGGGGTAAGTTTTAATGAAGAAAAACCATAAAACATTTCAGACAACATCATATAAAGTGGAAAAACAGGTCGAGTTGTTACCATTTTTACTCGAAGTTATGTCTAAGAGCAGTAGAAATTCGGTCAAGTCAATACTTACACGAGGTCAAGTGACAGTGAATGGCCAGTTGACAAAACAACATAACTTTACTTTAGAACCCGGCCAAAAGGTTGAAATATTAAGCAATCAAATGGCACTCAATCTTTCGAAATTGAATGGTGTATCGATAATTCATGAAGATGAAGATATTATCGTTATTAATAAAGATGCGGGCGTACTTTCAGTTGCGACAAATAAAGCAAATGAACTAACTGCTTACCGTCAAGTAACGGACTATGTACGAGGCAATCATGCTAAAAGCAGAATATTTGTCGTACATCGGCTCGATAAAGGAACGTCAGGTGTTATGATGTTTGCCAAAAGTGAAAAGGTCCAACAAGCATTGCAGAACACTTGGAGCGAATCAGTAAAGGAACGAATGTACACCGCCTTAGTAGAAGGTAGGGTGCGTGAGGAATCAGGAACAATTAAATCTTGGTTAACTGAAAACAGTTCCTTTAAAGTATATTCAAGTCCTGTAGACAACGGCGGACAGCATGCAATTACTCATTACAAAAGAATTCAATCGAACAAAGAGTATTCATTACTAGAAGTGCAGCTTGAAACGGGACGAAAAAATCAAATTAGAGTGCATATGGAAGAGTTAGGACATCCTGTAGTAGGGGACAAAAAATACGGAGCAACAGGCAATCCACTACGAAGATTAGGTCTTCATGCGACAGCTATAGCTTTCTTGCATCCTAGTACTGGTAAATTGGAACGTTTTGTTGCTGAAGTACCAACCATTTTTAATACGCGTTCTAAATAACGAGAAGTAGGTATAGTGAATGAAAGCTAAGTTAATTGTAGGTATTTTTTATTTAGTCGGTTTGCTATTACTCGCATTGGGAGTAAGTATGATGATTATAGCAGATCTAGGAGTAGGACCGTGGGACGCAGTGTACGTTGCGCTTTCCGAAAAGTTAGGTTTAACAGTAGGTAGTTGGGTATTTATCGTAGGTATACTCTTAATTATTGTAAATAGTCTATTAGCAAAAGGAATACCAGACTTTCTTGCAATCATAACGATTATTATTATCGGATCCTTTGTCGATTTTTGGTTACTCATTGTATTTGCGGAATATCAGACGGGTAGTTTTGGGAAAGATGTAATCGTTATGTCTGCTGGAGTGTTAGTTTTAGCAATCGGCATTGCATCTTACTTACAAATGAAAGTTGCTAGAAATCCTATTGATAACCTGATGGTGGTGATTCAACAACTTACAGGAAAAAGTATAGCATTTACAAAAACTGCAATGGAACTTGTTGTCTTGGTAATAGCATTCTTCATTGGGGGACCTATTGGAATCGGGACAATTATTATTACGATAATAATAGGACCATTAATACAACTATTTTATCCTCGCTTTACAAAATTAAAGGTTAGACTTTGTGATGAAGTACTAGCGGAAGGTTGATTGGAAATGACGTTTCAAAAATTTTCATTAAGTGATGAAATTATTAAGGCACTGGACGGACTAGGATATACAGAGCCTACTGAAGTGCAAGAGAAGGTAATCCCTTGTGCGCTTAAAAGACAAGATTTAGTAGTGAAATCACAAACAGGCAGTGGTAAGACGGCTGCATTTGGGATTCCTATTTGTGAAGTAGTGGATTGGGATGAAAACAAACCTCAAGCTCTCATTTTAACACCAACACGGGAACTCGCAGATCAAGTGAAAGAAGATATTACGAATATCGGTCGTTTTAAGCGGATTAATGCAGCTGCAGTTTACGGAAAGCAACCTTTTAATTACCAAAAGGCCGAGTTGAAGCAGAAGTGCCATATTGTGGTTGGAACGCCAGGACGCGTCCTGGACCATATAGAGCGAGGGACACTCGTTCTAGATAAAATCACTTATTTGGTTTTAGATGAAGCGGATGAAATGTTAAATATGGGGTTTATTGAACAAGTCGAAGCGATTATTAAAAAAATCCCAAATGAACGGACTACAATGTTGTTTTCAGCAACACTTCCTGAAAAAGTTGAAAAGTTAAGCAGCAATTATATGAAGAACCAACAAAATATAGAAATTGCTTCAACTGTTACATTGACTGATCAAATTGAACACTCATTATATATCGTCACTGAAAATCAGAAATTCGATTTGTTACGTAAAGTAACTGTAGTCGAAAATCCAGACAGTTGTATTATTTTTTGCAGAACGAAAGATCAAGTGGATGAAGTAACGGAGCAATTAGAAAACTTGTTTTACACAGTCGACAAATTACACGGTGGAATGATGCAAGATGATCGTTTTGAAGTGATGGATGAGTTTAAGCAAGGTCGTTTCCGTTATTTAGTTGCTACAGATGTGGCTGCGCGTGGAATCGATATCGATAACATTACGCATGTCATTAATTATGACATACCACTCGAGAATGAGAGCTATGTACATCGGGTCGGACGGACAGGACGGGCTGGGAATAAAGGAGTTGCACTATCATTCGTAACGCCTTATGAAGATCGATTTCTTTCAGATATCGAAGCCTATATCGGTTTTACAATTTCTCGGTCGAATGCTCCGACTCAGATACAAGTTGCTGGAGCAATGGATGCTTTCACTGAGAAGATGGAAAAAATCCCTAAGTTGAAAAAAGTGAAAAGCGAAAAGTTAAACAAAGATATAATGAAGCTTTATTTTAACGGCGGCAAAAAGAAAAAACTTCGTGCCTTTGATTTTGTTGGAACAATTACCTCGATTCCTGGAATTGACGCTGAAGATATCGGGATTATTAAAATTCAAGATGGTGTTACGTATATAGATATCTTGAATGGTAAAGGGCCTATTGTCTTACAGGAAATGAAAACGAAAACGGTAAAAGGAAAACAATTGAAAGTGCACAAGGCTAAAAAATGATTGTGAGTATTAAAATCTAATGAAAAAGTAAAACAAAAAAAACAGTAACGGGTGCTCTCCAGAGCTGTAAAGCGTTAAAAAATTAAAGAAATGGGACACGAAACCGAAATGGTTTGGTCCCTTTTTTGTTGTTCTAACAGGGGTAAGGCTATAAATACAGCTCTATTGAAGTGTGAATGGACTAGCCTAATTGACTTATCTCTTTAATGAACCTGAAGGGAATTAAGTATTTTGAAGACTTTGTTCGGTTCCACTGGTATGATAGGGGAGATAAATGCAATTTGATCTTCAACAATCAGAGCCGAAAACCGAATATAGAAAACTGTTGCTTTCCGTTTCGGCGTCCGCTACGCTACCTGCTGGGCTTTCAGCTTGCGCTGTTCCCACTGAAGTCCAAGCAACGGAGTCTATTTTGTAAAAAGTATATTCCGCAATAGAGTCATTTAGTTGAACATGGAAAATAATAATTTTGGGTGTGGAATAGGCTTTTCCAATCAACAAAATGAGTTAGGTGTTAGACACCCTATTGACAACTGTCATGTTTTTCATTATCATTATAAAAACATTAATGAATTAAATAAGACTTCGTATAACCCCAATAATATGGTTTGGGGGTCTCTACCAGGAACCGAAATTCCTGATTACGAAGAAAGTACATTTATTTGTATTTTCTTCGTAATCAGGAATTTTTTTGTTTTATTATCAAAATATTTCTGTTTTATCATCAAAAAATTAGTTCAGGAGGACAAACATGGATTTTTTAGCATTACCGAAAATTGAACTTCACTGTCATTTGGATGGATGTCTTCGGGCGGAAACCATTATCGATATTGCCCGAAAGGAAGGCATTGAGTTACCTTCATATGATAAAGAGGAGTTGCAAAAGGAATTGGTTGCACCGTTGGATTGTGAATCTCTCGATGAGTATTTAAAAAGATTTTTTCTTCCTAATGTGGTCATGCAATCCCGGGAAAACTTAAGAAGAATTACTTTTGAGCTATTTGAGGATGCAGCATGGGAAAATGTGAAATATTTAGAAGTCAGATTCGCCCCGCTACTTCACGTAGAAAAAGGTCTTCTTGTTGAAGAAGTTATTCAAGCGGTTATAGAGGGAATGAGAGATGCTGAAAGTCGTTACGAGATAAAGGGAAATATAATCCTATCTTGCATGAGGACGATGTCAGTTGAAAGCGCATTTGAGGTAGTTGAAAAAGGGAAACAGTTCCTTGGAAAAGGTGTAGTGGCAATTGACTTATGCGCATCCGAGGAAGAAGGCTTTTCTAAAAGATTCGTAGATCCAATCGCATTAGCTCGGAAATATGGCTACCGAGTCACTATTCATGCCGGTGAAACGGGGATTGGTAAAAACGTTTCAGAAGCCATTGAACTCTTGGGCGCTGAACGAATCGGACACGGCGTATTTATTAAAGATTGTGCCGAGGCTTACCAGCTTGTGAAAGATAGACAAATCGTGCTTGAAATGTGTCCAACAAGTAATGTCCAAACGAAAGCTGTTCATCATTATTCTGAACATCCGATTTATCAGTTTCATAAAGATGGATTAAAAGTGACGTTTAATACAGATAACCGAACAGTATCCAATACGACAATGGAAAATGAATTCTATTTAGTTAATAAAGAAAATAGCCTAAGCGATGAAGATTACCGACAAATTTATGTAACGAGTGTTAAAGCCTCCTTTGCCGACCAAGAAACGAAAGAATGGTGCTTAGCACAATATTAAAAGGAAATTAGACTTAGAAACAAAAATAGTCCCCGAACTCGAACATTTTTTTAAATTACCATAACAATAAACTTTTGTAATATTAACAGATTTTGAAGGTTCCCACTTAAACTATAGGGTACGATTATGAAGTAAGATTTATTTGTAAATACTTAGTTGATTGGAGTGCAGACTGTTAAATCAGCGGGGCAGGTGAAACGACAGCGGGTTGTACCACTGCCGGCCCTCCAGAGCGCGTTGTGGAAAGATTGAACTTTATCTTTCCACACTTAGGGTCTGGAACAGAAATCAATGTGTTATGTAGACCGATAGAGTCTGATTCCTTAATAATTACCAACACAAATGGAACTTAATAAGGTCCATTTTCATCGATTATTAAACCTAAATGATTTGCCAAACTCGTTTTTCAGCAACAGATCTAAGTCTTGGTTCTGGCTGAACAGCTACAGGGTTTCCAACGAGTTCTAAAACAGATAAGTCAGAGTGACTATCCCCATATGCAAAACTATTCGCCCAGTCAATCTTCTTACCTTCTAATGCTTCAAGAATTTTTTTATTTTTGCGTATCCCATTGATATGAAAGATTGGTGTTTTGCTATCAATCCGTTGTTCTTTTAACGGAATATCAGTACCAATAATTTCATCGAATGGTAGGCCTCTAGTTACTGAATGTAAAAGTGGCGTATATGCACCGGAAACAAGCATAACATGAACGTTATCCGTAACGTGTTCATCTATTTTAGAGAGCACGGTTGCATTAAAATCTACACGCATTTTTACAGCAAGCTCTTCAAAATATGTATCTAGTTCTTTTGAGGATAACTTATCAAATACATCTAAATAAAAGCGCATTGAACGTTCTTTTAACCTTGCTTCTGGATAAACCCCAACTTTACTTCCAATATATCGAGGAAGCACGGAGCGAATAAAACGATTGTATTTTTTGTGATAGAGTGGGTGATTCTTTAAGTGATCCATAAGAGTGGAAAATGTTTCTTTCTCGTATAAAGTACCGTCAAAATCAAATATAGCTACGCGCATACAAATCACCTTTTCCTTGGTTGTTACTCAAACTATACAGTTCATTAAATGTTTTTGCAATATAAAGAAATTAAAAACCGTGTACGAATCCCTTTAAAATAAGGGGATTGTACACGGTCTTTAATTTTATTGAATACCGCTATTATTTGGAGGTAAAGGTGGTTGACCTTGAGCTGGAGCGAATGCATTTAGCATTTGCTGCATGTCTTGCTGTGCCAATTGAGGTACTTGGTAATAATGATGCTTGTTCTGATAAATTGAAAGTTCATAAGCCATTTCAATACAATTAGGTATTGAATCAGCAAGAACACGGCGTACAACTGGGTTGGTTGTTTCGAGAGCGACAGCCGCTTTCGTAGTTGCTCCTGCTTTCGTGGCTCCGAGTAAGAAACCGGAAATGATTTCATCGGATATTTCAGCTGCAGATTGGATAGGTTTTTTGGGCGGCGATTCTTTCAACCCATAAATAAAGTCATTTTCTTGCTTCATCTTATAACTTCCCGTGGGGTGAGAAGGATCTTTCCCAGATTTAAAAGCTTCTACGGTAATGTTATACTCATCCAACGTAAATCGATATTGTCGATCTAATATATCGAGTAGCTCCGGGTCTTTTACATGCGGTCTAAGGATCAAAGACTGGTCTAACGAAGCGACGGTTGAAGATATAGCTTCATGTAAATCAAAAACTTCATGGCCACCGTGATTCATTTGCTGTGAAATTGCACCAGTTTGCATATTTTGATGCATTTGACCCGGTTGTTCTCCAAATTGATTATGTGTCATTTACTAACTCCTCCTAATATCGATCATTTTTAGCATCGACATTAGTATGTGTAAAAGGACAGAATCTATTCAATCATAGAAATAAGTCATTTTATTAGAAGAGGAACTTGCATGATGATAATAATAAAAAGCCTTGAAATTATGCCAAGGCTCCTTCAGATAATTGTAGTATCAATCATTATTAATATATTTTAAAATGGTTTGAAATGCTTCTAAGTCAGGATTAAATAATAGGGCTGGGAGAAAAGCAAACGAAAACAATAGCAATAGATTTGCACCAAGTAACGCACGAGCAATTTTCTTGATTTTCATAATTATCCCATCCTTTATATCAGTTTTTTTCTAACGTCCGCAATTAATAACTTCATTCATCAGAATAGTTTGATAATACTATAATTGTTAATAAAAGAAAAGAAAATATTTCATTCACATGGATATTTTATTAAAAACAAAATAAATTACTTTTAAAATTATTAACTTTTTATTTGTATTCCAAGTTCTCTGTTCATTTACATAGTATGCTGGGCGAAACTGAATGTCTTTTCTAATTGAAGAGAAATGGGGAAGAAATTTGGTATCAACATGCTTCTGAATAAGATCTATAATGTCCGGAAATAAGCACTTGGCTTCATTGTATGCATAATAAGCTTGTCACATCAATAACCTTAGAGTATAAGTATTTTAACGAATGAGAGGTTGATGGATTTGCAAATTCATGTAGTTCAAAGTGGTCAAAGTTTGTATGGTATTTCTCAAGCATATGGAGTACCTTATCAAGAAGTTGCTGTAGCAAATGAAATTCCTGATCCAACTCGCCTTGTAATCGGGCAATCGTTGGTTATACCGATTACAGGAAGTTTTCATTTAGTGAGACCAGGAGAGTCTCTTTACTCCATCGCGAATATGTTTGGGATGACTGTAAATGAACTAGTTAGAATAAACGGTATCGAAACTTCTCAAACGCTACTAGTAGGGCAGCGTTTGTATATACCCCAAAAGAAAAAACAACCGATTGAAGCCTTACTTTATGTCGAGCCACGAACACCTGTCACTGAGGTAATGGTTCAAGAAGTAAAAAAGTTAGTAAGTTCACTTACTTATCTTGCGATGTTTAGCTACCAGATGAATCGCGACGGTTCACTTATAGCCCCATCAATCGATGACATTCCAAATATTGCGAGCAGAGTGGGAACGGCGAATGCAATGGTTGTTAGTAATTTAGAAGACTATCAGTTTAGCCCGGATTTAGCCCATGCCCTATTTACAGATGAGGCTGCACAAAATCAGTTGTTTGGAAATATTATCCAAGTAGCCAACGACATAGGCTATAAGGATATTCACTTTGATTTTGAATTACTTTATCCAGAGGACCGAGAATTGTACAATCAATTTCTTAGAAATGCTCGAGATCGAATTCATCAAGCTGGATATACCTTATCTGTCGCAGTAGCCCCTAAAACAAGCGATGTGACAGTCGGAATTTATGGCGCTCATGACTATGCAACACTAGGAGAGATTGTAGATTTTGTTGCATTAATGACGTATGAATGGGGATACACATACAGTATGCCTCAAGCAGTCAGTCCAATCGGTCCTGTACGCCAAGTGGTAGAGTATGCACTCTCACAAATTCCAGCAGAAAAACTGTACTTAGGCCAAAATTTGTATGGATATGATTGGGGAACGCCTTACCCTCCTCAAGGTGGTGCTCCCGCGAAAGCATTAAGCCCGCAACAAGCTATTGCGCTTGCGCTAAAAGAAAATGCGAGGATTCAATATAACTATCAAGCACAGGCACCGTTTTTCCAATATTACGATGAGACAGGTGCGTTTCATGAAGTATGGTTTGAAGATGCACGGAGTATTCAAGCAAAATTTGATTTAATGAAAGAATTTAACTTGCGTGGCATAATGTACTGGAAACTCGGGTTGTCCTTTCCACAAAATTGGTTGTTACTCAACGACAATTTTACAGTCACAAAAATAACTTGAGAAAACAGACCTCGTTGTTCCATTAACGGGGTCTTAAATCTGTTATACTATGTATAAAATTAAATTGGAGTTGGTCATTGTGATAAAAACGATTATTTTTGATTTAGATGATACGTTATTATGGGACAAACAAAGTGTTGCTACTGCATTTAAGTTAACTTGTGAAAGAGCGGCTGAAGTACACGAACTGGACCCAACAAAGTTAGAAGAAGCAGTTCGTTTCGAAGCCAAAGCATTATATGAAAAATACGATACATATGAATTTACTCAAATGATAGGAATCAATCCATTTGAAGGGCTTTGGGGAACATTCGATGATGAAGGGGAATCCTTTCAACAAATGAAAAAGATTGTACCTGGCTACCGTTGGGAAGCTTGGACAAGGGGTTTGAAACGACTTGGAATTGAAGATAGTCAATTAGGAAGTGAGTTGGCTGAATTATTTCCTAAAAATCGCAAAAAAAGTCCATTCGTGTATGAAGAGACGTTCAAAGTACTCGACCTTTTAAAGGAGTCGTATACTCTCGTGTTGTTAACGAATGGATCACCTAGCTTACAGCATACGAAATTGAAAATTACTCCTGAAATTGCGCCCTATTTTGATCTTATTGTCATTTCTGGTGCATTTGGAAAAGGTAAGCCGGATCCATCAATATTTGAGCATGTTTTGGCCAAATGTGATACGAATCCGGATGAAGCCTTAATGGTAGGAGATAATTTAATGACTGATATTTTAGGAGCAAATCGTGTCGGTATTTCATCTGTTTGGATTAATAGAGAAAACGCTGAGCCAAACCCAGAAGTAAAATCTACTTTTGAAATTACTAATCTAGAAGAACTTTTTGCTTTATTAAAGTAAAGGCTATGTTATATAACTCTGTTGAAAGTTGATAAATTATTTGTACACTCCTAGTCGATTGAAGTGGAAGACGGCGACTCCGGGAGGACAGCAGGACAAGTGAAACAACAACGGGTTGGTCGACCGCCTGCCCTTCGGAATGCGTCAGGGAAAGATTACACTTCATCTTTCCGCTCTTCAGGGAAAGATCGCACTTCATCTTTCCGCTCTTCAGGGAAAGATTGGACTTCATCTTTCCGCTCTTCAGGGAAAGATCGCACTTCATCTTTCCGCTCTTCAGGGAAAGATCGCACTTCATCTTTCCGCTCTTCAGGGAAAGATTGGACTTCATCTTTCCGCTCTTCAGGGAAAGATTGGACTTCATCTTTCCGCTCTTCAGGGAAAGATTGGACTTCATCTTTCCGCTCTTCAGGGAAAGATTGGACTTCATCTTTCCGCTCTTCAGGGCGGAAACGGAAATTAACAACATTATTATTTAACAGAGCTAGAATAAAAAATAGAAACCTCTCATGTGGAGGTAGAGTCAATTTTGACGAAACATAGAATTTATACAAGGAGTTTTGAGGAAAGAATAATTATGAAAAAAAGACTGGAATTTAGATAGGATTCGTACTTGAGTTCTTAGTTCGAAAAAAATGAGAAAAGAAGTTCGTTTTAGAAAAGGCTCAAACCAACATGGTTTTGAGCCTTTTCTCTTATTTATAAATCAATCGAAATGACATCTAAAATATCTTCAATCTTCTTTAAATTATTGATGTTTTCCTCCGCGACATGCTCATCGACCGTCAGCATCATAATCGCATGCCCGCCTGCAACTGAACGTCCCACTTGCATCGTTGCAATGTTAATATTTTCTTTAGCGAGAAGGGTACCAACACGACCAATCGCACCAGGTTGGTTAATATGTTTAATAAAGAGTAAATGTCCATCTGGAGCTACGTCAACAAGACTCTCATCCACTTTAACTATGCGTGCCCCTAATCCGTTAAGTAAAGTTCCAGCAACGCACCGGACTCCGTTTGGCGTTCTCACTTCAACAGTGATCAGATTGGAGAATCCTTTAGATGTTGTCGACTTATGTTCATGAACCTTTATTCCAAATCGATCAGCCAAATAACGCGCGTTCACATCATTTACATGATCTCCCAGGTTTCGTTTCAATAACCCTTTCATCGTATTGCGTGTTAATGGACGCACATCAGATTCAGCAAGCTCACCCGAATAGTAGATGTTAACCTCTTCAATGGTACTTTCAGATAAGCGGGATAAAAATATCCCTAGTTTTTCTACTAAATTAAAGTAAGGTTCGACTTTTGCCAAAGCCTCTTTAGATAAAGAAGGGAGGTTTACCGGGTTGCGAACAGATCCACCATTTAAAAAGCTAACGACATCTTTACTTACATCAATCGCTACAATTTCCTGTGCTTCTAGTGTGCTTGCTCCTAAATGAGGAGTTGCAATTACTTGTGGAAGTGTTAATAGTTTATGATCAAGAAAGGGCTCTGTTTCAAATACGTCTAGTGCGGCACCTGCCACTTTTCCTGCAACAATCGCATCATACAATGCATCTTCGTCAATAATGCCTCCACGGGCACAGTTAATAATCTGTACACCTTCTTTCATCATTGCAAATGCATCTTTATTCAACAAATGTTTGGTTGCTATCATTAAAGGGGTGTGTATCGTGATGAAATCAGCTGCTTGTAACACTTCATCGATTGTCCCAGCGGTAATACCAAGTTTTTTAGCTTTTTCTTCTGTCAGGAACGGATCGTAAGCAATCACACTCATTCGCTGTCCTTTTGCACGAGTAGCAACTTCAGCTCCAATCCGCCCTAGTCCAACGACACCTAACGTTTTATTTTTCAATTCAACGCCAATGAACGATTTGCGATCCCATTTTCCATTTTTTAATGAGTTAAATGCCTGAGGGATTTTACGTGCAAGTGACATAAGCATAGCAATTGTATGTTCAGCAGCTGAATTTGTATTTCCGTCCGGTGCATTTACAACAATAATTCCATTTTCAGTAGCAGCTTCTATATCGATATTATCTACACCAACTCCAGCTCGACCAATGATTTTTAAATTTATGCCTTTTTCTATAATTTCCCGAGTTACGGTTGTTTGGCTACGTACGAGTAAAGCATCAAATTCATGGATTTTATTAACCAGTTGTTCAGGTGAATTTGTTGTATCAACCACGATATTCATACCTTTAGCTTGTCTTAATGGAAATATACCTTCTTCACTAAGTGGATCGCTAATTAGAATGTTAAAAGTCATTAATAGATACGCTCCTTCAGTCAAATAAATTTGTAATGCAGTATTGTTTGATGAAATAAAAAGAAGCCTTTCATCCCTTACATAATGTAAGGGGCGAAAAGCTTTACTCACGCGGTACCACCCTTTTTTTGCCAATCGCAATACGAAAATAGAAATTGGCCTAAATTATCATGCGCAACATGCATGGGGCGGAGTGGTCTACTTGTGATTCGACCAATCTATTCAGGAGTGCCACAAAACGTTGAAACCACTGATTCTCACCAACCATCAGTTCTCTTAAGATTTGTAAACGTAATGTTTATCTCCATCAAAATAGTTAAAATTAATATTGAATTTGAATCAATGATAGACAAACAAAACCAAAATGTCAAAGGAAAGTTCTAATAGTTTATATGTTTTTTGTTTTGTCACTAAATTGTGAATATATTACGAAGAATTGAATTATATGTTGTATTTATTCCTTTATTCGTATAAAATACAAGGACTATACAAAACTATGTTGCAATTTGAACTACGGATTATTTATCTAAATCCAGCAGTAGACTTCAACTTCTATAAAATAGGGGATGAATTCAAGTGAATATTCATTCATTGGGAGTTTAAACTCCTGCTGAATCTAGATAAAGGAATGCATGTTTCTGTACACGATTCTGTACTGAAATATGCATGGTCAGCTTTTTTGGCTGTCCCTCGAATATCATGGTTTTTTAGAGGAGTTTTTCGAGTGAACTCGAAATGCTCCTTAATCAATTATGCCTTGGCCTAATTGATTAAGGAGCGAGTCATTTGGAACCTCTTTTTTCTTTTTAAGAAAGGACTGATAATAAAATGAAAAACTTAACAGATGTAACGAAAGATGCAAAAAAACTAGCGAATGATTATGTGCATGAGGTATACGAATTAATAAAAAAACGGAATAGTGATGAAAAAGAATTCTTACAAGCAACTAGGGAGATTTTTGATTCTTTAAGGCCTGTATTTGAAAAGCATCCTGAATTTATTGAAAATGGGATTCTTGAAAGATTGACAGAACCAGACCGAATCATTACATTCCGTGTTGCTTGGGAAGATGATCAAGGAAAAGTTCATGTGAATCGAGGTTTCCGAGTTCAGTTTAACAGTGATTTAGGACCATATAAAGGTGGAGTTCGATTTCATCCTTCAGTAAATACAAGTATTATGAAGTTTTTAGCATTCGAACAAACGTTTAAAAATTCACTTACCGGGCAGCCAATTGGTGGAGGTAAAGGGGGTTCTGATTTCGATCCGAAAGGGAAATCAGAGCGAGAAATAATGCGCTTCGTTCAAAGCTTCATTACTGAATTAAGCAAGTATATTGGTGCGGATGTCGATGTACCTGCGGGAGATATAGGTGTCGGAAGACGTGAGATTGGTTATATGTTTGGTCAGTATAACCGATTAAAAGGCGGTTACCAAGCCGGCGTATTTACAGGGAAAGATCCTGCACACGGAGGAAGTCTTGGTAGAAAAGAAGCAACGGGATACGGGACTGTATATTTTGTTGATGAGATGCTTAAAGACAAAGGATATAGTTTTTCAGGAAGTAAAGTAATTGTCTCTGGTTCAGGTAACGTGTCTATTTATGCAATGGAAAAAGCAATTCAACTTGGTGCAACGATTATCGCGTGTAGTGATTCGAATGGCTATATTTACGATGAAAACGGCATTAATTTAGATACCGTAAAGTTTTTAAAAGAAGAAAATAACTATCGAATTAAAGAGTATTTAAAGGAACATCCAAATGCGGAATACGTTGAAGATTGTTCTAAAATTTGGTCGATTCCTTGTGACATTGCCCTTCCTTGTGCAACTCAAAATGAAATCGATGAAAAAGCAGCTCGTATTCTCGTATCCAATTCAGTTAAAGCAATTGGTGAAGGAGCGAATATGCCTTGTACAAATGAGGCTATTAATCGATTTGTTGAAAATGAGGTGCTTTTTGCTCCTGCAAAAGCAGCAAATGCAGGGGGCGTTGCAGTCTCAGCAATGGAAATGTCACAAAATAGTATGCGTTTAAGTTGGACAGCAGAAGAGGTTGACGAAAAACTCAAACAAATAATGAAGGATATTTATAGCAGTAGTCTATATGCTGCAGAAACGTATGGTCACCCTGGTAATCTTATAATGGGTGCGAACGTTGCAGGATTTTTAAAAGTTGCAAACGCAATGGTTGCACACGGCGTCAGATGATTAAGTAAAAAGGTCTTTGCTATGCAAATAGCGAAGATCTTTTTTTTACGGAATTTAATAATATAAAGAAAATTTGCATACAAAATTCTTGCACAATTACAGGATTATGTTATTATAAATATACTAGTAACCGAATAAATATTCACTCTGTAATTTGGAAGGAGAAATGTATTATGACAAATAAAAAAGTTGTTTTGGCCTATTCAGGCGGTTTAGATACATCTGTAGCAGTTCATTGGCTAACAGATGAAGGATACGATGTTGTTGCTGTTTGTTTGGATGTTGGCGAGGGGAAAGATTTAGAGAGCATTAAAGAAAAAGCAATACAATCTGGGGCTGTTAGTAGTTATATAATTGACGCTAAGGAAGAGTTTGCAAATGAATATGTGCTCCTTGCACTGCAAGCACAAGCCTATTATGAAGATAAATATCCGCTTGTATCCGCATTGTCTCGCCCTCTCATTTCGAAAAAATTAGTTGAAATTGCTGAACTGGAAAATGCAACAACAATTGCACACGGCTGTACTGGAAAGGGAAATGATCAAGTGCGTTTTGAGGTTTCTATTAAAGCTCTCAATCCCTCGCTAGAAGTGATTGCCCCTGTAAGAGAGTGGAGCTGGTCTCGTGAAGAGGAAATTGAATATGCGACTCAGAAAAACATTCCGATTCCAATTAATTTAGATAGTCCTTACTCCGTTGACCAAAATTTATGGGGACGTGCAAATGAGTGTGGTGCCCTTGAAAATCCGTGGACAACGCCTCCTGAAGATGCATATGACCTTACGGTGGCTGTTGAAGATGCACCGAATACACCTGATATTATTGAGATTGAATTTCAAAAAGGAGTTCCGAAAAGCATTGACGGTGTAAATTATAAACTAAGTGATCTAATACTTTATTTAAATAAATTGGCAGGTAAACACGGTATTGGAAGAATCGACCACGTTGAAAATCGTCTCATAGGAATTAAATCACGTGAAATTTATGAGTGTCCAGGTGCGATCACGCTACTCAAAGCGCACAAAGAGATTGAAGACATTACGCTTATTAAAGACATCGCTCACTTTAAACCAGTTGTTGCAAATAAATTAACACAACTAATTTATGAGGGCCTATGGTTTTCGCCACTTAGAAATGGATTGGAAGCATTTATTAAAGATACACAACAATACGTAAATGGAACGGCACGTCTGAAGCTATTTAAAGGCAACGTGATCGTAGAAGGGAGAAAATCCCCAAACTCTCTTTACGATGAAAAGCTAGCAACGTATACATCAGCGGATGCATTTGATCAGACTGCAGCAGTTGGATTCATAAAACTTTGGGGATTACCAACTGAGGTCCACAGTACAATCCAAAGAAAGAAATTGGAAGTAACGGAATAATTAAAAACTAAATCCAATTATAAAAAGACGGTCTTCTCCTTCGATAACTAGAAGGGGAAGACCGTTTACTAATTCATTTAATTAAGCTCTCAATGGAGTGGAATGAAGGCTTTTGATTATCGAAAGTTGAAATGTATTTAAAGCCAATCGATCTTAACAGGTCAAGGGATTCCTTAAACTGGAAGGCAAGCTCAGATACTCTGTGTGCATCTGAACCCAATGTGATAATTTCGCCACCACTTTGTTTATAAAGCTTTAAGATATCATCACTTGGCATCCCGTTTTCGAGTCCGTAACGAACTCCTGAGGTGTTCAACTCGATTCCTTTACCTTCAGGAATAATGACGTTGAACATCTCTCTAAGAACTTCATGAAAGTTATTTTCACAATGTTTCAACGTGTATCTCTTCACTAAGTCTACATGTCCTAGGACAGAAAATTGTTTGAAGTTTTTAATACAGTAAAGCAGCTCATCGTAATACACTTGGTAAGATTCCTCTAGCGTTTTACCTTTAAATAAATCACCGTAATGGAGTCCTTTTTTTTCAGTAGTATGCATCGAGCAAATAATAAAGTCGAAAGAATTGGCTTTCACTAATTCGTCATACTTATGTAAAATATGAGGTTGAACACCAAGTTCAATGCCTTTTTTAATATGAATTCGTTGTCCGTATTTTTCACGAAGTTCATTTATTTTGGCATCATATACGTTCAAATCAAAATCAAAAACAATTGAATCGTCGGGATATTCATAATCGATGTGTTCAGTAAAACAGATTTCTTTTAGGCCTTTTTCAATCGCTCCCAGGACCATATCTTCCATAGGAATGGAGCAATCTGCTGAAAAGTCGCTATGCATATGATAATCAAACATAAAATAATATCTCCTTCTGTTGACATTTTCCTTTTACACCCTTATAGTACTAAATAACTTCACTCTAGTAAAGCGTTAAAGTATTGTTAAAATTAAGCTTATTTGAAACTGAAAGGCGGTTCATATAGTAGTGTCTATTGATTATAAGATAACAGATGAGAATGTTAAAGAGTACGAGGAACAGGAACGAATTATTAAAACAATAAGCAAACGTTTTATGACATATGGTTATAAAAGAATAAAAACATCAACCTTTGAACAATACGATTTGTATTCAAAGGTAAAAAGTTCAATCAATCAAAATGAAATGATTAAAGTAATCGATCATAAGGGGCAAGTGTTGGTATTACGCCCTGATATGACAATTCCGATTACCCGTAAATTAGCAGAGGATCAATCGAAGCTTTCAACAGAATTGCGTTATTTTTATGTGCAAGACGTCTTTCGCCAGTCATTCGATAAAGTCAATGAAATCGAAAGCACGCAAGCAGGGGTAGAGTGTTTTTGTGAAAGTTCACCAGAGGCGGATGCAGAAGTGATTGCTCTAGCTAGTCATACGCTGAAGGATTTAGGGTTTATTGATATCAAAATAGAATTGGGCCACGCAGGTTTCTTTAATGAACTGGTTAGACAAATAGAATTGACTGAAACTCAGTTGAGGCAACTAAAAAGTATGATTCAAGCAAAAAACTTTGTAGATATTGAAGCCTTTCTAAAAGACCTACCTATTGAGCAAGAAATAAGAGAAGCGATTGAAATGATTCCATTCTTATATGGAAATCCTAAAGATGTAAGTGAACGGGCAATGAAAATTTTATTTACAGATAAAATGAAAGAAAAAATAGACTACCTAATAGATGTTTATGAAATACTTAAAATATACGGATTAGAAGACAATATCATTATGGATTTAGGTCTCATTAATCATATGGGTTACTATTCCGACGTAATATTCCAAGGATTTGTAGAGAAATTTGGCCAACCGGTACTTATGGGTGGAAGATACGACCAATTAGGGAATGAATTTGGTGCGACACTTCCTGCCATTGGTTTCGCATGTGAAATCGATTCACTAGTAGTAGCTTCTTCTGATCAAAAAATATTTTCTCGTGTGCCTATAGATGTAAAAATCTTATATGCAAAGTCTTGGATCGGAGAATCGATTACCATTGCGAATGAATTACGCGAACGAAATTTCAGTGTACTCACATTCCCAATGGAAAAAGAACAAGTGAATCAGCAACAATGTATTTACTCTATCCGAATTGATGAAGAACAACAGACATTTCATTATAAAGGGACATCTCGACCCTTCTCCGGAATGAAAGAATTATTGAATCTTCTTATACGGGCGAAAGGTGATGTGTAAATGAGTTATTTAACCTTAGCGATAGGTTCGGGTCGCACGGCAAATCGAGCGATGGAGCTCCTTGCGAAAGCGGGAATTGAATTTCCAGACTTTCATAATAAAAGTAGAAAATTAGTGATTTTCGATAAAAATCAAGCCATCAAATTAATTTTTGTGAAAGCTGTAGACTTACCAACTTATGTTGAAAAAGGAGCAGCAGACATAGGAATTATTGGCAAAGATACAATTATGGAAGAGCAGCCAGATGTCTACGAATTGATGGATTTGAATATTGGGAAATGTAAAGTTGTAGTGGCGGGTTTTCCTGATAAACGTGAAGATAGTAAAAAAATAGTAACAGTAGCTTCTAAATACCCTGAAATTACGAAAAACTTTTTTGAAGAAAAAGGCACACGCATAGACATCATTAAATTAAATGGCTCAATCGAATTAGCCCCTTTAATAGGAATGTCTGATGTTATTGTAGATATAGTAGAAACCGGAACAACATTAAAGCAAAATGGTTTAATTATATTAGATGAAATTGCAGATGTTAGTGCAAGGCTAATTGTCAATAAGGCTAGTTATGCAACGAAAACAAAATGCATTCAACAATTTATTGCGGAGCTAAAAGAGGTATTGGAGTGATTGTGAATGAAGATTATAAATGCTGAACAATTTGAAAACGAAGTGAAAATGGAAAGTGATGATAATGACGAGGCAATTGATCGTGCAGTCCTATCTATTATTGGAGACGTTAAAAAAAATGGAGATGGTGCTCTAAATAAATACACGGAGCAATTTGATAATGTAAAACTAGAAGAAATCAAAGTAACAAAAGAAGAGTTTGCTGAAGCGCAGTCCCTTGTTACACCTGAATTTGTGCAAGCAATACGTAAAGCCAAGCAAAACATCACTACATTTCATGAAGTGCAAAAAGAACAATCTTGGTTTATAAATGGCGAACATGGAATATTATTAGGCCAAAAAGTAACCCCTTTAACTAGTGTCGGGGTTTATGTACCAGGCGGGAAAGCGTCTTATCCATCAACTGTTTTAATGAATGCAATTCCTGCAAAAATAGCGGGCGTGCAAAATATAGTTATGACGACACCTCCTCAAACAAATGGGAAAATAAATCCACATGTACTAGTTGCAGCAGCCGAGGCTGGAGTCGATATCGTATACAAAGTTGGTGGAGCACAAGCAATTGCAGCTTTAGCCTATGGGACAGAGACGGTACAAAAAGTTGTGAAAATTGTAGGCCCTGGAAATGCATATGTAGCTCGTGCAAAAAAATGGGTTTATGGAGAAGTTGCAATAGATATGATTGCAGGGCCAAGTGAAATTTGTGTGGTAGCGGATGATTCTGCGGTTCCAAGTTATGTAGCAGCAGATTTACTTTCTCAAGCCGAACATGATGAACGGGCTACGGCAATATGCATAACAACTAGTAGAGCGTTTGCTGAAGCATTAATCGTTGAAGTAGAAAAACAGATGAGCACATCCGATCGAAAAGACATCATCGAACAGTCGATTCGAGACAATGGAAAAATTGTACTTGTCGACTCATTGGAGGAAGCGTTTCGTTTAGTAAATAATAGCGCACCTGAACATTTACAACTTATGATTGAAAATCCAATGGAACAAATGCAATACATCCATAACGCAGGCGCAATCTTTTTAGGAAATTATTCACCTGAAGCACTAGGAGATTATGTGGCGGGACCGAATCATACACTCCCGACGAGTGGGACGGCGGCATTTTCATCGCCACTTGGGGTCTATGATTTCATGAAAAAATCAAGTATTATTCATTACACAAAAAAGGCTTTGGATGCAGTGTCAAACGAGATTATCACCCTTGCAAAAGCTGAAGGATTATCAGCACATGCGAATTCAATTCAGATTAGAAAGGCGGACTACTAAATATGCGAAAGAAAAGTATTTCAAGAGCAACTGCTGAAACATCAATTGAAATGGACTTTACAATTGATGGAACAGGAGAAACTACTATTCAGACAGGTGTCGGTTTTCTTGACCACATGCTCACTTTATTTACGAAACATGGTTTATTTGATTTAAAGGTAGTTTGCGACGGTGATATTGAAGTGGATCAGCACCATACCGTTGAAGATATCGGAATCGTATTGGGGCAAGCATTCAATGCGAGCATTGGAACAAAAGAAGGAATCGATCGATATGCAACGATTTCAATTCCGATGGACGAAGCTTTGTCGACAGTATCGATTGACATTAGTGGCCGACCGTTTTTTGTCTATAACGTAGAAGGGCTAAAAGATAAAGTAGGAGAATTTGATACGGAGCTAGTAGAAGAATTTTTCCAAGCCTTTGTAAGTCATGCGAAAGTAACTTTACACATTAATTTGCAATACGGAAAAAATACGCACCATATTATTGAGTCAATTTTTAAAGCGTTCGGTCGTGCATTAAATACGGCAAGTACAATTAACCCAAATATTAAAGGAATTCCATCTACCAAAGGAATGCTTTAAAAAGGAGATCCATTCATGATACTTTTTCCAGCAATAGATATACGTAACGGCAACTGTGTTCGTCTTATTCAAGGGGATTATAATAAAGAGATTGTTTACGGAGATTCTCCAACAGATATGGCATTGGAATGGCAAAGGCAAGGTGCTGAATATTTACATATTATTGATTTGGACGGCGCAAAATCTGGAAATTCATTAAACCAAGAAGCGATTCGGGAAGTTGCTAAAGCAGTTACGATACCAATTCAAGTTGGTGGCGGCATTCGTTCGATTGAGATTATAGATGCGCATATTGAAAGTGGTGTGAGTCGGGTAATCATCGGAACAGCAGCAATCAATGATAAAGCGTTTTTGAAAGAAGCTGTTGAAAAATACGGCGATAAAATTGCCGTGTCTATTGATGCACGTAATGGTTTTGTAGCTACAGATGGGTGGACGGAAACGACAGATGTACAAGCGATTGATTTGTTGAAGGAGCTTGAACAACTAGGCGTACAAACGGTTATCTACACAGATATATTTAAAGATGGAATGATGCAAGGGCCAAATTTTGAAGAATTAGATGCGGTAAACAAAGCATCAGCAATCGATGTAATTGCTTCAGGCGGTGTATCAACAGAAGAGAATATCGCAAAGTTAAGAACGATGGATCTATACGGTGCAATTATCGGAAAAGCACTCTACGATGGTAATTTATCACTAGAAAAACTAATGGGGGACGTAACTTATGAAAAGTAAACGAATCGTACCATGTTTAGATGTCGATAAAGGAAGAGTAGTAAAAGGCAAGAAGTTTCAAGATATTCAAGATGTGGCAGATCCAGTTGAGTTAGCCAAAAGGTATGTAAGTGAAGGTGCTGATGAACTTGTTTTTTATGACATCACAGCGTCAACTGAAAATAGAAGTTTGTTTCTAGATGCAATAGCAAATGTTGCGAAGGAAGTGCCGATTCCATTTACAGTAGGCGGAGGCATTCGTACATTAGAAGATATTCAAAATGTGTTAGATGTAGGTGCGGATAAAGTATCGATTAATAGTGCTGCAATTGAAAATCCGAAGTTTGTTGAAGAGGCTGCAGAAAAGTTTGGTTCAGAGCGTATTACTTTTGCAATGGACGTGCAAAAAGTTGCTCCTTCAAAATGGTCTGTATTTTCTAAAGGCGGCAGTACAGATACAGGGATCGATGCGATTGAGTGGGCAATACGTGGTGAACAACTAGGTGCCGGAGAACTTGTTATTAACAGCATCGACGGTGACGGTGTTAAAGGTGGATATGACATCGAGTTAACACGGACGATTGCAGAAGCCGTGAGCATTCCAGTAGTCGCGAGCGGAGGAGCAGGAACAAAAGAACATTTTGTTACCGCGCTTACAGAAGGAAAAGCAACGTCTGCACTTGCTGCATCGGTATTCCACTACGAAGAGATAAATATTAAAGAGCTTAAAGCGTATTTGCGTTCAGAAAATATCCCAATGAAGGAATGAGTATAGATGAGTATACAAATCGAATCGATTTCATTCGATGAAAAGGGGTTAATTCCCGCAATCGTTCAAGATGATCAAACAGGCAAAGTATTGATGCTCGCATATATGAACAAAGAATCATTAGAAAAAACGATTGAAACAAAAGAAACGTGGTTTTTTAGTCGATCCCGAAAAGAGTTATGGAACAAAGGAGCAACATCTGGAAATCGTCAATTTGTTAAGAATCTAGCTCTAGATTGTGATGGAGACACGATTTTGGTGCAAGTTACACCACAAGGTCCAGCTTGTCACACAGGAACAGAAACCTGTTTTGAGGACAATGGTTTTATTGGAGTGACATCGAACCGTGCAATTGTTCAAGAACTAATTACTGAAATAAAAAGTCGTCGGTCCAACCCAGTTGAAGGGTCATATACATCATACTTATTCAGTGAAGGCATCGATAAAGTACTAAAAAAGATAGGCGAAGAATCCAGCGAAGTAATCATTGGAGCGAAAAATGACGATAAAGAAGAGCTTACGAACGAACTTGCAGATTTGACGTACCATACACTCGTGTTAATGGAAATTGCCGGTGTAAGTATAGAAGATCTAAAGGAAGTTTTAGTAGGTAGAAGTTCTAAAAGAGAAGAGACCGCCAATGAATAAATATTGGAGTACGATGGCAAAGCGCGCAGAACCTTATGTACCTGGAGAACAAATTGAGCAACCGAATTTGGTGAAATTGAATACGAATGAAAACCCTTATCTTCCAAGTCCAAAAGTAGTTGAAGTCATTGAGAAGGAGCTTACAGGCAATCTGAACTTATATCCTTCTCCAACAGCGGAAAAACTACGTGCAACAATTGGACTGCAATTCGGACTAACTGCAGATGAAGTTTTCGTTGGCAATGGTTCTGATGAAGTGTTGGCATTTTCATTCATGGCATTTTTCGAACCAGGAAAAACAATACAATTTCCAGCGGTAACGTACAGTTTTTATCCAGTTTATGCAAAGTTGTATGATATTCCGTTTGAAGAAATAGCAATGAATGATGATTTCACTTTAAAAGTTGAGGACTACTTCAATTCAAAAGGCGGCGTTATACTTCCCAATCCCAATGCGCCGACAAGTTTGTATCTCGGGCTTTCACATATTGAGGAACTCATTAAAAACAATCCCGAGAATGTCGTTATTATCGATGAGGCCTATGTAGATTTTGCGGAAGAGTCTGCGGCTAGCCTTATCCAAAAGTATGATAACTTACTCGTTGTGCAAACAACTTCGAAATCACGGTCGTTAGCTGGATTACGGGTGGGCTATGCATTGGGAAATCGTTCATTGATTGATGGGCTAATACGTATGAAAGATTCATTTAATTCATATACAATTGATCGGCTTGCCATGGTTGGCGCACAGGCTGCATTTGAAGAAGTAGAGCATTTTAAAGAAACTACTCAAAAAATCCTCTCAACGAGAGAAGCTGCATCGGAAAAAATGAAGCAATTAGGATTTAGCGTATTGCCTTCACAAGCAAACTTCTTATTTGCAACGCATCCAACATATGCAGCAGAGGATTTATATTTGAAATTAAAAGAAGCAGGAATTCTTGTTAGGCATTTTAATAAAAAACCGATAGACGACTATTTACGAGTATCAATTGGAACAGATGACCAGATGGAAAGATTTTTTATGGAACTAAGTAAAATTATGGTCTGATTAAAATACCTACTGTTAATTGAAAATCACTCAAGTCTACTTACTTGAGTGATTTTTTAATATGCAAGAAATACCTATCCAGTTTGAATTTCTTCGTAAGGGTAGTGAATATGCTCCTTTGATGAACGTACTAAGAAGAAAAGGGTAAGTGGACCTATCCGACCGATAAACATCACTATACATAAAAGAACCTTTCCAAAATCACTCATACTTCCGGTAATTCCCATCGATAATCCAACAGTACCAAAGGCAGAGACAACTTCAAAAGCCATTGGCAATAACGGGATTTTTTCTATAAAAGTCAATAAAAGAATGAAAAAGAATACAATGCCAGAGCTTACTACAGTTATTGCTACAGCGCGAATCATAGTTTCGGTTTTCAGTGTCTTCCCGATGAAATGGGGTTCGGGTATTCTTTTCAAATAGGAAAATGTAGCGAAAAGAATAACGATGAATGTAGTGAGTTTAATTCCCGAAGCAGTAGATGCACTACCTCCTCCAATAAACATAAGCAACATAGTAATTAGCAAGGATGGATCGGTCATATCTCCAACTGAAATTATATTAAATCCAGCCGTTCGAGGGGAAACGGCTTGAAAATAAGAAGCCATCAACTTAGAAGTTAATGAAAAGTCACCTATAGTTTTCGTATTGTTAAATTCGAATAAAAAAAGAGTAAGTGTAGCGGTGCTATTAATAAACAAAGTACCAAGCAACATGATTTTTGTATGAAGTGACCATTTTCGAAAATTTCTTTTCTCAATAACTTCAATAACAACAATAAATCCTAAGCCGCCAATGATAAATAAGGAGGATAAAATGAAGGTAACAATTGGATCATCGGCAAAGCCAATTAAATTATCTGGAAATGTTGAAAATCCCGCATTATTGAATGCAGAAATCACATGGAACACACTTGCAAATATTCCGTTACTCCACCCCATTGAAGGTCCCCAATAAAGTGACAATAAAAAGATGCCGATTGCTTCAATTGCAAATGCGAATATAATAATTTCACGTACAAGTTTAACCATTCCACCAATAGTATGCAGATTAAAAGATTCTTGGACATAAATCCGGTTTTGTAACCCAATTTTTCTCCTTAATAATGTAAGAATCATTACCCCAAAAGTCATTAGTCCAATCCCGCCGAATTGAATCAGAATCAATAAGACGATTTGTCCAAATAAAGTTAGGGTTGTTCCTGGATTGAAAACAGTCAAACCTGTCACCGTTGAAGCAGAGGTCGCTGTAAACAACGCATCGGTAAATGAAATGGAATGAGTTGTTGAAATAGGTGATTTTAAAAGAATGGTACCTACTATTATGAGCAATAAATAGCTTCCGGCAATGACAAGCGGTGGCGAAAGAATTCGTTTCGGATCATTAAATGATTGCATTCGTTCACCTTCTCCTAGATGGGATAGTAATTCAGCGTACACTCATTTACAAAACACTTATTGCATCGCTAGTCAATGCTCTATTAAGTTCATTATAACTTAATTCAGGTATGTATAGAAATTTGAAAAAATGATATACACCTGTATACGTACCTAAATTAGATATATCACAAAGATTCCCTGAAAGCTGTTATACTAGTAGAGAGTATTTTTACATCATCAGGAGGATTAAAAAATGAGAATTCTAGATTACATATTAATTGTATTTACAGGACTTTTTGCGATAAATCGTTTAGTGAATGGTGAGTATTTTATCGCATTCATGTTCGGATTGCTTTGTGCATTGAATATTGTTTCCGCTGTAGTGAAGCGTAGAAGAGCCAATGAGGCCGCAGGACAACAAAAATAAAAAGACTTCTGATTTTTGTTAATCAAAAATCAGAAGTCTTTTTATAATAAATCGATACTTATTTATTTTTACGAATTAAATATACGATTCCTTCCACGATAAGTGCAAGGCCAAGGCCGAATGATGTGAAAATAAAGAGGGACAGTATCCCAACTAAATCACCAAAACCTTCATGATCAGCTAAGAAGTTACGGAACAGTTCGAAAAAGCCCAAAACGACTGCGACTAGAAAAATAGGGAAAGCAATCCTAAGTTTATAATATAAAAATGCGGCACAGGCGATTCCAATAATAAGACCGAAAACAGCAAATGCGATAATGTTTTTAATCTCAAGGTCATTACCCAGCACATTTCGAACAGCAGTAACTAATAGTATGAATGTTAGGAGTCCAGAAATAGCTCCAAATTTACCGAAATGTCTTTCCATCTTACGCACCAACTTTCTAGAGATATCATACCAAAATAAGATAGACTGGGCTATCAAATGGGTTAGTTTGAAATTGAATAAACATAAGTAAAATGTTTTGTAAGAGGTTAAAGTAAGCGTAGTCGAAACGCCATAAAGCTACGGAAACTAATCGAAACCTTTTGCAAGCCAACTAGTAGCATTAATCAATTAAGGAAATTGCGAGGGATATTAAGTGAATGAATTTGATAGAGAAGGGCGTCACAATTTTAATGGCATCATACTGGTTATAGGTATAATCTTACTTGCTTCTACGTTAAGAGCACCTATTACTTCAGTTGGAACCTTAATTGGTTCAATAAAGGACAGTCTTCACTTTTCTAATACAGTTGCAGGCGCATTGACTACATTACCTTTATTAGCGTTTGCATTCGTTTCTCCTTTTGCAGCGAAACTGTCACGACGCTTCGGAATGGAACGTACGATTTTTATATCACTCTTACTTATAATCGTGGGAATCGGATTGCGATCTATAAATGGTATTGAAACGTTATTTTTAGGAACGTTACTAATCGGTTTATCTATTGCAATCGGTAATGTTTTACTTCCTGCGCTTATTAAGAAGAACTTTATGTTAAGGATTGGATTAATGACTGGGGTTTACGCAGTTTCAATGAATTTAAGTTCTGCGATCGCATCAGGAGTGACTGTGCCTTTGGCTTCAATATCTTCATTAGGGTGGCGCGGGGCACTAGCGGTATTTGGTGTGTTACCGTTACTAGCGATTCTCTTTTGGCTACCTCAGATACGAAAGAAACAGAGCACAACCGAATTTATTGAAGATGAAAAGAGACCCAGAACACAACTTATGCGTTCCAGCTTAGCTTGGAAGATCACATTATTTATGGGGCTTCAATCTTTGATTTACTATTCTATTATAGCCTGGCTTCCTGAAATATTATCGGAACAAGGTTTTACTCAATCAGGAGCAGGGTTTATGATTTCATTGATGCAGTTTGCGGTATTGCCTTTTACATTTATTGTACCAATTATCGCAGGACGTATGAAAAATCAACGGCTACTAGTTGCCTGCACAGGTTTCCTTTTCATTCTTGGTATTGGTGGAATTTCGCTGGGAGGAAGCTTAGTAATTACGCTGAGTATGATAGCAATAGGAATTGCTTGCGGTTCTGCGTTCAGTCTAGCAATGATTTTCTTTAGCTTGCGAACAAAAAATTCAGAAGAAGCGGCCGAATTATCTGGGATGGCCCAAACATTTGGCTATTTACTCGCAGCAATTGGTCCACTTCTTTTTGGCTTTCTTCGGGATGCAACAGGGAGTTGGTCTAGTTCAATCATTTTACTTATAGGTGTATCTGTTCTTATTATTATTTTTGGGATGGGTGCAGGAAAGAAGCAAACAGTGTAAAAAGTATAAATCAAAACTAGGTTGTTCCTCGTTCTAAAAAAGAACAGGCGCACCCTTTTTTTATTTCTGTAAATATATACTGTCATAACTTTGCATCAAAGTCTGCACTTAGTAATCCAATAGTGAAAAAAATAGAAAGATTGAGAAATTACAATAAACTGCTATTGTAAAGTTGTTTATTTTCTGTATAATTAATTAAAAGAACGAAAAATGAAATCGCGTTTCAAATAATGAAATCGATTAGGAGTGTCACGATGATTGAAAAGCTATTGGAAGTAAATAATTTAAAAGTTGGATTAAATGAAGATGGCATAGAGATTCCTATCGTAAATGGAATTAGTTTTCATTTGAACAAGGGAGAAACTCTTGGAATTGTTGGAGAGTCTGGATGCGGAAAAAGCATGACTTCACTTTCTTTAATGGGACTATTACCAGCAGGTGTTGAATGGCAAGGTGGAGATATTCAACTCGATCAATTACATTTCAAGGATTTTAAAAGAAAAGATTGGCGCAACGTTCGAGGGAAGAAACTATCGATGATTTTTCAAGAGCCGATGAGCTCGCTAAATCCTGTCTATACAATCGGAAAACAAATTATAGAAATGATTTTAAGTCATGAAAAAGTTAGTCATAAAGAGGCACGTCAAAGTGCACTTGAAATGCTACAACTTGTTGGAATACCCAGACCTGAACAAGTTCTAAATGAATATCCCCATCAATTATCAGGAGGTATGCGACAGCGTGTAATGATAGCAATTGCATTATCTTGCAATCCCGAAGTATTAATTGCAGATGAACCAACAACTGCACTTGACGTGACAATCCAAGCGCAAATTCTAGATTTAATGAATAATCTGCAAAAGAAAATGGGGATGTCCATTGTATTGATCACTCATGACTTAGGTGTAGTAGCCGAAATGTGTGATCGAGTAATTGTAATGTACGCGGGAGAGATTATCGAGGAATCCAATATCGTTGATTTATTCGATGATCCAAAGCACCCATACACTAAAGGTTTGTTATCGTCATTACCAGATATCAACGTACAAAAAGAGTATTTGACGTCGATTCCTGGTGTGGTGCCAGCTCCTGGAAGTATGCCCGAAGGATGCCGATTCGCTCCTAGGTGTTCAATGGTTCATGATCGTTGTATCCAGCCGCCACCTTTAATCACAACAGAAAGTGGTTCACGTGTACAATGCTGGCTTTTTGATGAAAAAGGTAGGTTAGGAGGTAACTAGATGACAGAAAAAAAAGAGTTATTAAGGGTAGAAAACTTGAAAAAGTATTTTCCAATTAAAGGTGGGGTATTTGGAAAAAGAACTTTACAATACGTTAAAGCGGTTGACGATATTTCATTTAGTGTAAAACAAGGTGAAACATTTGGGATTGTTGGAGAATCTGGATGCGGAAAGAGTACAGCTGGTCGAACAATTATGCGAATGTTAGAACCTACAGCTGGAAATATCTTTTTTCAGGGACAGGATATTACAAAACTGAATAACGATCAAATGCGAAAGCTGCGTAAGGATATTCAAATTGTTTTTCAAGATCCTTTTGCATCGTTAAATCCTCGAATGCGTGTATACAAAATTATAGAAGAACCATTAATAAATTTCGGTGTAACTGACAAAATGGAAAGACAAAGGCGTGTGTTCGAAGTAGCTGAACAAGTGGGTTTAACCCAAGCACAGCTTAAAAGACTGCCGCATGAGTTCTCAGGTGGTCAGCGGCAACGTATAGGGATAGCAAGAGCATTGATTTCAAAACCGAAGTTAATTATCGCAGATGAGCCTGTATCCGCATTAGATGTCTCGATTCAATCTCAAGTACTAAATTTAATGAAGGATTTACAAAAAGATTTTGGTTTAACGTATATCTTCATTTCGCATGACTTAAGTGTTATCAAACATTTTTGTGATCGCATTGGCGTGATGTATTTAGGGAAAATGACTGAAATAGCTAGTAAAGAGGCTTTGTATGATGAACCAAGACATCCTTATGCAAAAGCATTATTATCGTCATTGCCCAAAGCTCATCCTTTACAAGTTAAGGAAAGAATCATTTTAACAGGCGATGTTCCTAGTCCATCAAATCCGCCAAGTGGATGTACGTTCCATCCGAGATGTCCTTCGCGCATGGCAATTTGTAGCGAACTTGAACCGGTACTCCAACAAGTTGCTCCTGACCATTATGTTTCATGTCATCTTTACGCGATGGAAGAGGCGAAGACCGAATGAGTAAAACGATGGAGAAGGGAATCGGCTTACTAGATTTATTTACAGAAGAAAAACCGTCTATGGCTTTAGAAGAAATAGCAAATCTTTCAAAAATGCCAAAACCAACAGCTTATCGTTTGCTTCGGTCTTTGGTCAATGTAGGATTTTTACAACGACCGATTACGGAAAAAAACGGTGAATTGGTAGAAGGTGATAATTATATTCTTGGACTAAAACTTCTTGAGCTTGGTGAACTGGTTTCGAGCGGGCTAGAAATACGAACAATTGCTTTACCATATATGAAACAATTGCAATCAAAAGTAAATGAAGCTGTACAGCTTGTAGCATACGACAATGAAAATGGAATATATATTGAGAAAGTTGAAAGCACAAGACCTGTTCGCCTTTATACACGCGTCGGACGGCAAGCACCTTTATATGCAGGTGCCTGTACAAGATTGTTGCTAGCATTTTTACCTGATGAAAAAATAGAAGAAATTCTTCAAAAACCAATTACAAAGTTTGCTAGTCAAACTCCTGGAACTCCTCAAGAAGTATGGGAATTGATATCTAAAACTAGAGAAGAAGGATTCGCCTATAGCCATTCAGAACTCGAAGAAGGAACGGTCTCCATTGCAGTACCTATTTTTAATAATCAAAGTAAAGTAGAGTATTCAATTAGTATTGCTGGATTTCCAGTTTCACTACCTTTGGAAAATGTTCATCATTTTGTAGAGCCACTATGGGAAGTTGCTAGCCGTATATCATTTGAAATTGGTTTCAAAGATTCATATCCATATGGAAATAGAGAATAACATTATTTTATTAGGAGGAATAAGAATGCAGAAAAGAAAATGGTTTTTACCCATGTTGTTTGCAGCAATGTTAGCATTGACAGCATGCGGTGGTAGTGGAGATAGTAAGAAAGAAGAGAGCAAAGAGACGGATAAAGAAGCAACTCCTTCATCAGAGAGTAAAAATGAGGTTGTAATTGGTGTTCCAGGAGATCCACAAAGTTGGGATCCAATTGATTCATTCAAATTGGATTGGTCTACAGTTGCAACGTCTGTATTCGAAGGTCTTACAGAGCGTGATTTAGATTTAGAATTGAAGCCAGGCTTAGCTGAAGAGTGGACATATTTAGATGACAAAACGATTGAATTTAAATTACGTCAAGGAATTACATTTCACAATGACGAGCCATTTAACGCTGATGCGGTTAAATTCACTTTTGACCGTTTGTTAGGTGAAGAGGGCCAAAGTGGACCACAATATTCAAATTATACATCTATTGAATCTGTGGAAGTTAAAGACGAATTTACAATTATTATGAAGCTAAATACATTAGATCCTGTTTTACTAACTAAACTATCTGGTTATGGCGCAGTGATTGTTCCACCAACATATGTACAAGAAAATACAGATGAATTTTTTGATAGCAATCCAGTAGGTACTGGACCGTTTAAAATGGTTTCATATAAACGTGATCAAGAAGTTGTATTAGAGAAAAACGAGAATTACTGGAAAGATGGACTTCCAAAAGTAGATAAAGTTACATTTAAAATTATTCCTGAAGCTTCAACACGACTTGCAGAATTGCAAACAGGCGCGATTGATATTATGAAGCGCGTAGAAGTTTCTCAAGCTGAAACTGTTAAAGGAAGCGATTCACTAGAGTTGCAAGAAGTAGGAACACCTACAGCTCATGCGCTTAGATTTGATACAGCTAGAAAACCATTCGATCAAGTAGACGTACGTAAGGCGATTAATTATGCGATAGATACACAGACAATTATCGATGAAATTTTAGGCGGTTATGGTAAACCAATTAGTACATTCCAAAGTACAATCTCATTTGGGAATAACCCAAATCTAGAGCCGTATGCTTATGACCCTGAAAAAGCGAAACAAATGCTAGCTGATGCAGGTGTTGAAGAAGGAACAGCAATTGAAGTATTTATTCCTGGAAATAACTCTACATTCAAAGAAATTACACAAGCTGTTGCATTTTATTTGGAAGAAGTAGGATTGAAAATGAACATTAACAGTGTTGATAGCACAACGTTAACTGGTGATCTTATTCCAACGGGTCAAGCAGGAGATATGTATCACAATGGTTGGGGTGGCTGGACGTTGGACTTTGATAATACAGCTTACTTAATGTATTTCGAAGGAGAGCATTGGAACCCAACGTTTAAAAACGAAAAAGTAGAAGAGTTATTGTTAGCAGAGCGTGCTTCAGTTGATCAAGAGGAGCGAGAAGCAATTTTTATGGAACTAACTGAACTTCTTTATGATTTGGCACCAGAAGTAAATCTTTATTCAGCAGTAGATTTATATGGTGTGAACAATCGTATTGAAAACTTCCAAGCACCGCATGAGGATCGCATGAGACTTGAAGAAGTAAGTGTGAAGTAAACGATTAGCATAATTTAGAGATAGTATGGTCCTCATACTATCTCTTTCTTTTAAAGAGGACGGAGGAACTACAATGTTAGCATATGTTACTCGAAGATTATTACACACAGTATTTGTTGTGCTTGCGATTTCATTAATTATCTTTTTCGCTATTCGCTTAACAGGGGATCCTGTGTCAGTTATGTTTTCCGCTGGAGAACCGACAAAAGAGGCAATTGAAGAATTGACAGCAAAATTAGGATTGGACAAACCAATTTGGATTCAATATGGAATCTTTTTAAAAGGCATCTTCACGCTTGACCTAGGAACGTCTTTCCACAGTGGAGCATCGGTTATCAGTTTAATTGGTGAAAAGCTCGGTGCGACACTGGTTCTTGCTCTAGGTGGAATTATTGTTGCCATAGGTATTGCATTTCCAGTAGGTATTTTATCAGCTGTTCGACGTGGAACGCCTATTGACTTCTTTGGTAGAATTTTTTCATTAATTGGTGTTTCATTTCCAAACTTTTGGCTAGGAATTATGTTGATCCTTATATTTGCGGTGCATTTACGTTGGCTTCCTGCATCTGGTTTTGATGGTTTTTCATCACTAATCTTACCTTCTATTACTTTAGGTTTGATTTTGTCAGGAATTTTAGCTCGATTGGTTCGTTCTTCGATGCTTGAAGTGTTGGGACAACAGTATATATCGACGGCAAAATCAAAAGGAATCAGTGATTGGTCAGTTGTTATTAAACATGCATTTCGAAATGCACTGTTACCTACTATAACATTTTTAGGATTACAGTTTGGATCGCTTTTAGGTGGAACAGTTATTGTGGAACAAGTATTTGCTTGGCCAGGTATTGGACGACTCATTATCGATGCCATCAATCAAAGAGATTATCCTGTCATTCAAGGTGGAGTTATTGTGCTTGCAATTATAATGGTTGGAGTAAATTTAATTGTAGATTTAAGTTATACATTGATAGACCCACGCATTAAAGCAGGAAGAGGTGGGCGCTAATGGTAAATAGTAAAGCCGTCGAAGGGAATCCAAGAAAAAGAACTATACTTAGCTCTATTTGGCGTTTCATTAAAAAGAATCCCGCTGGTGTATTAGGCATTGTGCTTGTTGTAGCAAGTGTGTTGGTTGCTTTAACCGCTCAATGGATTGTCCCTTTCGACCCTTCCAAAGCTAGCTTGGGATCTCGATTAGCGCCTCCGTCTTGGGCTGATCCAACAGGAGAGTCAATTTACTTTCTAGGGGCGGATCAATTAGGTAGAGACTTACTAAGTCGAATCCTATATGGTGCAAAAATTTCATTGATGGTTGGCTTTTTCGGTGTCCTTATTTCTTTAGTTTTAGGTACAATTCTCGGCTTGATATCAGGCTACTTTGGAAAATGGATGGATGATTTCATCATGCGCGTTGCGGATGTTCAATTAGCATTTCCCTTCATTTTATTTGCTATCGTAGTTATGAGTGTACTTGGTACAGGAGTATGGAAAATTATCATTATATTAGGATTAACCTATTGGGTTGGTTTCGCCCGATTAATACGTGGTGAGGTTATTTCATTAAAAGAGCAAGAGTATATACATGCAGCAAAAGCAATAGGTGGAACGACATTCACCATCATTCGAAAGCATATATTACCAAATGTCATGTCGTCAATTTTAGTATTGGGAACAATGTATATGGCTGAATTTATTTTATTGGAAGCCTCACTTACATTCCTCGGTCTTGGTGTTGATCCTACAATACCTTCATGGGGAGGAATGTTAGCAGATAGCAGAAACTACATTACAACCGCGTGGTGGACATCTGTATTCCCTGGTATTGCAATTATGTTGACGGTTTTTGGGTTTAATTTACTAGGAGACTGGCTGCGTGATCGTTTTGATCCGAATTTGAAATTGTAGGTGAGTATAATGATGGAAAAGTTTTGGTCAACAAATGGTGTTTTTGTCGATAAAAATAATGATCATGTAATTGATGGTGTATCGCTTTACATCGACTTACCAGAAGGACTTATGCCGATAGGTCTGATTGATTTCTGTGCTCGAATCGGATATGAAACAACCGAGTTTTCATTTGACTTATTTGAACAAAAGCAACAACGAGTTCATATGGAGTTTCAGGAATCCTACCATGAAACCGTCGCATCCTTTCAAGAAGAAAAATTGCTAGTAACGTATAGAAACGATGAAGAGCTTTCAGATTTATTACGAGAACTTGCTTATGCCGATTTACAGAAAGAAATGGCTGAAGAAACTAGTTTTTATAGTGAAATTAAAAGCCTTAGTCAGATTTGGAGTCATTCAGGATTTGGAACGCACAATGAAGCATCGCCTACCCGAACGCTTAGTTTATCTGTAGATGTTCAAGAAAATGTCTTGTCTACTTCTTTACTAAAGGAACTCTGTTATTTTACTGCAAGGGCTGCTTTGTATAGTACAGCACTTGAATTTCCAATTACGAAAAGAGAAGGAGCCAAAATCTCTTTTACTCTTGTGGAAGGTACACAAAATAAGTTGTTGTTGACAAAAGATAACGCATTTCAATTAGAAGGCCCAATTGATCAGCTTCCAAAAACTTTGCATTCCTTCTCACGAAGTACACATTGGAGTGAAGGAGGATCAATGGGTTTTTGGGAAGAACAACTTGTGCACGATTCAACGAAGGAAGCAAAACTGCTTCTTGAAGAAAAGTGGTCGGATGTAGGTGAAGTGGAAGAAGTATTCAAATCTATAAATAGCTCGGTTTATTTGGATGGCAGTAGTATAGAAGTTTATCTCTCAGAGCCTATAGAAGTCAGGGAGGCATTGCAGGAAAAATGGAAGAATAGTTTCCCGCAGATTGAAACCATAACTATTCGGTCAGCTTTTAAAACGGCGTTTCACTGGTTTAGCGAGGAACTTATCCCGTTATTTCCAATGGGTATAAAGAAAATCATTATATCAGTTAAAAAAGAGGAAAATTTGAATGCATTGGAACTGCCAATCCGTTGGATACAGGAAATTTATCCAATCGATCGATATATTGAGGAAATGACGCAGATCCAATCTGATCAGGTTATATTTACGTTGGAAGAGGAACAAAAACATACTTATATAGTCTTTGCAGAATTAGAAAATGGTGAAACAATAACACTTGGATGTTTAGATGTGCCTATCTCAAAGATGGCTTATGTGGATGGTGTTCATTCAGTTTATCCTTCTACGAGTGCACTGCGAATAGTTAAGAATGGCAGTCTTGTTGAGGAGAAAATAATTGAAACAGACAGAGCACGCTTTTATTCCTATTACATGAATAAGGTACTCCCGAAATTACGAGCTTCTACAAGCAACTTTAATGAGGGCCAAGGTCATTCGCGACCATTATTCGATCGCATAGAAATTGAAGTCTGGATAAGTGAAGAAGAAGCAAAGCTTCCTGTAGATGAGGAACGTATTTCTGCACTTGAGGCACTTCATGAAGATTTGTACTTTAATACGTTGGATTATTTTGCGAAAATGGGTGAGGACCTTGATGGGAAGCCATTTAATGCTCCTGGCGGAATACAACCATTTATGCATGTTCACGTTGGAGAAAATCCCAAAGCGGTAATACGTATTTATAAGTGGGATGATGTAAAGGTTAAAGGGATTAAAACAAATGAAATAGTATTTGATATGAATGGAAACTTGTTGGATGCTATTATGGAAACAGGCACAAGAGAAATAATTGTACCTATTCAGTCTTTTATTTATCCAAAAGAACATGTACACCCGATGCTATCAACCTGGTTATCTACTGTGAAAAATCATAGAATTGTCTACCCTGCATTTTCCTATCTAGGCAATGCAATTCCAGTTATCGAATGTTTCGGGACATCTGAAGAGACATTTTATTCTGCGCTTAAAATGACCTTAATGAAAAAGACTCTATTTATTGAAGCGGGACATCATGCGAATGAAGTATCCAGTACACCGGCAATTGTCCAGTTACTAGAAACAAATACTTCAATGGTAAAGGACTTGCTACAAAAGATAAATATTGTGATTATCCCAATGGCAAATCCGGATGGTTATCAATTGTTGGAGAGGCTGATGATTGAACACCCGGAGTGGAAACATCATGCAGCTAGATATAATGCAGTAGGATTAGAATTTGCACATGTGCGCTTTCAACAAACAGCATTTACTGAAGCAAATGTCTATGCGGAGATAATGCGTAAATGGGCGCCCGATGTACTTGTTGACAATCACGGAATACCTGCGCATGAATGGATTCAGCCGTTTGCTGGATATAATAGTCCACCAAGATTTCCTGTATCTTACTTTTTGCCTAGTGCAAAAATCTACGGTATCGGTAGAGTATCCGCTGAGGTGAATCACAAACTGCAAAAAAAGAATCTAGAAGAGATCGTTCAAGCGGTAAGCACTCAAATTCAAGGTTCTGCAATCGCAGTAGAAAATGAATACTGGAAAAAAAGATTTAAGAAATATGGCAACGATTGGCTCCCCAATACATTTCCGATTGAAGAAGCTTCGGGTATTCACTTTTATCGAGAAATGTCTGTTACACCGACATACACATCTGTAGGAATTTTACGTTACCCAGATTGGGTAGCAGCAGATGTTATTACTGAAGCAGCAGACGAAATTGTTTCTGGTAATGCGCTTGATACATGTGTAGAAGCACAAATGAAATTTAATCTGGCAGTCCTAAAGCTGGTAGCTAATGCAAAGAGCTCACATACGATGGGAACGGCTTCTAAAAAAAGAAATCGACCCATTCTATTATAGAAAGGTAGGCTAATATAAATGAAGAAATTATTACTCACAGGATTCGAACCATTTTTAAAATTTACTATTAATCCGACAATGAAAATTGTGGAAGAATTAAATGGCTTAGTAATTGGTGATTATATTATTCATAGTGAAGTATTATCTGTGGATTTCAATTCATCAGGAACTCAACTCCTTGGACATATCGAGAGTATCCAACCCGATGCGGTCATTTCATTGGGGTTAGCAGGTGGAAGATACAAAATGACACCCGAGAGAATTGCTATTAATTTTAAAGACGGGGAACCGGATAATGAAGGTCATATCCCTGTAGATGAACCAATACATATGAATAGCGAACCCGCTCATCTGTCGTCCTTGCCTGTTAGAGCAATGGTAAATCATTTACTTGCAAACGGCTTACCTGCTGAAATTTCGAATAGTGCAGGGACTTATTTATGTAATAACGTGATGTACGAAGGCTTAGCATATGCCAAAAAGTTTAAACCGACTATGCTTTCAGGCTTCCTCCATATTCCAGCCTCTCACGAACTTGCGATTCAACATGGAAAAATACCAAGTTGGTCGCATGAAGATTTGAAAAAAGGGGTCTCACTTTGTATCGAAATGTTGTCTGAAGATGGGCAGTAAGAATACGCATATACCCGAAGTAATGGTAACAGGTGAACAATCTATTCGTTTTCAATTTGGCACAACCATTAATGCAGAAACGAATGTAGTAATTCAAGCCTTTACGACATTTATTAACCAAGATGGAAATTATTTATTAGCAGAGGTTGTACCAAGTTATCATACAGTTACACTTTTTTATAAGAAAGAACTTGAAGATGCACCGTCTTTAATCGAAGACATCTTAACTAAGTGGTCGGAAATAGAAATAACAGAAACGTTATCTTCTCGAAGGTTAATTCGAATACCTGTGTGTTATGCCGAACAGTTTAGTGAAGATATGGATAGAATTACTGAACAAACGGGTTGTTCACGTGAAGAAGTAATTTCTTTGCATACAAGTCGGATATATACGGTTTACATGATTGGTTTTTTACCTGGGTTTCCGTACTTAGGTGAATTAGATGAAGCTCTAAATGTACCAAGGCTTGTAAAACCACGATTAAAAGTACCGAAAGGAACAGTTGGAATCGGTTCTAATCAAACGGGCATCTATCCTTTGGAATCTCCGGGCGGTTGGAATATTCTTGGTAGAACGCCATTGGATTTATATTGTCCACTACGTGAAGATTCATTTCTTCTACAGTCGGGAGATTGTGTTTCATTCCATTCAATTAGTTTTGAAGAGTACTTGGAAATCGAACGAGAATTAGAAAGTGATCCCCAAAAAATCTATGAAAGTATAAAGGAGGTGCCTTGATGAGAATCGATATAAATGCGGATGTAGGAGAGAGTTTTGGTTCCTACACAATAGGTGAAGATGAAAATTTGTTTCCATTTATAACTTCAGCTAATATTGCGTGCGGTTTTCATGCAGGCGACTTTAATGTAATGGACGACACGTTGAAAAAAGCCATTACGCACAAATTAGCAATTGGCGCACATCCAGGATATCCAGATTTACAAGGTTTTGGGAGACGAAATCTATCGATGACCTCTCGTGAAATTTACAGTGCCGTTGTGTATCAAATTGGAGCACTTCAGCAATTTTGTATTATTAACAATGTACCGCTTGCGCATGTTAAGCCACATGGCGCTTTATACAACACATCTGCAATAAATAAGGAAGTTGCGAACGCGATTGCAGAAGCTGTCTATGATTCGGCACCCGAAGCCTACTTATTTGGATTATGTAATAGTGAATTGATTCTCGCAGGCGAGAAAATAGGTCTTAAAACGGCAAGTGAAGCATTTGCTGATCGTCGCTACGCTGACAATGGGTCACTTAGTTCGCGTTTGCTTCCAGATGCTGTTTTACATACACAAGAGGAAATAGAACAACAAGTTCTAGACATCATACTGAAAGGCCAAGTTCAAACTCGAACCGGTAAGGTTATCCAATTAAAGGCGGATACGATTTGTTTTCATGGTGATGGAAATGAAGTAGCTAAGCGTGTAGAAGAGCTCCGAAAGTTATTGCGAACAAAGAATATACTTGTACAAGCGTTAGGTGAATCTGAATGATTCCTTTGTTTCAGGTGATTCAGCCTGGAGTATACAGTTCCATTCAGGATATGGGTAGGACAGGGTATAGACGATTTGGAATGCCGGTTTCAGGTCCAATGGATCAACATGCATTTCTAACTGGAATGGAAATCGCTGCTAACGATAAGAAAGAAAGTGCGCTGGAGTTGTTTTTGGGGGGCTTAACGTTAAAAGTACTTATGGACCATCGTATAACGATAGCGGGGGCTGATTTAACTGCTCTGATTGATGATGTTGAGGCGCCCATGTGGAAGTCCTTTGATATAGTTAAGGGGCAAATACTTCGGTTTGTAAAACCAAGAAGTGGGTCAATTACCTATCTTATCCCAGAAGGTGGGTTTTATGCACCTGAAATATTGGGTAGTCGATCGGCTTATCCAAAAGGAAAAATAGGTGAAGTCGTAAAGAAGGATTCAATACTTTATGTGAATTCAGCTAAAAAAAAGCGTCTGAATCGTGGACTGACTCATACTCGTATACCGGTATATAGCAAGGATATCGAGGTCAATGTATGGCCAAGCCCACATATAGATTTATTTATTGAAACGAGTGTTCAAACATTTTTTAATACTACATATACGATGCGTGGTGGAGATCGAATGGGCTACTTTATAAATGGCCCTGCTTTAGAGTTTAAAGACAGCGCGGATATCATTAGTGAAGCAACACAATTTGGTACCATTCAGGTTCCAACGAGCGGACAACCTATACTATTAATGGCGGACGCCCAAACTGTAGGTGGTTATGCAACGATAGGTAAAATTGCAAATAAAGATTTATCCAAAGTAGCCCAACTTCGAATCGGAGGAACGATTCGTTTTGTCAAACAATCTGTTGAGTGAACGAATTCTCGACAGGTTGTTTTTTATCTTTCAGGTAAAATAGTTGTTCCTTTTCATAAAAAGAAGTAGTATAATTAGTGAATTGTAATTTTCGAAATGAGGGCAACAAATAAATGAAAAAATCATTATATGGATTCACAAAGGATCAATTAGCTGAATGGTTAGTGGAGCACGGACAAAAAAAGTTTCGTGCTGAGCAAATATGGGATTGGCTTTATAGAAAAAGAGTAAAGAATTTTAGTGATATGAAAAATATGAATAAAGAATGTCTGGCATTACTAGAAGAGCATTTCGTTATCCAGACACTAGAGCAGTCTGTTAAGCAAGAATCAACAGACGGAACAATTAAGTTTTTATTTAAAATGCAAGATGGGAATTTGATTGAGACTGTGTTGATGAAATTCCATTATGGATTTTCTGTATGTGTAACAACTCAAGTTGGTTGTAATATTGGCTGCAGTTTCTGTGCAAGTGGATTATTGAAAAAAAGCCGCGATTTGAATAGTGGAGAAATCGTCGAGCAAATCATGAAAGTTCAGCAGCATCTTGATGATAAAGAGTTAGAAGAACGCGTGAGCCATATTGTCGTAATGGGAATTGGCGAGCCGTTTGATAACTATACGCATTTAATGAATTTCCTACGCACAGTAAATGATGCTAAAGGATTGGCTATCGGAGCGAGACATATTACAGTTTCAACGAGTGGACTAGCTCATAAGATTATTGAGTTCGCTGATGAGCAGTTCCAGGTGAATTTGGCCGTGTCCTTACATGCACCAAATGATGAGCTACGTACTCGAATCATGAAAATCAACCGTGCCTTCCCAATCGACAAACTAATGGCATCTATAGATTATTATTTAGAGAAAACGAACCGTCGAATTACATTTGAATATATTCTACTACATGATGTAAATGATCATGTTGAAGAGGCGAAACAACTTGCAAAATTGCTTCAAAACAAACGTCATTTGTCATACGTAAACTTAATCCCATATAATCCGGTCGATGAACATGGACAGTATAGTAGAAGTGAGCCAGAAGCAATCAGAGCCTTTTATGAAACATTAAAAGGTAAAGGGATTAATTGTGGTGTTCGTCACGAGCAAGGAACAGATATTGACGCAGCATGTGGTCAGTTAAGAAGTAAACAAATTAAAAAAGAAAAAGTAGTCTAATCTTCGAGTAATGAGTCACCTGTTAAGGTGGTTCATTACTCTTTTTAATATCGCCTTTTTTATTTCAGTAACTAAAGAAAATGCCCAGCATATGATAAGTTGCTGTTACAAATATGAAAGAGGTGGAAAGTTGTCATATACGGATAACTACCAAAGGGATACCTATGGCATTATCGATTTTTGGGTACGAAATAATTTTGAGCACGGCGAATTCTTCGATAGAGAAATTAGTCACCATGAACTTGAACTAGCTCGTGCAAATCACCAGATGGTTAAACGAATGGGGACAATCTTTGAAAAGGCAGAAAAGAAGAAGGTAGACATTGGTGTTCTGCTCGATGAAGCGAATAGTTCTACAGCAGAATTTCGTGATTTGCTGCTTCATACAATGGATAAAGCATTGCATTGTGAAGTCATAATTTCAACACCGGTCTCACTTCTCGATCATATGATTAGGGAAGCTGAAGAGGCGCAAAAAGTGTTTAAATTAATAGAAACCGGTGCCTACGTATCTCCCGCAGATGCAACGATTCATGAAAATAACTTCTGGTTACGACAAATGCTAGATCATCTAATTTTCATTAGTCATTATGTAGACGCTTCAAACTATGAACTTCATGATCAAGTCCGGGCAATGACAAAGAAGTTTGAAAATCTATTTTTACAAGCGAATTCACTAAAAACAATTATTCGACGCCCTCGAAATGAAATTTCTCCGGTATTAAATACATTTAACCAGATGGTAATCAAAGAAGCCAAAGCACTTGAAGCCTTCAAATTGGAATTAAGCGAATTAATTAAAGCATGTGCTGCAGTAACAACCGCCCCACCGAATCTGCTAGAGCATATCGCTAGAGAAGCACATCACTTATGGAGGAACTTAGAAGAGAAAAGAGTAACTTAATCAAATAAAAGTTCAAGCACTCCCGAATTTACTAGGGAGTGTTTGAACTTTATTTATTTTAGGGTATGTTAAAAAATTCTGTTGATAGTAGATAAAGTACTTTTAGACTCCTTATCGAGTGTAATGGGAGGCGTGGAAATATCGTCGCGTAAACGTTTTTTAGCGCAGCTAAAATAATGAACATTAATTGGTGATGGCCTCCCGTAGTAAGCCCGTCAGAAAGTTCGCTGTCGGTCTTACTACTTCGGCTCACACTTGTCGCTTCTACGCTAGTTCGTTTTATTTCATGGTTAATGCAGTACTAATACTATTTGTACACTCCTAGTTGATTGAAGTGGAAGACGGCGACTCCGGGAGGACAGCGGGTCAGGTGAAACAACCAACGGGAGCGGAGCGAACGGGTTGGTCCACCGCCTGCCCTCCGGAACGCGTCCGGCTGAAACGGAAATCAACAGCACTATTGTGTAATAAGTTTTATCAACATTATTATTTAACAGAGCCTTATTTTAACTTCTTAATATCCTTCATCATTTCTTTCGCAAAGGAGTTGTCAATGTAACTATATTCGTTTATTAGTGCTCCATTTTTATCGAGTAGATAAAATGTAGTACCATGGATAACTTGGCTAGATGAAGTTGGTTTTTGAACCATCGTTTGAAACTGTTCTCGTGCAAAAGTTTCAATTTCTAGTTGTGGATATCCCGTCAACATATGCCAGTTGGAGTCATCAGTGGTATACGCACTCAAATAGTCGGTAAGTACACTTGGGGAATCTACTATTGGATCTACTGAAAAAGACACCAATTCGACTTCAAGACCTTCTTCTTTAAATAAAGTTTGTAACCCTGCCATTTCCGCAGTCATGGGTGGACAAACTGTAGTACACTTTGTAAAAACAAAATTAGCTACCCATACTTTACCTACTAAGTTGTCCGTCCCAAACTGCTGGCCGTGTTGGTCGGTGAATATAAAAGGTGCGATAATTCTCTCGGTTGGTTTGGTACTACATGCAGTTAAAAGAATTAATACAAAGAACAGTTGAAGCAATATTGTTCTACTCATTGTAGTCCTCCTTCCGGAAGGAACAGTATCGGGAGTTCAATGGTTACTACGGTCCCATAATTTGGATCGCTTTCTAAAGAAAATGTTCCTTCATGAAGACGCACAATTTCCTTAACGATGGAAAGTCCCAGACCTGTACCACCAGTAGCTCGTGTTCTAGCTTTATCTGTTCTAAAAAAGCGTTCACCGATACGATCGATATCCTCTGGTAGAATACTGATTCCTTGGTTCGTCACTTTGAACTGAGCATACTGCTCATTTTTTTTCAGGGCAATTGTTAACTCACCATTTGAATTGGAATATTTAATCGCATTGTCAATCACATTATAAAATACTTGTTCAAGACGTTTGGCGTCACCTATAATGATAAGGTCTTCATCTATTGATAACTTTGGAGTTAGTTTTTTACTGTCGAGATGGATTGTAAACAGGTCAACTGTATCGAATAAGACTTGTGCAAGAGCGATAGGTTGCTTCTCTAGTGTATAGAGGTTTTCTTCTAGATAACTTAACTCAACAAGGTCATTGATTAATTGGTTGAGACGTTCGGTTTCTTTTTCAACTGTAGTGATGTAGTTGTTGGCTTCTTCGAATGAAGTATATTTTTTATGAATTAAGGCTTGAGTATATCCACTAATATAAGTAAGGGGGGTTCGTAACTCATGCACTATATTCGAGAGGAATTCTTTTTTACGTATGTCCTGCTGTTCTAAAGATCGACTCATTTTATTGAACGCATTTGTTAATTGACCGATTTCATCCGTTCGATCTGTTTCTAATCTATGGGTGTAGTTTCCACGAGACACTTCATAGGAATGTTGCTGAAGTTGATGAATGGGTTTATATAAAGAACTCCAAAATCGATTAGCAATTAAAAATAAAATAAAGAAAAACAAGACACCAACGAAGATTAGTAAAGGGATACTCTCTTTAAACACATCCTGAACCGCGGCTAAAGGTACATAAATGTATATGAAGCCGATTAAATCGGAATCGCCTTTAATCGGGAAAATTGCACCAAGCACTTCGGTATTCAATTCTTCTACAAATCCCTCTTTCATAACATACTTCCCGTTCTCCAAATCTGTTCGATCTTTTTCGTCTACAAGTGTTTCATAGTTGATTTGATAAGGAAAATAAGAAGAGATTTTCTCTAACTCATCTACGACAATAATGTCATATTCAGAGACAATATTATACCAGTGGATTTTTTCAACGATTTCATCACTTAATTCTCCGTAGTGATAGTGAGAGGCTGTTCGTTGTCCTTGATAAATAATCGATTCTTTTGTACTGGATAAGTACAGCTCAGAGTAAAGAAAATGAATGAAGAAAAATGAAAAGAGTATTGTGAACCCGACACTTGAAAGAAGAAGTAGAAGTATTTTTTTACTCAGGGTAAGTTTCCATTTCTTCATCTTCACACCTCGAACCGATAACCGACACCCCAGATGGTTTCAATTTGTTCACCATACTTGCCTAATTTTAAGCGCAACGTTTTTATATGTGTGTCGACTGTTCGCTCGCTACTGTTTTGATTTTCGCTCCAAACAAGTTCAAGTAACTGCTCTCTAGTAAAAACGCGTCCTCTGTTTTTTGCAAGGATATCTAGAAGGCCGAATTCCTTCAATGTTAAGGAAAGGGTATTCCCTTCAATACTGGCTTTGTGCGCATCCCGGTCGATTGTTATTGGACCAATATGAAGTACATCAAATGGCTTTTGAGTTTGATAAGTTCGCCGTAAGACAGACTCGACACGAGCGACTAGTTCTGCCGGAAGAAAGGGTTTAACGATATAATCATCCCCACCAAGTTTGAGTCCACGAACTTTGTCCCACTCTTCTCCTTTAGCGGAAAGGAAAATTAAAGGGATATTATAGAGCTGTTTAACCTCTTTAGCAAATTCAAAACCATCCATGAACGGCATCATCACATCAACAATTAAAAGATGAGGGGGTGTGTTTTTAATTAGTGAAAGGGCATGCAAGCCATCTGTCGCCTCTATAACTGAATAGGATTCAGCCTCCAAAAAAGTTCGAACGAGTTGCCTCATTTGTTGTTCATCGTCTATAATCATGACTGTAAATTGATTCATAAAATAACCTCATTTCATCTATATGCAAACTCATTATCGCTTGTAAATACGAAATTTATGTGAATTGGACCAACTTCATAAATACTTCTTAATCAGCTACTATAATCATACTGAAGAAAGAGAAATTGGTTAAGCAATAAGAACTTGGAGGAATGAAAGTGAAGAAAAGGTATATGCTATTTTCATTAGTATTTATTATCGGAGTACTAGCTGCGTGTGGCAAGGAAGACGAGCAAGTTGAAGAAGATCTTGTCCTTCTCCCCATAACAGTCGAACTGACCGTGCCTGAAGCTGTTGATGTGAATGAAGTAGTGAAAATGGAAACATTAGTAACACAGGGCGAGGAAAAAGTAGATGATGCGTCACAAGTCGAGTTTGAAATATGGGAAGAAGGTAAAAAAGAAGAAAGTATTATGATTGATTCAGTGAACGAGAAAGATGGAGTGTATACAGGTGAAACCTCATTTGATCATGATGGATTCTTTTATATTCAGGTGCATGTTACTGCTAGAAATATGCATACAATGCCAACAAAAACAGTAACTGTCGGTACTGGTGGAAACTATGAAGTCACCGAAGATGAAGAAAACGAAGGTCAATCAGAAGGCTTCTCAATGCATTTTATTGAGCCTAAAGATGTAAAGAAGTTAGATGAGAAGGATTTAGTTGTACATTTGGATATGGATGGACATCCATTTGAAGATGCCAACGTTCGTTATGAAATCTGGAGCGAAAGTGACCCAGACAACCATGACTGGATAGATGCCGATGAAACTGTTGCTGGGGAATACCAGTCACTTTACACATTTTCTGAGGAAGGTCAGTTTATTATCGTGATTCATGTTGAGGATGATACCGGATTGCATGAACATGAAGAATTTCAAATAAGTGTGGAAAAGTAAACAATCCTATATTGAAAACCATTCAGAGCAAACCGATTCAAGGTTTGCTCTTTTGACATAGTTTGCTGCATTATATGTATAATAAGAGAGAATTTAATGATTGGAGCGATAATAATGGTAGAACATTATTTTAAATTACAAGCAGAGTGGCCCGGTTTACGAAATGATGTCGGAATGATTCATTCAGGAAATCTAAAAACAAAAGTTTCAATTCCACCAGAAATGGATGGTCCAGGCGTAGGAACGAATCCAGATGAAATGCTGTTAGGTGCTGCTGCAACTTGCTATATAATTACACTTGCCGCGATGCTTGAAAGAAGCAGAATCGAAAAGCAGTCATTAACGATGGAGTCAGTTGGAGTAGTGGATGTTACAAACGGCATAATCACATATAAAGAAATCATACATAGACCTCACCTGATCCTTAAAAAAGATGCGACTGAAAAAAATCTTTTATTCGCTAAGAAATTAACCGAACAAGCAGAAGTTTCGTGTATGATCAGTCGTGCGATAAAAGGAAATGTTAGAGTAGTAGTAGAGGCAACTGTCGAGATTAAATAAGTATAATTGAATAAATATACACAAAGTCAAATAAATAATCATTTTATGCTTTCTTTTTCCCTTCAATTATAGTAAAATGCAAGATATGAATGATTTTTAATATAAACTTAAGCGAATGGTAAATATAATATTTAGGGGAATGCATTATGACAAGAAAAAGAATTGTTGTTAAAATTGGAAGCAGTTCACTTACAAATGACCAAGGTGAAATAGATCAGGAAATGTTTGATGATCATATTCATGCAGTTGTCGCTCTTCGGCAAGCTGGGCATGAAGTTTTGTTAGTATCATCTGGAGCTGTTGCTGCTGGATTTGCAAAGTTGGGCTATAGTTCAAGACCTATTACACTTAAGGGGCGGCAAGCTGCTGCTGCAGTCGGACAAGGGTTACTTATCCAATCCTATATTGATAAATTCAGTGAGTTTTCAATTGTCCCAGCTCAAATCTTATTAACCCGTGATGATTTCACCAACCAGGGTCGCTATCGAAATGCTTATGCAACACTTATGGAATTGCTTGAACGACGAATGTTGCCGATTATTAACGAAAATGATACGGTATCCATCAGAGAGCTAACCTTTGGAGATAATGATATGCTTTCTGCCCTTGTTAGTGGTTTTGTACGCGCAGACCAGCTGATTATTTTAACTGATATTAATGGCATTTATGATGCCAATCCAAGAGATAACCCCAATGCAAAAAAGTTTGATTTTCTAGAGGGGATTTCGGATGAAATGTTAGGTTATGCCAAAGGGTCAGGTTCAAAAGTTGGAACGGGTGGTATGAAATCCAAGTTACTGGCAGCAAAAACGGCACTTTCCGTAGGTGTACCTGTATTTATCGGTGACGGAAAAGGATCTGAGAAGTTAGTTGATATTATGAATGGAAAAGGAGATGGTACATACATTTCCAAGAAAAAACAAAGCTCCATCAATATCAATCAGCAATGGATTGCGATGCACTCAGAACCGTCTGGGAAGATTTATGTCGATCAAGGTGCAGAAGAAGCAATTCTTTTTAATAGCAAGAACTTATTACCTGCAGGAATCTATAAAGTTCAAGGCGACTTTGAAAAAGGGGACGTCGTTGAGGTATTTGGGATGAATGGATTGATTGGAAAAGGCGAAGTAACCTATTCCTCTTTTGATTTACTTGACGTAATTGGAAAACGAAGTGAAGAACGTCGAAAACGTGCTAGTAAAACGCAAGTAGAAGTAATTCACCGAGATAAATGGGTAAGTATTTAACTAAAGGGAGGACCTATAAATGATGAATATAACTTCCACAAGTGAGGTTCAGTTAAAAGGAAAAAAAGCTAAACTTGTAAGCATGAAATTAGTATCTGTTACTACTGAAGAGAAGAATGAAGCACTTCTTTTAATAGCAAAACAGTTGTTAGAGGATAAAGATATAATCCTTAGTGAAAACAAGAAGGATCTTGTTGCTGGGAAGTCTAATGGCCTTACGGATGAAGTTCTTGATCGTATCATGCTAAATGAAAAGCGGATACAAGATATGTCAGATGCAATTAAGCTTTTGGTTGAATTGAAAGATCCAGTTGGTGAAATCGTTGAATCAATTACGAAAGAGAACGGATTACTAATTAATAAGAAGCGCGTTCCACTCGGGGTTATCGGCATGATTTATGAGGCACGTCCGAATGTAACAATAGATGCCGCGACTTTATCTCTTAAAACAGGTAATGCGGCGATTTTAAGAGGAAGTTCTTCAGCAGAATTCTCGAACAAGGTACTCATTCAGTCTATTCATTCTGCACTTGAAAAAAGTTCTATCCCCGTAGATGCTGTCCAGTTGATTGAAGACACAAGTCGAGAAACCGCGAAAGAATTATTTACATTAAAAGAGTATTTAGATGTTCTTATTCCGAGGGGTGGTAAGAAATTAATAGATACCGTTGTGAGAGAATCGACAGTTCCAGTGTTGGAAACTGGCGCAGGAAATTGCCACGTATTCATAGATGAATCTGCTGAAGCTGAGATGGCTACGAAAATAGTTATAAATGCCAAATTGCAGCGTCCATCTGTTTGTAATGCAATCGAGACCATTTTAATTCATGAAAAATGGTTTGCTGAACATGGGAAAGAACTTGTTTCAGTAGTCTTGAAAAATGGTGTAGAAGTATTTGGAGATGAAAAAGTTGCTGCAATCTCATCACAAGTAAAGGTAGCGACAGAAGACGACTGGGAAACTGAGTATTTGGGATTATCGGTTAGCGTTAAAACAGTTAAGAGTGTGGAAGAGGCAATCGAACACATTAATAAATATGGTACAAAGCACTCGGAGTCAATTGTCACCAATCATGAAAATAACGCAGCGCTCTTTTTACAGCAAGTAGACGCTGCTGCCGTATACCATAATGCGTCTACGCGATTCACAGACGGTTTTGAGTTTGGCTACGGAGCAGAAATTGGGATTAGTACGCAGAAGCTGCATGCGAGAGGTCCGATGGGCTTAGAAGCACTTACATCTAGTAAATTTGTAATTCAAGGCACAGGTCAAATTCGCGAATAATTCAATAATGCTATTCTATCAAGCCATCTCACCTATCCAGTGAGATGGCTTGTTTTGATTTGATAAGTTAAATCGAAAGTATAGTGGGTAGAATAGTTTTATAAACTTTACCTTAATTTAACCTTTATCAATTAAAATGAAAGCAACTATTATGCATTACTATTCAACGAATGGAGGAAGAAAGATGAGAAAACTTAAGTTTATATTCAGCTTAATGCTTATTTCTTTTGTACTTTCAGGTTGTATTACAATACCAACTGGCGATGGTGGAAAAATCAAAGTCTCAAAAGATGGAGTTGAAATTGAAGGAGAAGACGGAAAAAAAGGGAAAATAGATCTTGATACAAAAGATGGTGGCTCAACAATAACAACTGATGATGGTACTAAAATCCAGATGGGGTCTGATGTTGAAATTTCTACGAAAGTTTCTAGTGAGATTTTATTACCAGATGCTGACAAAGCAATTAGCTTTTTAGAATCCTCTGACGAAGAGAAGGATCAATACTCCATTACCTACAAGCTGGAGGATAGCATGAAGGACAACGTACAAATTTTTAAAGATTACTTAGCTGAAAATAATTATGAAGTTGAAGTTGTTGAGCCTTTTGATACTGCTGTATCTTTGCAAGCTAGAAAAGATAATGTCTTTCTTATGTATCAGTTTATGGGTGAAGATGGTGAATATTCATTGGCAGTAATCTATACCGTCAACAAATAAAGAATTATATTGTTGTCTGAGACTTTGTTGGCAGGTAGAGTCTTAGGCATTTTTTAAATCTGAACAAAATCATGAACACATAAAGTTCACTTATTACTATTGATATATATACACATTGTTCGCATTATCCCTTTCAAATCGTTATGATAGATGAATAAATACGTAATGAAAAGGGAGAACTTTATGAGTGAAAATGTAAATAACCTATATCCAGAAAAAACGTGTTCAGTTGAACGACTTGTAACAGTCAAAGCTGATGTTGCAAAAGTGTTGAGTGGAGAAAAAAGAGCGACTAGACGTAATGGAGTTTATGCTTATCCAGGTGAAATTATGGAATTAGATGGTGGAAAATATATAGTGGATGCACTTTATCGACAAAAACTCGGTGAAATGACAGATGAACACGCTAAACAAGAAGGCTTTAATAATATGGAGGAATATAAGGATTCAATCCTTGCACTACACCCAAAAATGCCTTGGTTGCCGACGATGAACGTATGGGTTCATGAATTCAGCCCGGTAGAGAAATGATGAACTGAATGTATTTTAAAATTTATGGCGTGATTGTCTTTCTACACGTCGTCAGTGCCGTTCTATCCATAGGTCCATTATTCCTGCTAATGCCAATCATCAAAAGATTACGTGGCGCTGAAGAAAAAATCGAAAGTGCATACTTGTCAATTATCGATGTTGTAATCCGTATTGTTATGCATGCAGGACACGTTCTAGTTGTTACAGGTGTTTTGCTATTACTCCTTGGTCCTTGGCCTTGGTATACATCATGGGTTGTAATGACGGTTGTTGTAATGGGTGTATCCGCATTTTTTTTATCAACGGGTTTTACTCGAGTTCTACGAAAGTTTCACCTGCCTGGAATGAGTAAAAATGATGCTTTGAATCTTTTAAATCGGACGTCTTGGATTTATATTGGACTGATGCTTGTGATGTTATGGTTAATGGTCGAAAAGCCGATGTTCTGGTGATGGATGGAATACATATGTCCAAAGGGCAAGAGGTTTATTTAACTTAAAATACAAGTTGCTTTTCAACTTATGATTTAACTGTAAAGTAAATAAGAGAAAAAACTGACGTGCCCTTTTACGGGACGTCAGTTTTTTTTGAATTTAATGAGGTTTAACTTTAAAATAGATTTAGTTTTTCAATACGTGCAACGGCTTCCCTTAATCGATCTTCGTCTTCCAAAAGGCCAACACGCACATAACCTTCGCCATGCTTACCAAAACCATGTCCCGGTGCAACGATGATATCGGCTTCCTCATATAAGAGGTCAGAGAAGGATTCACTCGTATGACCATCAGGAACCGACAACCAAGCAAAGAATGAGGCGCCCGGAGCAACTACATCCCAACCAATTCGTTTGCACTCCGAAATAAAGACGTTACGTCTAGCTTCATAAAGTGCGGCAAGTTCAACAACACAGTCCTGGCTCTCAGTTAAAGCGACAGCTGCTGCCCGTTGAATTGCTGGGAAAATATCTATAAATAGATGATCTTGCAAAAGACTGAGTGCTTCTATGATTTCTGCATTACCGACTGCGAATCCAACGCGCCATCCAGCCATATTATACGTTTTTGATAACGTATACATTTCAATACCTACATCTTTTGCCCCGTCTACTTGGAGGAAACTAACTGGTTTATCACCATCAAAACCAATGCCACCATAAGCAAAATCATGAAGAACCGCTATGTCGTTTTCTTTTGCAAACTGTACGGTATCTTCGAAAAATGGAACAGTAGCTGTTGCACTTGTAGGGTTGTTCGGGTAGTTCAAGTACATTAATTTTGCTTTTTCCCGTTGCTCAGCAGTTAACAGATTGAAGTCGGGTAAAAAGTTATTAGACTCAAGCAATGGCATTGTGTCATACGTAATATTTGCCAAACTTACCGCTGATAAATAGTCGGGGTACCCTGGATCCGGTAGTAATAAAAGTTCACCTTCATCCATAAGGGCTAGGGGAAGCTCTACTAGACCTGGTTTAGTTCCAAATAAGACAGCGACTTCTGTGTTAGGATCGATGTCAACATTGTATTCTCTTTTATAAAAATCGGCGGCGGCTTGTTTGAATTCCATAACGCCCCGGAACGGAGAGTACCCGTGCGTAGTTGGGTCATCGACAGCATCTTTAAGAGCTTCTACAATATGCGCCGGCGTGGGTTGGTCTGGATTTCCACGTCCTAAGTTAATAATGTCTCTTCCTTCAGCGAGTGCTTTTTCAACTTTATGAGTTAGTGAAGCAAAAAAGTGTGGTGGAAAACTTTTTAATCGTTTTGAAACTTTCATTGGAAAACCCCGTTTCTATGTAGTTGACTAGCTTACTCCAAATCTTATAGTTTTTGCAGGAAAATGTCTATAGAATAACAAAGCAACAGACTTTCATGAAATAAAAAATTGAAATTCGAAATATGTTGACAACTTACTGGTTGTATATTATACTATGTTTTATGCAACGATAACTTAATATGGAATTTATCAAGAGTGACTGAGGGATTAGGCCCTATGACGTCCGGCAACCCCATTTATATGGAAGGTGCCAATTCCTACAGAATAATTCTATTCTGAGAGATAATCTGAACCCATTCATTCAGTGCTTCTTTCATTATGAAAGAGGTATTTTTTATTTTCATTGTAGTATCTGTTCAAAACTTGAAGCGATCACTCCAATTTAGGATTGATTTTTAGAAAGAGGGGAATACCGTGATAGAAATAAAAGGCGTATCAAAAGTGTATCAGACAAAAGAAAGAGTTGTAAAAGGTGTCGATGACGTTTCCCTTACGATTAACAAAGGTGAGATTTTTGGTATCGTTGGTTATTCCGGCGCTGGAAAAAGTTCGTTAATTCGCTGTTTGAATTTATTGGAACGACCGACAAGTGGTACTATTTTAGTGGACGGTGTCGATTTAACAAAATTGGGCGGTAAACAACTGCGCCAAGCTCGTTTGAAAATCGGTATGATTTTTCAACATTTTTACTTAATAAGCCAAAAAACGGTTTATGAAAATATTGCATTCGCTTTAAGAGCAGCCAACACACCTGCCAATAAAATTAATGAGCGTGTAGAGGAACTACTTGAAATGGTTGGGCTTTCAGAAAAAAAGAATGTGTATCCTGCACAGTTGAGTGGGGGACAGAAGCAACGTGTTGGAATCGCACGGGCATTAGCCAATAATCCATCTGTATTGCTTTGTGATGAGGCTACATCTGCGTTAGATCCCAATACGACAATGTCCATCTTACGTTTACTTAAAAAAATCAATCGGGAATTAAAAATAACCATTGTTCTCATAACGCATGAAATGAATGTGGTGAAAGAAATTTGTGATCGCATGGCCATTATGCAAAGCGGAAAAGTGATTGAAGATGGATCGGTTTATAACATCTTTTCTGATCCGAAAACGGAGTTAACGAAGGAATTTATTAGCAGTGTTGTATCCTTCGATGTTCCTAAAGAAATTCTACATACTTGTACAGGGCGCATTATTAAAGTGATGTTTAAAGGTGATATCGCAGGTGAAGGTATTATTTCAGATACAGTTCAGAACTATAAAGTGCAAGGAAACTTTCTACATGGTTCAATTGAGTATATTCAAGAGAGACCTCTTGGAATCTTCTTAATGGAACTGCAAGGTGAAGAGGATGAGGTAGATAAAGCGATTGCTTATATGACTTCTAGAAAAGCGCAAGTGGAGGTGATTGGATATGGAAAATGAATTCGGACGTATTGTAGAATTACTACCTGAAATTACAAAGGCCTTTGGGGAAACAATATATATGATTGGGATTGCATTTGGAGTTGCTCTACTAATTGGATTGCCACTAGGACTCATATTATTTGTAACAGATAGAGGTTTATTTTTAGAGAATAGCGCCGTAAAGAATATATTAGGATTTGTCATTAATATTGTTCGATCGATTCCATTTATTATCTTACTTGTCGCGATTACACCACTAACTGTTTTGATAGTTGGGGATGCATACGGACCGACAGCGGCAAGTGTTTCATTATCCGCCGCGGCCATTCCATTTTTTGCCCGAATCACAGAAACTTCGATGAGGGAAATCGATAAAGGAGTTATTGAAGCTGCTATTGCAGTGGGTGCAACTCCGTGGATGATTATAAAAGATGTTTTGTTGCCAGAAGCAAGATCAAGTATCATTCAAGGCCTAACATTAACTGCAATTAGTTTAGTTGGGTATTCTGCGATGGCTGGCTTTGTTGGTGGAGGCGGAATTGGTGATTTAGCCATTCGATTCGGCTATTATCGTTACGATGATTTAATAATGATTGTAACGGTTGTCATACTAATTTTATTAGTTCAAGTGATTCAATTTTCAGGAGACCGTATTTCAAAATCAATAGATAAAAGTTAATTTAGGGAGAGAGAAAAAAGATGAAGAAGATTATTTCAACAGTATTATTAGTAGTACTTATAGGTGTACTTGCTGCATGTGGTGGAAAAGACAAAGCAGGAGACACGAAAGAACTAACATTTGGAGCAACACCAGGACCATATAGCGATATGCTATCAAAAGCAATTATTCCTGAATTGGAGAAAAAAGGATATAAAATAAAAGTACAAGAATTTAGCGATTATGTTCAACCAAATAATGCGTTAAACAGTGGATCGAATGATGCAAACCTTTTCCAACATATCGTTTATCTAGAGAACTTTTCTAAAGAAAACGATATGGAGTTATCTGATTTAATAAGTGTACCAACAGCTCCACTTGGAATTTATTCGAATAAGTATGAGTCACTTGATGATATCGAAGACGGTGCTAAAATTACAATTCCAAACGACCCAGTGAATGCAGCACGTACTTTACTAACATTACAAGAGCTTGGACTAATAGAGATTGACGGTTCAGTTGATCCGATTAAGTCTTCAGAAAAAGACGTTACAGTCAATCATAAAAACTTAGTGTTCCAACCAATTGAAGCGGGACAATTGCCACGCTCTGTTGAAAGTACAGATTTAGCAGCTGTTCCAGGAAACTTCGCAATTGCTGCAGATATGAATTTACTTGATGCGTTAGCTTTAGAAAATATGCCCGATCAATTCCGAAATGTTGTTGCGGTAAGAACTGAAGACAAAGATTCACAATTAGCAAAAGATATTATTGCGGTAGTTGAATCACCAGAATTTGAAAAAGTAATCGATGAGCAATTTGAAGGCTTTGGCAAACCAGGCTGGATGAAATAAGTTAGTTGTCATTTTATATTTTGCGTACGGTAGCCACTTAACTAAATAAGTAAACTTATCAAGAGAGACTGAGGGATTAGGCCCTACGAAGTCCAGCAACCCCTTTTAAAAGAAGGAAGGTGCCAATTCCTACGGAGTGTATATCATTCTGAGAGATAAGCTGAGATTATTCAGCACTTCTTTCATTATGAGAGAAGTGCTTTTTAATTATAGAAAGAGTATGTATGTGAATTTAAAAAATGGATTAGGGGAGAGAGAAAAGATGAAGAAAATGATCTTATCAATACTACTTATTGGATTAATTGGTGTACTTGCAGCATGTGGTGGAAAAGACAAAGCAGGCGATGACAAAACAATTAAATTCGGTGCGACAGCAGGGCCTTATAGTGACATGATAACAAAAGCAATTAAACCTGGTCTTGAGAAGAAAGGGTATAAAGTTGAATTAACGGAGTTTGGAGATTATGTACAGCCAAATAATGCACTAAATGATAATTCAATTAATGTAAATATGTTCCAGCATACGCTTTATTTAGACAACTTTTCTGAGCAAAATAATATGGATTTATCTGTTCTAATTAGCATCCCAACGGCTCCTTTAGGAATCTATTCAAATAAGTTTGATTCATTAGAAGAAATAGAGGATGGATCAAAAATCACTATGCCAAATGATCCGGTCAACGCAGCCCGTACGTTATTAGTTTTACAAGGACTAGGACTAATAGAAATTGACGGAACAATCGATCCAATTAAAGCTTCTGAAAAAGATGTAGTAGTGAATCCTAAAAACTTAGTTTTCCAACCAATTGAAGCGGCAATGTTGCCTAGGTCGATTGAAAGTTCGGACTTGGCAGCGATTCCGGGGAACTTTGCAATCGCAGCGAAAATGTCTCTACTTGATGCGTTAGCTTTGGAGCAATTGTCACCTGATTTTCAAAACGTAGTAGCTATTCGTACGGAAGATAAAGATCAGCAGTTTGTGAAGGATATTCAAGAAACAGTTGAATCTGCTGAATTTAAGGAGATTACAGACAAAGAATTTGCTGGTTTCGGGAAGCCGGACTGGATGAATTAACTATACGATATCAAAAGCCATCTAAGAATGAATTCTTAGATGGCTTTTTTGGGATAAATATTAGTTGGTAGAATCAATCTCTTCAGTTAATTCCACAAGTTGATCAATTAGATCACCAATATATGCAATCGTATCTCTAAGTGGTTTATCTGTAGTGATATCCACATCGACCATTTTTGCAAGTTCTGCAGGTGATTTAGTGCCACCTTCTTTTAGAACATTCAACCATTTATCAACAACCGGTTGACCTTCTTCCAAAATTCGTTTAGAAACTTGTGTGGAGATTGTTAGACCAGCGCTATATGTATATGGATACAAGCCCATATAGTAGTGAGGCTGGCGCATCCATGTGAGTTCTGCACCCTCATTGATACGAACGTCGTCTCCCCAGAAGCTTTCAAGAACATCTCTTTTCAAAGTGTTTAAAACAGTTGCGTTTACACTGCCACCTGCATCGATTCGCTCGTATACTTTGCGTTGATAATCAGCTTCAAGCAAATGCGTGACAAAGTTATGGTAGTAGGTACGTGAAACAATCGATGAGATTACCCAACGTTTAAACTTCGGGTCATCAGAGTTTTTTAGTAAGTGATTCGCAACTAACATCTCGTTCATCGTAGAAGGAGCCTCGATAAAATAAAGTGAAGGTCTCGAATTGAATATATTTTGTTCTTTGTGTGCGTTGTAAAAATGTCCCGCATGTCCAAGTTCATGAGCGAGGACAAATACGTCCTCCATGCTACCTGTCCATGAAATAAGAATGTAAGGGTGACTGCCGTAAGGACTGGAACAGAATGCTCCTGTCGATTTACCAATGTTTTGTGCAAAGTCAATCCAACGTTCTTTGTACGAGCGATCTACCATATTTAAGTAGTCTTCACCCATTATTGAAAGTGCTTCGTCAATATACACTTTTGATTCTTCTACGGTAATTTTAGGTTCGTATGTTGGATCGAGAGAAACTTTTAAGTCTGCAAAAGTCATTTCGTCCAGACCGTGTACCTTTTGAAGCAATTTTGCGTATTTTCGCATATGTGGTGCAAGTTCTTTTGTTATTAAGTCGATTTGACGATCATACATCGATTTGTCGACCTCTTGATCAAATAAAAGTGAGTCAAAAATCGTTGGGTAGTTTCGTAAGTCTGACATTGTTTTTTCTGATTGTAAGTGCAAATCATACGTTTTTGCAGTTGTATGTTGATAATCCTTTAATTTTGAAGAAAATGCATCAAATGCAGCACGGCGTTTTTCTGTATTCGGTTCGGATTCCCAACCACCTTCGAACGATACATAGCTTAATGGAAACGTTTCTCCTCCCACTTCAAAATCGGGAAAGGACATATCAATCATTTTTGTAGTGTTGTATAAGCTATAAGGACCGTCAAAAGTTGTAGAGAATGCAGCTAATGTTTTTTCAACTTCCGGGTGCAATTGATGTGCTTTTTTTTGAATTAACTTCTCTAAATAGTTTTTGAATTCACTAGAGCTTTGAATGGCTTCTTGCAATACCTCAATCGGTAAATCTGAAAGTTCGCTTTCAACAAAAGATAATTGACTATAAACTTTCGCAGCAGTAGAACCAAATTTACTAGCGCGCATTTGTGCGTCATCATTTGTTTGATCTGTGCTAACGGCTAAGTTAGCAAAGGTACCTAGAGGAACTATTTTTTCATAAAGAGCAGAATAGCCACTTAACGCACTATTTACTGCTTCAGCATCAATCATGTTCCCTTTGAATTTCATAGCATATGTCTCGACATCTTTTTCTAGCGTAAGTATTGCCTCATCAAAATCAGCTTCCGATTTAAATAAATCATCTAAATTCCACGTTTCTTCAATTCTTACATCTGATCGTAGGGGTAAACTCTTAACCAAAATAATCGCTCCTTCTATCTATTACGAATTTCGAACTAATTATAAGTATATAATAGATTGAAAAGGAAATGTACTCTTTCCTATCTAGTTAGTTACTCTGTTTTTTTGCAATATGCTCTATTTCATCGGATACGATGAAAGCAAGATCATCATTACCAAACATTTGTAGAATATCAAGTATAGTTTCGTTGGTAATATCCATTTGTTCGTTCGTGTCGAACTCTTCAAGTGCTTTAAGTAGAGCGGGGTTTTTCAATTGTTCAGGATAGGCTTTTTTATATAACATAATCGGATCAAGTTCATGATTGAAGCACCACTTGATAAATAATTGAATCATGATTTGTTCGTCTTCTTGATACTTTTGGATAACTTGTTCTTCGATGCTTTTGTACTCCATAGGAATGCCCTCCAATTCGCAGATTCAACTATAAGTATATCTGAAATTAGTGAAGGCAAGTAGAAAGGAGCATTAATAGATGAACGGGTTGATGAAAACTATTTATGCGTTTGATTTGAAATGAAGAAATTAATCATCCAATTTTGATTGAGTGGCCCATTAACAATCTCATAGTAAGATAAAGAATTTAATACGATTAAATTATCTTCAAGAAGGATACTAATTTCATCTCCATTTTCGGATTCTATTAAAATACTAAACTGATTATCTGAAAAGTGAGTTGTTGGTTCATCAGTTTTTAGTTTTTGAATGCTGTAGTTTTCTAAAAACACGAGAAGGTTTTCCACTACTTTGTTATCTTCGGTTATCCATACCTCCGGTGCCATCCCTAATTTGTCGGGTTTCGTGAATGAAAGTGAAGTGAAATTAGTACTTTTTGAATCAATTAATTCACTAAACTGTTTTTCTTTGAATTCATTGTGAGATTGAATGATAGCGTACAAACCCCCAACTAAAATCGCGATTAAAAGAACTGCTCTTAATTTCAATCTTCATTCCCCCCTTGTAGCTAGTTTCTATAGTATACGCAGTCAAATCGATTTGCATTTGTGTTATCGACCAAAGTGGTATAATAGAGATTATGATATTACTACTCTGAAAGGAATGGTTTTATGAAAGAATATGTTAAACATGCAATTCAGGACGATTATCCAGATGATTTTGCTATGTGCTTCGGTTGTGGACGTTTAAATGAACAGGGGTATCAATTTCGTACAGGTTGGCAAGGAGTAGAAACAGTTACGTATTACGAACCTTCTGAAAAGCACACAGCGATTCCTGGCTTTGTCTACGGTGGCTTAATTGCCTCTCTCATAGATTGCCATGGTACAGGATCTGCTGCATTGGCCTTGCACCGTAAAAATGGACATGAGCCCGGGGACGGAGAAGACGCACCTCGTTTTGTAACAGCATCATTAAATGTGAATTTCTTGAAGCCTACGCCACAAGGTAAAGTTTTAAAAGCTATCGGTAAAGTGGAAGAGATTCACCCGAAGAAATGGAAAGCAGTTATTGAAGTTTTCGCAGATGATCTACTATGCGCAAGTGGAGAAGTTGTCGGTGTTATTATGCCTGCATCATTTGTCCAGAAATAAAATGAAATAAGAAGAAATAAAAAAACAGGTGGAACAACGTAAGATAGTTGTTCCACCTGTTTTGGTGCTGGTTGTATTTTAGCTACAGAAAAATAGGTAAAATATTACTAGCATAACTTCTTATATTCTCGAATGAAATGTTTAGGATCTGAGTCGATTTGATATGTGAATACACCTTGGATTGTGTGCAAATAGAAAAGCCCGGTGCCACTAGAAAAAGGTTTATAAGAAATATCATTGACTTGTTCTAATTTGAAAATATGCTTGGTTGTAACTATTGTATCTACATATAAAGAAATGTGATGTTCAGTTTGATTCCTGCGTTGTTCATGCCAATATATTGTGCGTTCAACTGTACTATACGAAAGTGTGGAGATGCTTTGTATCGAATCATTCATCAGGTAGAATACCTCCATCGTTCAGTTTGATTTGAATACTTTGAAGCATACCATATTTTTACGATATTTGATTGTTATTTGTATGCTGTTATTTTGCCCATCAACGTATAAAATTAATTTTGAATAAATTAGAGATAGTTGAATTGTATAATGTACAATTGAAGTAGTTAATAATCTTGGGGGTGTTGAAATTGATTGAAGCAATCGTGATAGTAGCGCTTGTTATAAGTATACCAGTAATTGCAATAGTTACAGACCATAAAAGAAGACTTGCGAAAATAAAAGTGGGAAGTGTACGTGAAGAAATTGAGCTTGAAAAATTAAAACAACAGAACTACATCATAGAAACTGAAAAGATGAAACTTGAATTGGAGAAAATGAAGTTAAGCTATACGTCTGATGTTGATGAGTTAACGAAACTATAGGTAATTAGAAAAACGAATTCGGATAAATGAAACTTTCTTACATTTCATTCGTATAATTAATTACTAAGAACGTGTAGGGGGTTTTTAAAAATGGATAATAGAGGGTTAAAAATATTGGTACATGCGAGTGCTTTTTTTGCGCCATATGCAGTGCCTATTATCATTTATATTTTTTGTCATTTTTACAAAAAGGATCTTGAAGTGGAAAGTTTAGCAATTCAAGCAGTTCTTTTTCAGTTAGTTATGGGCGCATTCTTTATGATTTCTTTTGCATTGATAGTTGTATTAATTGGTATACCACTTGTAATCGCTTTAGGTATTGCATGGTTAGTAATTCCAATAATTGCTATTATCAAGACGCTAAATTACGAAGAATATAAATACCCAGTAGTGGGTAGATGGTTCTGATTATGAGTAGTACTTTCCAGGTGAACATTCACTGGAAAGTATTTTTTTGGTGAAATTAAAAAAGTGGGATCTTAATCAGTTCCGATTTCTGTTTGTGGAACATAGTAATCCTCAACTTAAAGATAAGCGATCCTAATTTCCAATGCTTTTCAAGTAAAGACTCTCTGTGCCCAAACATATACATCTATTAAAAGGTGGGGGCAAATGGAACTTGTACAGAAAACATTTATAATACTTGTTGGGAGTTTATTAATTGCTGTTGGAATAAATATGTTTCTCGTTCCGCATAGGTTATTGGAAGGTGGAGCGGTAGGCGTTAGCCTGATTTTTCACTATTTACTAGATGTAAAAGTTGGATTCACATTTCTATTAATAAGTATTCCAATATTTATAATGGCCTGGTTCTATTATCGAGCTTTTTTTTACAATGGTATTCATGGAATGCTAATTTCCTCCGTTCTTATTGATGCACTGCATCCATTGCATTTGTACGGAAATCTTCTGATGTTCACTCCTTTAGTAAGTGCTGCAGTTGGAGGTATACTTATTGGGTTTGGAGTCGGGCTGATGTTTCGAAATGATATAAGTATTGGCGGTCTTGATTTACTAGGACAAATGCTGGCAAGGAAACTAATGTTAAATCCTGGTGTACTAATTTTTTTTATTGATCTACTAATTGTTTCTATTGGTTGTTTACTAATTGCTTCCTCTCATTTAATCTTATCTTATACAACCGTTTTCTTCGTAGGCACAGTGACGAGTTTATTAGTTTCTCAAAAAGAAAAAGTAGATTAAATACAATTCTAGCTCTTGAGAAAGAACTACTTCCAGAATTATTGTGAAATTTTGACTAAATGTACATTATTTAAGAGGAATTTGATCTTTTTTGTTGAAGTATCTTAGACTAGGAAGAAATTATAAATGAGCATTTTTTGAAAGAAGAAGGAAGGGGATAACTAGATGGCATGTTCTATTAATGAAGTTAATGAGCTTTGTCATAAGCTAGGTATGAACCCTGAAAAGACACTGGGTCCATTAACATATGTATCGCAATTAAATTTATCAGATAAAATAGAGGAATATGAAGAAATAATTTCAGTAACAAAGTTTTTCAGTAACAAAATCCTAGATTTATTAGCTGATACCCCATTAGAATTCTTAGTGACGGACCACAATGGAGTTATTCTTAGTGTGTTTGGAGATAATATGATGCGTATTGCTGCAAAAACATTAGGAGTACAACCGGGTTATGAAATATCCATTCCAGTGATGGGAACAAATGCTATCAGTCTGGCATTACTGAATGATTGTGAACCGATACAAGTTTTAGGGGACCAGCACTTCCTTCAACGATTTCATGATTGCGCATGCTATGGAATCGCATTTAAAGATATTGAAACGAATAAAATTATTGGTACGCTTGCAATTATGACTACATTGGAACATCATAATCCGTTGTATCCAGCAATGTTATCAACGGTTTCTGATAGCATTGAAAGGGAATTGTTGCTGCGCAAGAAAAATAAAGAACTGAATATTTTAAATCAAGTTATGATGGATAATAATCTATATTGTGTCTTAGTGACAAACGCTAAAGGAGAAGTCGTAGAATTTAACTCAAGTGCAGAAAACCTACTGGATATGTCATCTAAGGATGTTATTGGAAGCAATATTTCTAATCTAGATCCAATAGGGGGATATGCTCTTAAGGTAATCAATGAAAAAGCCAGTTATAAAGATGTACAGATTACTATTAGTAAAGATGAAACAAAAAATGTATGTTTATTGGATGCATTTCCCGTTTATGATGATAAGTGTCAGGTCATTGGTGCTTTTTCGCAAATTAGAGATATTACAGAGTTGTTTGAAATTCAACAAAAAATTAATTACTTAGCGAATCATGATGAAAAAACGGGTCTACCGAACCGTAGACTTTTAACAGAAAAATTAATTGATCTTTTGGACGTAAACAAAAACCCTATTGAAAAAAATAAGTTTGCTCTTATTCATATAGATTTAGATCGATTTAAGCTTGTGAACGATACATTGGGACATACCAAAGGTGACGTATTCTTAAAAAGAATTTCAATACAACTGGAAAATATTTTAGATCCAGAAGACTTTATTTCAAGGGTTGGTGGGGATGAATTTATTATAGTGAAGCCCTTTACTAAAGAAAAAGATTTAACCTTAATCGATAAAAGATTGTCACAAGTATTTAGTCATCCATTATCAATGGGTAATTTTGAATTTCATATTACGGCAAGTAGTGGAATTGCAATTTACCCAGATGATAGTTTGTTGTTGGAAGATTTATTTGTTAAGGCGGATACTGCAATGTTTCATGCTAAAAAGATGGGGAAAAATCAAATTGTCTATTATTCAGAGAAACTTGATTCAAAATCGAAGGAACGTACACTTCTTGATTCATCATTACGCAAAGCAATAGAGAAAGAGGAGTTTGTTCTTTTTTATCAACCACAAGTTGAAGTTGCAACAGGACTAATTAATGGAGTGGAAGTACTTATTCGATGGAAGCATCCTGAAAAAGGTTTAATGTATCCGATGGAATTCATTCCCAATGCAGAAGAAAGTGGGCTTATAATTGAAATCGACAAATGGGTGTTACGTGCAGCATGTATACAAAATAAAAAATGGCAAGATGATGGCTTACCTCCTTTTCGAATAGCTGTAAATATATCTGCTAAAAAATTTGCAAGCCGTAATTTAGTTCAACTTGTAAGAGAAACTCTAGTTGAAACCGGATTACGCCCAGAGTATTTAGAAATTGAAATAACGGAAACAATGATGATGGACGTGGAACATGCGATTCCAATCTTGAATGGATTGCAAGAACTTGGCGTTTATATAAGTATTGATGACTTCGGAACTGGTTATAGCTCGTTAAGTTACTTGTCGAAATTTAATATTAATCGACTGAAAATTGATCGTTCTTTTATTCAAAACATAGAAAAAGGGGAGAGCGATGCAAACATCGTAGCTTTAATCATTCAGGTCGCCCATAACCTTGAATTAGAAGCTGTTGCAGAAGGAGTCGAAAATGACAAGCAATTGCAGTTTTTACGTCTTCATAGCTGTGATGTAATACAAGGGTTTTATTATAGTAAGCCAATTTCTGCGGAAGAGCTCGAAACAAGATTTGTAGAAATTCAGCGAGATGTGATAGAGCTTTAAAAAGTGCGGAAAGAGTGTGAGAATAAGTTATGGAAAAGAAAGCATCTTCAATTGTTGGCAATCCAGTGTATCCCGTTATGTTTGCAATCGGCGGGGTCCACCTTCTAAATGATTCATTGCAATCTGTTATTCCAGCTATGTTCCCGATATTGGAAGAAGATATGGGGTTAACGTTTACACAGTTAGGACTCATTGCTTTTGTATTAAATATGGTTGCATCAGTATTGCAACCTGTAGTTGGTTATCTAAGTGATCGAAAGCCAAAACCTTTCGCTCTTCCTATTGGAATGATGTTTTCGCTTGTTGGAATCGCGGGTTTAGCATTTGCGCCTGAATATTGGATGATCCTCGTTTCAGTGATGTTCTTGGGCTTTGGGTCTGCCGTTTTTCATCCTGAAGGTTCAAGAGTTTCTTTTATGGCTGCTGGTCCAAAGAGGGGATTATCACAATCGATTTATCAAGTTGGGGGCAATACAGGACAAGCGCTAGCACCACTTATTAGTGCCTTTATTTTAGTTCCTTTTCGACAAACGGGCGCGGCGTTATTCATAATCGTGGCGGGGCTTGCGGTGTTTATATTGGTGAAGATATCAATATGGTATAAAAATCAGCTAGATCAGGAAAAGTTAAACAATCGAAAACGAGTTCTCTTATCTTCAATGGCAAATTTAACAAAGAAACAAATTGGTATTGCGCTAGGGCTTTTGTTGATTATTATTTTTGCTAGATCATTTTATGTCGTAAATATCACGAACTTTTACATATTCCATTTGATGGAAGCCTATGGTTTAACAATCAAAAATGGTCAATTAGTCATCTTCTTGTTTCTAGCTTTAGGAGCAGCCGGAACTTTTTTTGGTGGACCTATTGCAGATGCTATTGGCCGAAAAAATGTAATTGTATTATCACTAGTTGTCCCAATTCCATTGTGTATTTTATTACCATATGTTTCTTTACCAGTCGTTATACTCATGTTGGTAATTATTGGTTTCTTTATAATGCTAAGTTTTTCAGTGACAGTAGTCTATGCTCAGGAGTTAGTTCCGAGTAAGATTGGCACGATGGCAGGGTTAACTGTGGGATTAGCATTCGGAATGGGCGCAATAGGTTCAGTTGTTATCGGTATTTTAATGGATGATATTGGTGTCTATCAAACGATGATTATCATCTCATTTCTACCGATTATTGGACTTGTAGGTCTCGGGCTTCCTCGTGATCAAAAAATAACGATGAAACATGCATAAACATTGAAAAAGCTAACCGTATTGGTTAGCTTTTTTGCTTTAAAAAATGTTTAGTCTATATTTTTTAGGGGTATAGAAATATTCAAATATAATATAGGAGTCGGTCTTTTTGGATAGGAAGTTTTGGAAGAACCCGGTATTTTTAATTTCAGTAATTGTAGTATTTTTCTTAGTCGTCGCAGGATCTATAGACCCTAAAGGATTCAAAGCAATTGCGGAAGTGCTATATGGTTTTACAACTCAGAACTTTGGTTGGTTTTATTTATTATCTGTATTTGTCATTATTATATTCCTAGCAGGACTTGCAATTAGTAAATATGGTGCGATACGCATTGGTGGAGATGAAGAAAGACCAGATTATCCCTTCTTTACATGGATAGGCATGCTTTTTTCAGCTGGTTTTGGTGTAGGGCTTGTTTTTTGGGGCGTTGCTGAACCGATGAGTCACTTTCTGAACTCACCAATAAACGGTGTTGAACCTCTTTCTAGAGAGTCAGCAAGAATTGCAATGGGGTATTCATTTTTTCACTGGGGTATTTCTCAATGGGCAATTTTTGCGATTGTTGGCTTAGTTATTGGTTTCCTACAGTTTAGGAAAAAAGAAAACGGATTAATATCTACAGCTTTAGAGCCATTGCTAGGTTCAAATAAATATTTAAAAACGGGTATCGATTCACTGGCCGTAATAGCTACAGTGATGGGAATTGCAACATCAATCGGATTAGGTGTCTTACAAATGAGTGGGGGACTCGAATCTGTTTTCCAAATAGAAAATACATTTTTAGTACAAATTTCAATAATCATTTTTATATTAATTGGCTATATGTTATCAGCTTCAACAGGTTTAAATAAAGGAATTCGCTATTTAGGTAACTTTAACTTAGGTATGGCAATAGCACTTTTACTATTTATTTTTATGGTTGGACCTAAGGTGTTTATTTTAGAATCCTTTACACTTGGGATTGGTGATTATATCACGAACTTCATTCAATATAGCTTGCGCTTACAGCCTTATCAAGGAGGCACTTGGGTACAAGATTGGACAATCTTCTATTGGGCTTGGACAATCGCATGGTCTCCTTTTGTTGGTGCATTTGTAGCACGAGTCTCGAAAGGGAGAACGATTCGAGAATTTATAACAGGTGTTATGGTTATTCCGCCAATATTTGCTTGTATGTGGATCGCAACACTTGGTGGAACAGCACTATACAATGATTTATATAATGGTTCTGATATTGCGGGTGCAGTAGATGCAGACATTACATCTGCTATATTTACAACGTTTGAACAAGTTCCGCTTTCAGGTGTAATCTCGTTTATGTCAATCATTCTTATTTTAACATTTCTAGTTACCTCTGCTGATTCTGCAACATATATTTTAGCGAGTATGACAACGAATGGTAGTTTGCTTCCCCCTTTAATTGTAAAAATGACTTGGGGTGTTTTAATGTCAGCAATCGCAGGCGTATTATTATATGCTGGAGGTTTAGAAGCACTGCAATCAGCTTCCCTCGTTTCGGCATTGCCCTTTACATTACTTTTGATACTATTAATGTTTTCGATGATGAAATTACTGAAGAAAGAGCCGATTACCGTTCGACCTTCAGATATTAGGCAGTTTGAACATGTAGAAAAAGAAGTTAAAAAAAGAGCGAGAAGTCGAAGTAACAAAGTAAAAGAGAAGTAATATTCAAGAAATGCTTAGCCTGAGTGATAGGGCTGAGCATTTTTCATCCCTCCTCCGTTGCTCGTTTGGTGATTAATGATAGACTTAAGATAGTATGTTAATGGAAGGGGTAGTGAATTGTGCTTGCAGATTTACTAAGAAATTCGAATCACACAGTTATCTTTACCGGTGCAGGTATGTCGACAGAAAGTGGATTGCCTGATTTTCGCTCAAAAAAGACAGGGCTTTGGGAACAAGAAGATCCTGCAAAAATTGCCAGTACAGAAGCTATGAATCGAGACGTTGAAAAGTTTTTCGAGTTTTATCGTAAACGCGTCCTCGGTGTGAAAGATTGTACACCACATGCAGGCCATAAGATATTGGTCGAATGGGAAAGAAATGGAAGGATACAAAGTATAATTACTCAAAACGTCGATGGATTCCATTCAGTGGCAGGCTCGAAGAATGTAATGGAGTTACACGGGACGCTGCAACAAGTTCATTGTGAGAGTTGCGGAAAAAAATATGCGAATGATATGTATGAATCTGAGCAGTTTTATTGTAGTTGTGGTGGGACATTACGGCCATCAGTGGTACTTTTTGGGGAAGGATTACCAGAAGATGCTTTTAACCAAGCTGTTGTTGAAAGCCAGAAGGCGGATTTATTTATCGTATTAGGCTCTTCGTTAACGGTTACACCAGCAAACCAATTTCCGTTACTTGCAAAAGATAATGGTGCTCAGTTAGTAATCGTCAATTTAGAGCCAACGGAATTTGATAAGTATGCCGATTTAGTAATTAATAACCGAAAAATAGGTGAGGTGCTTTTAGAAGAAAATAAGCAGTTATCAAGCCGTTGAAATAGAAAGCCAACCTGTATGTTACGTTGAGTACAGGTTGGTTTTATTAGAATCTCACTATGTGAAGGACATCATTCGTTCAAGTGCTCCGCCAGGTTCGATAATCTCTTTAATATCCATAATTGGAATAGGAAAGTAAGGAAATCCCCATACATACGGAGTAATTTCGTACAGTTGGAAATAAATTACTAAAACAGAATCGGCAATATAAAAGTCTTGATCAGCTCGTATGCCTTCAAACTTGCCTATCAATTGAATGTCCCAATCTGTGATTTTTTTCTTAATGATCGAAGAGAGTTCTTTTTCATAGTCAGTACCAGGTTTAAAAAGCTCTTTGAGGGTGTATTGTTTTCCGATAGTGGTATCAAAGGTTAGGGACTTAATGATTGTCATTCCATGAGCGCCACCAGTGAATGAATAAACTATAATATTCAAGCTTAGGATCCCACGCTGATTGGTTTTTAATTCATAGTAAGCTATAAGCTCAACTAAGCTGCTTTCGTAAAAGCTTTGTTCAATGAGGATTGTATTTAAAGTTGCTACGATGGCATGATTCATTTTTTGTTGAACACCATGATTGGATAAATTAAAGATAACGGGATAATACACTTTTACATTTGGGGAAACATGTGGCAATATTTTGGTTCGAATGGATAGGGGCAGATGCATGAACGACTTCCTTTCTATAAGTAGGCTTGGTTCATGATATGCATAGGTACCTATATAGATTCGGTTCTAGTACGGATTGAATACGTACTTATATTAAATTTACTAGAAAGCCGAACATGACAGGATTAAATAAGGCGTGTATTATGAAATTATAGGCGATATACGAGGAGTGATTGTATGAAAAAAGAAAATAACTCGGATAAAAAGTTTTGGGGCAAGCTAAGGAACTATGGTGAAAAGGCTGGTAAAAAAACAATCTATTATAGCTTATTGCTATTTTATACAGCTAAAAATCCTGCAGTTCCCAAATCCTCCAAAATGATTATTGTTGGTGCAATCAGTTATCTAATTTTACCGATTGATTTGATTCCAGATTTTATACCCGTTATCGGACTCGCCGATGATGCAAGTGTTATTGCTGCAGCAGTGTACAAAGTGGCTTCACATATTGACGATGAGGTAAAAAATAAGGCCTCTGAAAAGATGAAACGACTTTTTCATTCGAATGAGTTAATGAAAAATTGACAAGTTACTTTTTTAGCAAACAATAAAAAATGAAGTATAGAGATACGTCTTCTATACTTCATTTTTTTGTTTGCTTTATTCGGGTTTTTTCTTGTTTACTTTGCGAATTGAAACTTCCCAACTCGTGCCTGTACGTACGCGATAAGCGTCAGCGAAGGATCCTTGGTTAATGGCGATGCCGATGTTGTCCAGCGAATTGATGTAAACAAGTGGTTCACCTATATGTGAATCTGCAAAAGAACGCCCATATTTCAAAATGCTATTGTAAATTGTTCGCCCATCCCTTGTTATTGAAACCTCAAATAAATCTCCAAACTCTACATCTAGCTCACGGAACTGGACGCGACTAATATTCGTCCATAAGTTACCAAAAGGACTATCGATAATTTCGATGATTCCAGTAATGACCCCGTCGACGATTGTTGAAGTTCTTAAAGGAAGTTCAACAATTGTAGAAGGTTCTACCGCGGGCCCTATGTCTTCAAAAACAGTTTTACCGACTGCCAGGCGAGCACCTGTGTATGCGAAAATATCCCGTCCATGGAACGTATGTGATTCACCTGAATTCGGTAGACGATTTTTTGATTCGTCAATTACACGAACATCTGTAATTTCGATAAATTCTTTTAGATGTGTCAGTGTTCCATTATCTGGAGTAATGATAAAGTGGTTGTCAATTGTTTTGGCTACAACTCCGCGCCGGTCAGATCCAACACCTGGATCTACAATCGATACAAATACGGTCCCGCTTGGCCAATAACTAACTGTTTGCAAGAGACGATAAGAAGCCTCTCGAATATTATATTGAGGGATCTGATGTGTAATTTCAAAAATAGAAATCCCGAGTTGAACCGAATTTGCAACACCGTGCATTGCACTTACTGCGCCGTCCCCGTTCCCAAAATCCGATTGAAAAACCAATAAGCCATTCGTCATGTAAATCGACTCCCATTCAAAATATTTTTGAGAACAAAAAAATCCCGCCCATACCAATCAAATGATTGAAAGGACGAGATTCCATCTCGTGTTACCACCTTTATTTGTTACTTATTTACATAAGTAACCTCAGCAAGTGCAAAATCCTGTCGAAATGGATTTTAGACTGTGGTATAGATAACGGGTACCAATTCCCGCTGATATCTACTAATGCAAAAATACTGCACGTTCAATTCAGAGCTCAGAGGCCATTTTCAAGTGAAGGTTTAGTACTTCTTTTCATCTCCAGAAGCTTTCTGTCAAGAAACCCGAACCACTTTACTTTTCTCATCAATGCTTTTTTGTATTAACCAATAAAATACACGAAGTTATAACAAAAGTCAAATTCATTCGAAAACTCAGTCCGCTAAGATTTGAATAGTATCCTTGAAAAATTAGTGCAAATGAAGCATGGTAGGACGAAATTGACAAGGAAATCAGGTATACTTAAGGAGTTAGATATTTTTAAAGGAGTGGGAGTTACGATGGGAAAGTCTTTTGTGAAAACTTACTTAGAAGAGAATCGTAGTCGATTTGAGGAAATAAGCACATATATATGGGAACATCCTGAAACACGTTTTGAAGAATATGAGTCATCCAAATATTTAGCTACCAAGCTTGAACAAGAAGGTTTTAAAGTTGAACGAAATGTTGCAGGGATTGAAACAGCATTTGTTGCAACGTTTGGAGAGGGTGCACCTTATTTAGGGTTTTTAGGTGAATTTGATGCATTATCCGGCTTAAGTCAAAAAGCAAATAGTACCGAGTATGAAGCACTTGAAGGTAAAGATGTAGGGCATGGTTGTGGACATAACCTTCTTGGAACAGGTGCATTAACTTCCGCGTTTGCTGTGAAAGCCTATATGGAGGAAAACAAATTGAGCGGAACGGTTCAATTTTTCGGTTGTCCAGGAGAAGAGGGCGGATCAGGAAAGACGTTCATGGCTAGAGATGGCATATTTGATCATCTAGATATCGCATTGACGTGGCATCCATCCCCTGCAAATGCAATTATGAGTATGTCGTCGCTTGCAAATTATCAAGTATTCTTCCGGTTTAAAGGAATTACGTCACATGCTGCGAACTCACCGCATCTTGGAAGAAGTGCACTAGATGCTGTCGAATTGATGAACGTAGGAGTGAATTATTTACGTGAACATGTAATCACAGATGCAAGAATGCATTATGCAGTTACAAACACAGGTGGTTATTCACCCAACGTAGTACAAGCCGATGCGGAAGTACTATATCTAATTCGAGCTCCTAAAGTGGGGCAAGTGGATGAAATCTTTAAGCGTGTTTGTAAAGTAGCTGAAGGCGCAGCTTTAATGACTGAAACAGAATTGACAATAATATTTGATAAAGCATGTTCAAACTATATCCCGAACCGCGCACTAGAAGAAGTGCTTCATGAAAAGTTGATGGAAGCAGGAGCAGGAACACCTGCAGATGATGAGGTAAGCTATGCTAAATCGATTTGGAACAGCTTAACAGATGGAGAAAGGGATAACTTTATCGATCTAATGCAAGGTTTCGGATACATTGGCGATGAAGATGATTTTGAGGGGAAATATTTAAGTGATTCAATCTCATCTTATCGTCCATCGGATAAAGTAATGGCGGGTTCAACGGATGTTGCAGATGTTAGTTGGGTTGTTCCAACTGCGCAGTGTACTGCAGCTACATCTGCACTTGGTACAGCACTTCATACATGGCAAATGACTGCACAGGGGATTACGTCATTTGCTCATAGTGGAATGTTACGTGCAGGAGAAGCAATGGCTCAAACTGCAATCCATATTTTACACAACCCTGAAGTACTTAAAGCTGTACAGGAAGAACACAAAAAGAAATTGGCTAAAACGCCGTATGTATGTCCGATACCAGCAGAAGTAAAACCTTCACCGCTTAAACATTAAAAAAAGGTTGTACAATTTATGACGTTGGTGAAAGAAAATCCCCTTCTCTAATAAAAGAGAAAGGGATGGAATTTCACTAACGTCATTTTTTATAAATATATTGGATAAATCCTATTAACCGCTGATTTCCGTTCCGAGCGGACGCGTTCCACGGGGCGTGCGTTGAGCCTCCTCGTCGCTATGCTCCTGCGGGGTCTCAACTGTCCCGCTTCATCCCGTAGGAGTCGCCGCTCTGCACTCCAATCAGCTAAGAGAGTATAGGAACATAAGTTCAAATAAATATAGAAAACAAGTGAAATTCCCT
>NZ_JBTLRN010000006.1:0-123515 GCF_054482775.1 Sporosarcina sp. CAU 1771 | reverse complement strand
ATTTTAGATCGTTTACTTCACCGCGTTGAGGTCGTTAATTTAAATGATGATAGTTACCGTATGAAACATCGTGTCAGTATGTTTGAAAGCGAAAGTGTTCAAAGTTAATTAGCATAAAGTGTCCAATTCTACTTGACGGTTACAACTCTCTTTATTGACCTCTACAACAATCACCAGGATGCAAATGCTACTGTTTTACATGAGATATTAACGAGCCAACTTCAAGAATGGTGCATATCCAAATTTCAGAAACGCTCTCGTTCGGTCTATATAACACATTGATTTCCGTTCCAGAATCCTAAGTGCATGCCAAAAATACTTGTTTCACTATCGCAAACCGTTGTGGTAGACCGTTTTTTAAAATTTGGGCCATTGAATATAACCAATACATGGAGCATTTGATTTATGATACCTTATGAATTCTACCTCTTTTAGCTTGACCTTTTTATTTGTAGCAATTTCAGATTCCCCTAATAGTTCTTTTCGAATTGGCTATTCTACGAGTTACACAATTGATTACTTTACAATTTGACCGAATCTAGCCTAGCCCTTATGCATTAATCACGCCCGTTTGGTTAAAATACTGTATTGTCAATGTTTGTATAAGCAATGTATCAAAAATGGATAAAATTACTCTTCTTTTGATTTCCGCTTTGTGTAAAGTACATAAACAGCGTTCAGAATCGTTAAAATTATTGCCGCGGTTAAAAAACTAAGTACTAAAGATGTATTATAATCAAATAATAAGTATAAAATAGCTGTTGCAACAAACGATACCCAACCTCCGATGGCTAAACGCCAGGGATGTTCGTTCAATAGAATAATGATTCCCCCTTACTCGTGCTACAATATGGCGCGGTTGTTGAATACTGAATGTATATTTAGCCTACTAAATACTATACTACAATTTCCACTAAAACCCTTTTTAAATACAAAAAGCACCACTAAGGATGCTGATTATTGTTATTTCGCTTAATATATCAACTTTTATACATGTGAACTAAACGTGTTACATTCACAAAGTATCACTCTTTTCAATATAATCATTTTGCCACTTTTTTCTTTCGTTTTCATTTACTTGTGTTTCGAGTGATTCATCCCACTGTTGCAGTAGCGTATTCCAAACCCTAGCGTATAATAAGTCTTCTCTTTCATTATAAACATGAAATTCAATACAAGGGATTTGTTCGATTTGCTTAAGATCAACTGAATGAACCTCAGACACAACAATTTGCTTATTGCCCTCTATTGATTCAATCCCTTTATTTCTAAGCGCGGCCATTAGAGTAGGATTTTCTATTGCTATTTCATCAGATTTCTTAAAATAACGATATTCTGAGTTCGTATCATCGGAATTCTCATCTATTACTTCATTCATAAATTTTTGATGAAATGAACTATATAATAATGGTGTCTTTCCGGATTTGGGTTCATGATCAAAAATCCCAGATTCTAGCTGCATTTTTCCTGCTCCTGTTAGTTCATAAGCATTTCCTTTGTCCTGAATTAAACCTGCATTTGTCATCTTACTCAGTAAATCCCGAATGAATAATGGTTCTACAAGTAAAATTTCACTTAGATCATCGACACTTTCAATCGTTGCTTTTTCAAATGCAATCAGCATCATCTTCATTAAAATATCCATCTTTGTTTTCAGCACGGTGTTAAAAGATACTTCTACTTCATGAACAGGTAACGTCCATGTGGAAGTGTGTGTAATTTTCACGTTCAAATCTTGTTGTAAATCATGTGTTAATTTCTTTATTATCGACTTCATAGCCTCCCCCCTTTTACAACTTTAAATTGCCCACTTCATCCCTGAATCCATTTTGTTCTTTAACAACATCTAAAAGTCGACCATACATCTCTTTTGAACCTTCATGTTTCGTTCGAACAGTAAACATCTCTGAACTTCCGACGATAATCAGCAGTTCCCTAGCTCGAGACAAGGCTACATTTAAACGCCTATAATCTTTTGCAAAACCAATATCTCCACTTTTTTCTTGATGATTACGAACAAAACTCAAAATAATGATGTCCATTTCCATACCTTGAAACTTATCCACTGAACCTGTTCTGCAATGCAAATGTTCAGGTGCAATATCCTGCTCAATCATTCGATCGATTCGTTTCACTTGTTCGCCGTAAAAACTAATTACTCCTACACTTTTCTTCTCTTCTAAATTCATTGTTCCTTCGCGTTTTGCTTTTTCCATTGCTACTTCTAAATCTAACAGGATTTGTTTCGTCATTGTTAGTTCAGCTTCATTATAACGACTCGTTCCACCTTTGACCTTTTCTTCAAAATACTGTGGTTGATTGGGCATATCAAACCAAAGAAGATGATTTGTCTTTTGTATGAATTTCGAATCTATTTGATGATCACGCATCGCATCTGAATCTGTAAGCCCACACTTCAATCGGTAGTCACCGTCTTCGTAAAATGGGGCAATTGTTTGCATGATGCTTTCATGCATTCGATATTGGATGCCAAGCATCGTTTTGTTTTGCCTAGGTAACGTTCTAAATAGACGTTCGAATAGGGATTCATTTAACAGCTTTTCAAACTCTTTTCGTTCCACTTGGTTTTCGATTTCCTCTAAAAACTCTTCCATTGTTTCTTGTCCAATTAACGGGGGTAGCTGATGATGGTCACCTACAAGAATTACCTTTTTACCTTTTAACATAGGAAGAAGTAATTCTGGTGGCGTCGCTTTCGAAACTTCATCAATAATTACGACATCAAACGTAGGATATTCCTCCATGAAGTCACGTCTTGCAGATGCCACACAAGTAGTTCCAATAACGTTTGCGTGTTGCACGTACAACTTTCTAATTTCATCTAAATCGTATTCATTTGCACTCCCAAGCAATGAAAACCACTCTTCTTGGAGTCCGTTTATAATCGGTAAACGTTCCAATTCGATTTGTAGCTGTTCTACATTTTTTGTTGATGAATAAAATAATTCTAACGTTCTTTCATATTGTCCTTCAGGATTGTCTACGAGTATTTCTTCCAGAACAGTAAGTTGACTTTCTGTTTCCACACACTGTTGATTAATGGAAACTTTCTCATTATCGTTCGATTCAAGCCTTGTTACGATTTCATCCAGTTTTTGAATTGCAATTTCATGCCTATTCTCTTTCTCTTTCAACGTAATAAGTGTTTGTTCGTATGCTTCTTTCTTTTCTTCGTAATTTCGATAAACTTGTTCTTTTATTTCAAGTTTTCCTTGCAAATCATAAATTGTTCGATTTTCATCAAGTGTCACAAAACCTTTTCGAAGTATGGCACACTGTTGTTGTTGACTTGCTAAATCACGTTGTAGTTTTTCTAGCTCTTCAGTTAAAGTTGACTTCTCAATATCATTTTCTTCTATTAAGTGTTTAACAAATAATGTAACTTCAGCTTTGATAGTTGCAAACTTATCTATTGCATCTAACTGGATCTGATGCTCTTTGACAAATTGTGCACCTTGATACTTCGCATAAGACCTTCTTTCTTGTAGCAAGGCTAATGCGATGGCAATTTGTTCAAGACAGTCATATTTTTCCGCGGAATACGTTCGAAGAGCTAGGAGTTTCTTTGTCGAAGGTTTAACTAGATATTGACCGACTCGATCAATTAGTCCATTTATTTCATCGACTGTATTGTATTTTTGATTTGCGTTTCTTTTTATTAAGTTTGTTGAAAATCCCCGATCTTTTAACAATTGTTCGATTAACTTAACTGCTGCTTCCAATCGATCGTTAACTTTTTTCCATTCATGATACATTCCTGGAGATGTATCAGACGCAATGTTTTTGATTATCTGTTCAAAATGCGCTATTTGATTTTGCAGAGAACTATTTGGTGTAATTTCAAATGCATCCATTTTTTCCTTTAGTAAACTCCATTTGGAAGCATCTATAATACTTTGTAAAAACGCCTTTAATTGCTCGTTCCTCGCTAGCTTTCTTTGAAGCTGTTCAGTACGATTATCAACCGAAGTTTCAGTTTCAGTTACAACTTGAACGAAATGAAGGTATTCTATTTCTTTTCGAATCAATTCATTTTCCTGCGCAAGGTACTCCATTTGTTCGTGTGTTTGTGGAGTTATTTTATGCAACATTTTTACCTGTTCAAGTTGTTCGAGTTCGATGTTTAATTCTCGAACCAATTTCATTGTAACTTCTTGACTTGAAATCGTTTTATCTTGTTCCTCTTGTAAAAGGGTTCTTTTTGAGTTGAGCTTTTTGAGTTCACCCGAAAGGATTCGAGATTCTGTTTGAGCTTTTTTATGCAACTTTATTTTCTCTTCCAACTTACTCAATTCGGTTTGTAAGTGTTCTATTTGATGCTCAGAATGGCTTAGGTCGTCATTCAGGTTTTTTTCCTTTGCTGAATGGACGTTGAGCTGTTGACCGACTGCATCTACTACCTGCTCTTTCCAATTCAAGGCAACGTTTTCTTCGATGAATTTCTTACCTTCTTCTTCAATGCTATCTGTACGACCATAACGTAAAATACGAATATCTTGATGAGATAAGAGACGTCCCAAAGCGTTATCAACTGCCAAATTCGCCTGAGAAGCTACCAGTGTACGAAGTCCTGCCTTCACATTTTGATGGCATATTTCTGAAATCACCGTTGTTTTTCCAGTTCCAGGTGGCCCTTGAATTACATATAAGTCATTCGCATTCATTGCACCCGCAACAGCCTCTTGTTGAAATTCATTTAGTGTGTTATGAAATTCTAGATCGGCTTTCTTTTTTGAAATACGGACAACGGGACGTTCTTCAAAAAGAATCTTTTCTAAGTTTGAATTGGCTGCCAGTCCATCTTGAAGGTCTTTAAATCCTTTTCTCAATCTTTTTACTTGGCTCAGTTCAGCAAAGTTACTGAAAATGATTTCCTTGTAGGATCTCAGGTGCAACTCATTTCGTCTAGCCATTTCTTTGTACTTTGGATTCAATTCAATTTCAATACTTTTTTTAGCTCGATTTGTACCAACTACCTTGCCAATATCACTTTGGATTCCACCAATTTTGGCACTAAAACCTTTAATTGTATGAAGTTCTTTGTCCGTTAACCCTTTACAGTTCAAACGCAACTTGGAAAAGTCTTTGTTAAACCCGGATTCAGAAAAAGAAGTTGAAACATCCGCTACATCAGCATTTCTTTCTTGTATGCCCAAATAACCTTCCCAACTGGTCAATCGCTTCTTAACGTATTCAGAACGTTCTTCAGCAATAGGTAGTTCACGAAGACTCGTGTACAATTCGATAGGCATTGTCGCCCCAGTACTAGTACCAAGTTGAAACTTCAGTCGGACAGGGAGTCTACGATTTGTACGTACAATTTCCCTTCTTCCGCGAACGTGAAAACCCGTAGCTAAAAAACCATCATGTTGGTAGATGCATTCCATGACCGCTACCCGGTTGTTTAGGTTTTTCGACAACTTCTCGTTTTTATCGTTGTCAAAGAAAAAAGTGAACGACATATTACCCCTGTTATTTACCGGTCGTTTTTCAATATGTATTGTAAAGGCATCTTGCACAGAAAAAAAAGCATGCTCATCTTTTGCTATTTTAGCAATCCCTTTACGCGCATTATCCGTCAATCCTAAACCACACTTTAAAATTTTTCGAGATGATGATATTTGATTCACAACCATGCCTTCTTTCACAAACAGTTGAAGAAATAAACAAGTAAAAGTCAGCATCCCTAATTGAGATAACTGACTCTTAAATTATATTTATACAATTTCTATTCCTTCTATTATAATTCATTTCAAAAAATATATCCTTATTGATAAGTTATTTTGCGAATAAGTTAGATGAATTCTTCCCGAATCCACTAATATGAAATGTCCAATTGAATACTTTATAACCTTACCACGTTTTCAAAAACTGTGTCGTACGATTCCTTCCTTTTTCGATTAAACTTTTCTTTTCGTCATCATCTAGATCAAATTGCGTTGCACTAAATCCTTCTACGGGGATAAAAACAATATCCTTCTCATGCTTTCGAGAGATATATCTATCATCATGCGCATTTTTCATCGTAGAGAAAAGTGCCTCAAATAATTGCAGTGCATTATCAATTTTACGGCCTGGTATATCTTCTTGCCTACTGCTTAATTTTAAGCCCAATACAGGTCGTTCTTTTTTTCCATTCTCATTATTAAAAATCCATAGTGGAAAGTTGCTAAGAACACCACCGTCCACTACAATCGTGTCACCTGATGCTACTTTCAATTTTACGGGTTCAAAGAAAAACGGAATACCACAACTCATGCGTACCGCACGGGCTACAGGAAATGTTTCTGGCGAGATCCCGTAAGTCTCCAAATCATCTGGAAGAACGAACATCTTCCCATTTGTTAGATCTGACGCAATAATTTTCAACGAGCCATTTTTTAAGTCAGAAAATGAATAAACCCCTTTGTCAGCCAATTTCTCAAGAAACCACTTTTCCAATGCTTTTCCTTGGTACAATCCGAGATTAAAATAAAGTTGAACCCACTTTAATAGTGGTAATGGAATAATTGTTCTTCGAGGATCTAAGAAAGTGGAAACATCAAGTTCATTTAACAACGATTCAATTTCTTTACTCGTATAACCTGCAGCAATGAAACTAGCAATAATTGCCCCTGCACTCGTTCCAGCTACTCGATGAAATTTATAGCCCTTTTCTTCCAACACTTGATAGGCACCGACTAAAGCGAACCCTTTTAAACCTCCGCCTGAAAAAACACCATCTATTAACAAATTAACCTCCCCCTCTTTTAGCCTTGTTCTACTTTAGGTTAGGAGAATGGGGATTAGAACTATCGAAATTGAACTCGTAAGTCAACAAGACTGATATGTTCTCTTTTGAAGGCTGCAATGCTAAAAAGTATTACAAAAATATTAAGTAAACAATGCGAAAGATAAATAGATGACGAGTGTTACTGTAATACTGCTTAACAATGTAGAAACAAGGACAGTTTGAGCAGCTAATTCTGGTCGAATATCGTATTCGAAAGCAAGTGTTGAGCTATTTCTAGAAGCAGGGAATGAACTTGCAATTAATAAAGACTGCCCAATCACACCGTCAAGACCCATAATAAAAATTAGTAGGAGTGCAACCGCAGGGCCAACGACTAGTCGCCCTAAACTACTTAAAATAACCATCTTGTTCAACATTGTATTAATTTTAATTTGTGCTAGTTGGGCTCCTAACAATATTAATGCAATCGCAAGAAATGCATTTGCGAGATGACTAATCGGAATCAATATGAATTCGGGAACGTTTATATTGAGAGCCTTTAATAATCCTCCAAGCATCATTGCATATATTATGGGTAGTTTTAAGAGTTCTCTTAGAATCTCTAAGCCAGATTTTGAAGCAGAAATTAAGTTATATAGCCCATATGTATATGTAATAATACTTTGAAAAACCATGACAATAATTTGTATTGAAATACCTATAGGATTCGCTTGAAATAATAATTGACTAACTGGTATTCCATAATTTCCAGAATTGATTAAGACAACGCTGTTTTTGAATATAGCAGAATTCTCGTTATCCAATTTGAATACCTTGCTCAGCAACGAGCTTATAATCATTAGACACAGGCTAAATAGTAGTAAGTAACCAATAATTTCAGCAAGAACTATGAGTTCAATCTGAGTTTCATAAAGATTAATAAATACAGCGGCAGGCATCAGACAATATGTAATTAAATTCGAGACAGCTCTTAGGTTAAACACAAATTTACGTTGTAAAATTGCACCTATACCTATCATAATTAATATTGGTATAATAATACTTTGGAATATCAGTAGTATAAAAGTTAAAGTCATCACCCCATTCTTAAAAACTTTCGGAATACTGTTCAAATTACAAATCAGATAAATAGATACGCGACCGATATTTCAACTCTACCATAAATTTAACAGATAAAACTATTGGTTCCCTACTTTCAAAAAAGATATCCATTCCGCAGAGTTTCGATTTTAAGTTATTCTTCGACTACATCAATTAAATCCGTATGAATTCGAATAAAGTAACACTCTAATAAATCATCTAATTTTCGATTTAGCTTATGAAACGCATCGTCAGCTTTTTCAATAACTTCGTAAAAATCACCTTCTTTAATCTCGTTATGCTCTAGAGCAATATATAACTTCCACATTTCCTGACCATACTTCTTCACAATATATGCATACTCTTGAGCACCTATTTTCTCAAGGATAGCTATTAGTTCTGCTAAATAACTATCTATACCAACCTCGTCAATATACGATTCCATCCACGTTAGTAAACTTTCGTGACCGCCACTCTCAAGCTCCGAATAATATTGAACTACAATAAATGCTTCTTTTAAAACTTGATCTTTTGTTGATGGATCACATTCACTTGCGACTGTTAATACGGCGTTCCATATATCGTTCTTCTCTACTAATTCATTTCTAGTCATTTTGGGTTTCATCGTATTCCTCCGATTTACATTCAATTTGATTTTACTTCAAATTCCAATTAAAGCGAATTCAGGTTTTTAATATAACATTTCTCCGGAAAAAAAAGCACTGCCAAGGCAGTGCTGAACAATTTATTATCTATTTGTATACCTTTATAAAAAACAGTAACTTAGAGCAATTATATGTCATTTACCATAAGAAAAACGTTTTTCTAAATAGCTTTGCCACAACTCTACGACTATGCATATTGCCCAATAGATAACTGCAACTAGTAAATACATCGTCATATAGTCAAACTCTCGTCCACCTACAACTTTTGCCCGATGAAATAAATCTGGAACCGTAATCATAGCGGCTAGTGACGAAGCTTTTATCAAATCTAGCAAAACGTTCGATAAAGGTGGGATTGCAATTCTCGTTGCTTGGGGCAATATAACCGAAAGCATCGTTTGAGTATTTGAAAGGCCAAGTGACTTAGCTGCTTCCCATTGTCCCTCATTAACTGAACCTAGAGCCGACCGAATAATTTCTGCCATATATGCTGATGAATGCAAACTAAATCCGATTAATGCAGCAACCAAAGCAGAAAACTGTATCCCAACTACTGGTAATCCAAAATATAAAATAAATAAAAAGACAAGCATAGGTATTCCACGCATGAACGATATATAAACACGTGCCGGCCACCTAATGAAAAACCACTTAGACCGCCGACAAAGTGCTAATAGAAAACCTAGCAAAAGCCCTATTCCCATACCTGCAAATGAAATTAGTAATGTATTGCCAATTCCTTTTATAATATAAGGAAAGGATTCGACGGCAAGCGGAAAGTCAAAAAGATACTGCCATTCTATTGTCCCCACAAAACACGCCGCCTTTCAAATTACTCAAAATCAAAATCTTGTTGAATTGAAACGTCTGCTCCACCAAAAAACTGCTTGGATAGTTCAGAAATAACGCCTTCTTCATGTAATTCATCTAAAACCGTATTTACTTTCTCAAGTAATTCAGTATTGTCTTTTTTCATAATAATTGCTTGATCATTCGGATGGTACTTAATATCCGGGTGAATCATAATATTGAATTCTGGAAACGCTTCAAGTGCAAGAAGCTGTAAATAATAGTCATTTAAAATTACATCTGTACGCGCAATATCCACATCACGTAAGTACACATCGTTTGTTACGTTATCATAAATTACTTCTTCAACACCGTAGTCACGTCCCACTTGCATATAAACAGAAGTTGCAGCACCCGCCGCTTTCTTTCCTTTTAAATCTTCTAGTTTTTCAATTCCGGAATGATCCGACTTTCGAACAATTGCCGTTCCGAAAGAGTATTTATATGGCTCAGAAAATGCGAATTTCTCTTTTCGTTCTTCAGTAATTTCAATATCATTCACTGCCAAATCTACTTGTCCACTGTTTAAAGAAGTTAGCATTCCATCTAGACCCATTTCAGAAAATGTCAATTTCAAATCTAAACGTTTTGCGACTTCCTTCATAATTTCTACTTCATATCCAGTTAATTCTTCATCTTTACCGTGATAGGAGGCTGGATATAATGTTCCCGATGTAGCAACAACCAGTTCACCTTTTTCAACAATCTCATCCCAACCAGATTGAGTTGTTTTTTCATCCTTTTTATTAGCGTCATCGCTACCACATGCAACTAGTATTGTTGTCGCAAGGATTGTTAATACGAATAAAACAAAACGTCTAATTGTAAACACTTTTCCCATTCTTATTCCCCTTTTTAGTTCTCTGTATTTTATAAATAATGCATTTACGACATTTTTCATTATACATCATAAATCTACAATCTTCAATAAAATTACTATTCAAAATAAATAAATTACGAATTGGTTATGTAGGAACATTTAATGAACTATTCAATGAACTATTCATATAAAAAAGTATGCCCAGAATCGGACATACTTTTTGCGAAACTAGTTTTCAGGTTGTATTTGGCTCTTAGACTGAACTGTATTATTACGAAGTGTAGAAATCCCAAAATGATTTTCTCCTTTTTCATCTTTTGAAAATTTCACTTCCTTTACAAATTCTTCATCCTTTTCTATTTCTACTTTAAATCCCATATCCTCTAGTTCGGATATGTAATGTTCAAGTTGTGTGTCCATATCGCCTTCAAAAGAAAACTCTGCATTCCAAAGATCGATCGTATCGTTGCCTATTCTTTTCTTTTCTAATTGAATCTCCGTCCAACCACTTAATATTGGTAAATGGTATGCAACATCTTGTGGTTCTTTTGATTCTTCTAGTTCCTGTGACTCTTCCGATTCCGGAGAGATTTGTTCATTCCCAGTTTGTTTCGAATTATTATCTGATGAACCACAGGCGCCTAAAATAAGAGCAATCATTAAAGTGCTAGTAAAAATTAAATTGTTTTTCATCACAGTTTACTCCTTCACTTCTATTAGCAATCATACAAATTCAATCAGATTACATATATAGTCTAGCAATAGAACGTTAAGTTAAGGTTAAGATTCTATCCTTTACTTTTCACTATTTTTCTTATGTATTTATATTTGAAACAACCAAGCAATCAAAGGCCCCAAAATCGAACCGACTATAGCTGAGAGCGTCATCGCTACTGAGCTCATAGATGCCTCCTTTTCACCATATTCAAGTGCTTTTGATGTGCCAATTCCATGGGAACCTGCCCCCAATCCAATTCCACGTCCGATTGGTGTATTTATGCCTAATTTCTTAAACACATATGGCCCTAGAATTACACCTGTAAATCCTGCAATCATAACAAAGATAGCAGTTAAAGAAGGAATACCACCTAAAACCGAAGTTATTTGCATCGCAATTGGTGTAGTAATGGATTTCGGGAGAATTGTTAGGGTAAGTTCCGTGGAAAAACCCATCATTTTTGCGAATAAAACCCCTGTAACCATACCTACAACAACTCCAACTATGATTCCGGAAATGACTGGAATTAAGTTTTGCTTGAGCATAATTCTTTGTTTATAGAGTGGCACAGCTAACGCAACAATGGCTGGTCCTAATAATAATTCAATCCATTTGGCCCCAATCATATATGTTCCATAAGGGATACGAAACACGATTAATAGTGTAATAATAATGACTGTCGAGGTTAATAAGGGTAGTAAGAGAGTATGATTATATTTAACATAAAGTATATTCATAGCTAAATATGTACCTATCGTGCCAATGATGATAACTAATGCAACTATTTCTGTTTGCAAACCAAGCGCTCCTTTCTTTTACTAGAGCGACTAGCCATTATTTGACTGGTCCAACCCGAAATGAACATCGTTAAAAGCGTACTAATAATCGTGATAATAATTAGTAAGAACCCCTTACCTACAAAAACATGTCCGTAATCCATGACTGCAATCATGGAAGGGATAAAATATAAAGGTAAATATGCCAAAATAAAATAAGAACCTTTCTCAATCCAACGTAAAGGAAGAATTTTAATCGATAAGGCAATCCATAATAATAGTAAACCTATGATACTTCCAGGAAGTGGGATAAGGAGGATATCGCGTAACCAACTACCTACGAGAAAAAAACCATATAATATAGAAATTTGCAATACACCTTGTAAATATTTCATATCTAACAGCATTCTCCTTTTACCACCAACTTAGGAGTAATGTATCTCTTCCCTTAAAAAAATAGCCGCACCCTCTAATCGGGGTGACGGCATTTCAGGGTTTGCATTCACTCACTTCAATTCATTATACAGATAATTCAGGTTAGAACCATTATTATTTCCCTTTGTTTTTATCACGTTGTTCCCAAATCTTTAAATACGGGTAGGGATCAAACGCCCATTCTGTTCGACCGTTATATTTATACATTCCAAAATGTAAATGAGGCGGGAATCGACCTGACGTACCCGGTTTTCCATATCCCGAGCTTCCAACCCAGCCTAGTATTGTTCCCGGCTCAACTACATCTCCCTCTTTAACCTCTTTGTTGAAGCCCGATAAGTGTGCATAGTAAATATACGTGTTATGAACGTCGCGAATTCCAACTCGCCATCCCCCGTATTCATTCCACCCCATAACTTCTACAACCCCGTAAGTTACCGCTCTAACTGGCACTCCATACGAAGCAAACAAATCTGTACCTTCATGAGTTCGCCGACCTCCCCATCCTCTTCCGGCGCCCCATGTACTGCGGTAACTATAATTTTGATTAACGGGAAGCGGAAATACTCTTTCATCTAAATGTAGTGTTTGAAAATGTTTATAAATCTTTGCAATCGTCAAGATTTGCATGAGCGATTCATCCCGTTTATAATACATCTTTATAGTATCTTCGACATTCTTTTCCGAATGGCCATTTTCACTTAATAATGTAGCCATAGTATAAAGGACATCCTCATTGTCATCTAAATTAGCCACACCATCCTGGTTGCCATCCTTTCCAATCCCACCAAAAAAAGCGATTGAAAGTGGTGACTTATCTTCAGGATTAGGATTAAGTGCTCCAAACCAATCTTCCTTTTCAAAATGGATAGCAATAGCTCCCTCTTTCCTTGGGATATCGCTGCGCACCTGTTGAATATTGCGTTCAAACTGATCTACAGCTGCTAAATAATACCAAGGTAAAGTGAGACTTGAAAAACGCATATAGTACTCCATTCGCTCTTCTAATATTTGTTCTCTTGTCATTGGTACCTCGGCAGAAACTTGCGTTGATAAAATTAGGAAGAATAAAGTGACTACGAATAGATTTTTTAATTTGTTCAGAATTACCACACCACCCTTTTACCAATTCATCAATTAGCTTCCCCCATCTCTCTCTTTTCATGAATTAAATAGTAAAAACCGACAGATGCTACTTAGCATCTGTCGGCCAGTTATGATTCATCCAAATTCGAATCATATGTTATTTACGATTAGTTCGTTCATTTCTTTGATTGTTTTCCTGATTTACTTGAATTTCAGTTCCAAACTCAGTTCGCATTGTATCCTGGTTCTGATTGTTGTTGTTCTTGTCCTTTTTGTTTTTGTTCTTTTTTTGATTGGTATTTTTGTTATTGTTATTCGTCATGGGCATTCACCTCCGTCCATGTTACTATGTGCATGAAATAAGTTTTTAATCATTGGTAATTTTTACGTAACGATATGGGATCGTAAAACTTACGATATATTTCGAATTCCTTTAGAGGTCAACAATAAAAAGGAGGATTTTAATGACTTTCAAAGAAATAGGATCCAATACAGCTATTGTTGTTGTGCATGAAATATATGGTGTAAACCAGCATATAATCGATTACTCAGAATTACTTCGCGGTTATAATTTGGATGTCTATTGCCCCAATTTACTTAAACAAGACTTGGTTTTCGATTATTCCGAAGAAAAAGCAGCCTATACACATTTCAAAAATAATGTTGGTTTTAGTGAAAGTGTGAAACAGGTAACTCAATTGATAATGAACATAAAAAAGAATTATGAAAAAGTAATTCTAATCGGATTTAGTGTAGGTGCTACGATTGCATGGTTATGTAGCAAAAATAACTATGTTCATGGTGTTGTAGCATATTATGGTTCCCGTATTCGCGACTATATCGATTTAATACCTGATTGTCCTACTTTACTTTTCTTTCCGAAAGAAGAAAATAATTTTAATGTAAATAAATTAATTGACTCTTTATATCAAAAAAATATAACATCCTATCAATTCCAATCCATGCACGGTTTTAGTGATTCTTTTTCCAAACATTATAATGAATTATCTGCAAAAAAAACATACGAACTTACAATTGCATTTATTTCGGAAAATTCGTCTGGATGAAATGATTTCTAAGTCGTCTCGTTTCAATATCCGCTAATCTTACAGGTATCGGTACCCGACTCTCACCACTCAATAAACTTAAAGTGATATTGGTCATAGATTCCAAATCGATATAGTTTCCAAATGAAATATATATGGGCTTCACATTCTTCCGACTTCTTAGAACCCTTCCAACTATGGTTTCGTTGAGTAGGATATCTGTGTAAGATCCAACCTTATTTTCAGGAATTGTAAAACTTGCCTTATCCATATGAAAATACTTTTTTGCCACACCAATTGTTGGTTTATTTAAAAAGAATGCAGCATGCGTTGCAATACCCATATTACGAGGATGCAAATAGCCGTTTCCATCAAACATAAATAAATCAGGCAAGCATACTAGTTTTTTGGCTGCGTTAATGAATAGTGGCAACTCTCTAAAAGCTAAATAGCCGGGTACATAAGGTTCATACACTCTCCCCACGCTATAAACTTTTTCAGTAGCTTTTTTTGTCAAACAATCGATTACGATAATACTGCAAACTCCCCACTCACTTCCAGCATGTTGCCAATAGGCAACATCTTCTCCGGCAAAGAGCCTCATTCCATTTTAACCAATTCTAATTTATAGGCTATTTTGAGCTGATAAAAAACTTTGGAATGCATTAAAACAGTTGACTTCAAAGGGTAAAGGATGGATTTCATTAATTTTCATACCGATTCCTTCTTAATTAAGAAGTTGTACTTTTTAGCATGCTCTATATAGTAATTGCTATTAATTCATTTATGAATAATGTTAGATCAACCGTTGCATCATTATTCATGTTCGTGTATTATAATTTAAGTGGTGCTACTTTGTTCCAATATACTCGTTTCTCACCTAGTAAATTTATATGAATAGTTAAAAAACATATTGCATTGTTCAGTTTTTTGTATTATAGTTTATTCAATTCAGAATAATTATTCATTAATAACTACTTCTATTTCGAGAAAGGTGATTGTATGTCCAGCTTATATTTACACCCAAATACCGAAGAAGAAGTTATTGACACTTATGAGGAAGATATAATCGTAACCAGTCGAGACGGTATTATTCTAAAAGCTACACAAATTAGCGGCCAACATTACGGGCTCCTTGCTGAAGATCTATTAGGTAAATCTGTTTATGACTTAGAAGAACAAGGTATTTTCTCACCTGCGATTACACCTCTTGTGATTAAACAGAAAAAAAAAGTCGTAATTGTTCAAACAACTCCATCAGGCAAAAAAGTTCTGATCACCGGTATGCCTTTTTTTGATGAAGTTGGAGAAGTTAGTTTTGTAATTAGTTACTCGTATGAAGTGTCGGAACTTCTTGTGATTCAAGAATATTTAAATGAGTTAGAACAAGAAATGTTGCTTGCAAAAGAAGAACTCTTATTTTTACGTAAGGAAATACTGTTAACTGGTGGACTTGTAATAGAAAGTCGCTCGACGGTTCGAGCGTATGAAACTGCACAGACAGTTGCACCTCTTGACGTTTCAGTTGTCCTTTACGGTGAACACGGAACCGGAAGGACTACCTTAGCAAAAACAATCCATAAAAATAGTTCAAGAAAGAATCATTCTTTTATTGAAGTGGATTGTGAGGTTATTCCAGAGGCATTATTTGAAGAGCAACTTTTCGGGGAAGTTCAAAAGCCAGGCTTACTTTCACTAGCATCTGAAGGTACTTTGTATTTAAAAAACATTGATAAGCTATCAGAACTTCAACAATCAAAGCTTAGCACTATTTTAAGAGAGCAAAGATATACTCCCATTGATTCTGAATCGACCCATTCTTTTGATGTCAGAATCATTTCTTCATCCGAACACACGCTTTCAAGGGACTTGTATTACCTTCTTCACATAATCCCGATTCAATTGGAACCTTTCTCCAAAAGAAAAGAAGATGTAATTGAATTGATTTCTGCACACATGAATGAGTTCAGAAAAAAATACGTTTCCAATAAAGAACTTTCGAGTGAACTTTTCAACTATCTATTAGGCATTGATTGGAAAGGAAATCATTTTGAATTGAAACATGTGATTGAGCGACTTTATACACAAAGTTCGAATACAATTGTATCCATTGACGATTTGCCTATGGAATATAGAATTGAATCCGATGACAGTTTAACGCGTTTTGGACTAGAAGGACGCACACTGCCAAACATTTTGGAAAGTGTTGAAAGAAAAGTATTAATGAATGCACAAGAAAGATATCGGACAACGACTGAAATGGCAAAACATCTTGGAATTAGCCAACCGTCAGTTGTAAGGAAATTAAAGAAATATACTTAGATCTAATGCAGAAAGTTCATGATTCTACTCAATTGTTTAATTGTCATCAGGAAAAAAAAGGGGGATTTATTTATGACTAGTTTGTCCAAAGCAGAAACGAATAAGACAAATCATGTAGCTTGGAAATTTATTGTACCCTCTTTAATCGGGGTTTTACTTTTTCTAGTGCCGATTAAAGTTAATGATCAGATTACTATCGGTGTTGGTATACTCGCCTCTTCTCTATCCGATGTATTTGGGGAACAAATCCCAATGTTTATTTTACTAATGTTAGGCTTCACAATGATACTTACTTTAGTGACCGTTGCATTTAAACCAAACTTCATTTTACAAAGACCATTTTTAAAGTCCGTATTTTTAACAGGTCCATTCGGTGTTATTATGAGGGTCATTGGGTTTTCCGTTGGTTTCATGGCATACTTTAAAGTTGGTCCAGAATTTATTTCTTCAAGAGTTACAGGTGGAGTTGTTCTTTACGATTTAGCCCCTGTTCTTCTTACATGGTTCCTATTCGCAGGTATTTTACTTCCACTTCTTGTTGAATTTGGACTAATGGAATTTGTCGGTTCTCTTCTTCAAAAGGTAATGCGACCATTATTCACATTACCAGGTCGCTCTTCCATAGACACAATGGCGTCATGGATGGGTGCTGGGACAGTTGGAGTACTTGTTACAATGAAGCAGTATGATCAAGGTTTTTACACGAAACGTGAAGCAGCAGTAATTGCGACCACATTCTCCATAGCTTCGGTTGCCTTTTCATTGATCGTTGCACAAGTTGTAGGCATTGGGCACTTATTCATCCCTTTTTACTTAACAGTAACAGTGGCAAGTATTATTGCAGCTATCATTATGCCACGTATACCACCACTTTCCCGTAAAGCGGATACGTATTACGAACCTGTTGGTCAACAAATTTCAGAAACAGCTCCAGAAGGAATTTCTCCAATTCAATGGGGTTGGAAGCAAGCACTTGAAAAAGCGAATACATCAAAAAGTCCAAAAAGACTAATTCAGGATGGCGTTGAAACAGTTCTAGATATATGGCTTGGACTTATTCCACTTGTAATGAGTCTTGGAGCAATTGCACTTATTCTTGCCGAATTCACACCTGTTTTCAATATTATATCGGCACCACTTGTTCCTATACTTGAATTTATGAGAATTCCTGAAGCTTCTAGCGCAGCCCCTACTATGCTTGTAGGTTTTGCAGATATGTTCCTTCCAGCAGTTATTGGAAGCGGATTTGAAAGCGAGCTTACGAAGTTTGTTGTTGCCGCACTTTCTTTAACACAATTGGTTTATATGTCAGAGATTGGAATTCTAATTTTACGTTCCAATATCCCAGTAACTTTACTAGACTTATTCATAATCTTCCTACAACGTACAATTATTACATTACCGATTATCGTTCTAATCGCACATTTCATCGTATTTTAATTAAATTATTTATCCATATACAAAGAAAACCGGTTGCTTCTTGTACTTCTACAAGAGCAACCGGTTTTTTCATTCTACATTTTCGACGATAGTTTCTTCTGCATCTAAAGTGCCTTCAACTACTTCAGAATCATTATCCCCATTATCCCCAACTAAACTTGCAAGTACATGGACGCGTAAAATGATTCCTTGAACAACATTGTTATCATTTACAACAACAACTGGAAATTTAGTTTCTAGCACCATTGGAATAATGCTATCAACGTATTCATCTGGTTTTACAATGTTAACATCAGTTTGCAATACATCTTCTATTTTAAGCTTGTTCTTAATACCTTCTACTGCTTGATCTATCGTTACATAACCTTTAAACTGACGGTTTCTATCCGTAACGAATACACTTGATAAACCATTTTCACGCATAACCTTAATTGCCATATTAAGTCCGTCTTTCATTGAAACCAAACCATGTGGACGAATCATAATATGCTCAGCTTGCAACACTTTTGAACGATCGATATCTCGAATAAATTCAGATATATATTCATTCGCTGGTTGCTCTAGAATCTCCTCTGGAGTACCAACCTGCTCTACTTTTCCATCTTTCATAACTGCAACTCGGTCACCAATTTTGAATGCCTCGTTTACATCGTGTGTAATGAAGATAATTGTTTTCTGAAGTCGATTTTGAATATCAATCAATTCTAATTGCATTTCTCTTCGAATTAATGGGTCAAGTGCACTAAAAGGTTCATCCATAAGTAGAATATCAGGATCATTTGCAAGTGCGCGAGCAATACCGACACGTTGCTGCATTCCTCCCGATAGCTCATCCGGATACTTGTCTTCATAGCCTTTTAATCCTACTAGTTCAAGATTACGCTGTGCAATCTCTCTTCTCTCTTCTTTTGGAAGTTTTTTAATTTCCAAACCATATTCTATATTCCCAAGTATAGTTCGGTGACTAAACAAGCCGAAATGTTGGAATACCATTGCTATCTTCTTCTGTCTATATTCTTTTAATTGTTTAGGATTGTATTTTACAATGTCTTCTCCATCCACATAAATCGAACCTGATGATGGACGGTTAAGCATATTCAAGCAGCGAATTAGTGTTGATTTACCACTACCAGAAAGACCCATTATTACGAAGGTTTCACCTTCTAGGATTTCCATCGATGCATTATATACACCAACAGTATGACCTGTTTTCTTTAATATTTCTGATTTAGACTCTCCAGCCTCAACCATTTTCACAATTCTTTTTGGGCGTGGACCGAAGATTTTAGATATATTTTCAACTTTCATTTTTACTGTCATGATTCCGTCCTCCTTTGCTTCTGAAGACGTTCTGCAATTCCACCTGTGATACGGTCAATAATGATTGCTAAGAACACAATACTAATTCCGGCTTCAAATCCAACAGCAATATCAATTCGGTTAATTGCAAAGAGTACTCGTTCTCCGAGACCTTGTGCACCAACCATAGATCCGATAACTGCCATAGATAGAGCCATCATTGTTGTCTGGTTAACTCCCGCCATTATAGTTGGAAGCGCTTGTGGAAGCTGAACTTTTGTTAGCATTTGTCCTGTTGATGAACCGAATGATTGCGCAGATTCAACTACTTCTTTATCAACATTACGTATTGCAAGTTCAGTTAAACGCATTACTGGAGGTAATGCATAGATAACTGTTGCAATAACGGCTGGTACGTTACCTAATGGGAAAAAGAAGATAACTGGAATTAAATAAACAAAACTAGGCATTGTCTGCATTGCATCTAGTATTGGCCTTGTAATTACGGAAAATGTTTTATTAAATGCCATCAAAATCCCCAACGGAATACCTATTATTAAAGATAGAAGTACGGAGATTAAAACGATGGCAACAGTAATCATCGTTTCTGCCCATAAATCAAATGAGCCTATTAAAAATAGAAACGCTCCAAAAAGTATTCCTCCTGGTAAATTGGTAAAATACCATCCTAATAGAAAGATAAGAACAATGAATAGCCACCATGGAATTGCAAGTAAACCAGCTTCTAAACCTTTAATTGAAGCAGAAGCTATTACAAAAATAAAGTCAAAAAATGCATCGAAATTTGCTGCCAAGAACTCAACAAAACTTTGTACACTATCACCTATTGGAAATCGTATATCCGGAAATTCAAACATAAGCATCGGACTGTATAAAACAGTCACCTTCACACCCTTTATAATAAAGAGTTGGAGATATAAGTACAGTATATACTGAGCTTTTATCCCCAACAGTTTATTTAATTTATTATTTTACTTATTTAATGAAGCAAGTACTTTTTCAGCTATATCTTCTGGAACCCATGAAGTCCATAGATCTTCATGTTCTTTCATCCACCATGCAGCAGTTTCATCTGCATCTGTTTCATTTGCTTCCATATAATTTAACGCCTCTTCTGTTAACTTATTACTAGTTTCATAGTTTTCTAAAAATGCAGTTACATCTTCAGCCTGTGTTACGAAATCTTTGTGAACAGCTACAGTGACAAGGTCAGGGGCAAATTCTGTCCCACGGTTTTCATCCCAAGTTTCTTTGTCATAAGGATTATCAGCTAACATTGTTAAATCATATTTTGCAGTTACCCAAGTTGGAGACCAGTAGTAACCAACCCATGCTTCACCTTTTGTGTAAGCAGTAGCTAAAGAAGCTACAATTGCTGAATCTGATCCTGGAGCTAGATAATTGTAGTGCTCATCTAAACCATAAGTTTCAACTTTAATTCCTAAGTGTTCACTAACTGCCCAACTAGAAGGTGCTCCAACAATTCGTCCCATACTTCTTTCTTCAGGGTCTGGGAATAAATGAGCATACTTCTCTAAATCTTGAACTGTTTTCAGATCAGGAGCGATTGGTTCAATCCCTCTTTCTTTATCACCTTCAATTACATAAGTTGGTACAAAAAGTCCTTGTGCATTATCATCAAAGTTTGTCGATAAACTGATAACTGATCCATCTTCTACAGCATCGTAATATGGATCCCCTATTGTTTCCGTCCATGCTTCCATGTAGACGTTAATATCACCTTTTGCTAATCCTTGAAATGTTACCGGTGTAGAACCAGGCACTACTTCTGTTTCATAACCGTATCCTTCTTCAATAATCCGTTGTGCGATACTATTGTGTACTCGGATACTATCCCATCCAGCATCAGCAAATTTAATCACTTTAATGCTGTCTTTACTTGCCTCACTACTACATGCTGATAATACAATTAATAAAAAAGCTGCTACTACCATTGTCATCTTACGCATAAAAATCAATACCCCTTTTTTTCCATTAATAGTTATTGTCTTTAAAAAGAACAGTTTAACTACTATCCCCCTCGTGAATGAACTTTGTCAGACGAACAAAATTTTACATTCGATTGTTTTTATCATAACAAACTATAAACAGCAGAACAAATATTTTTCAGAGAACAAAAATTCGCATTATCCCGCTAAACCCAGTGATATCAGTCACTGACAGCAGATTTCCTTTTTTCAGTAAAGGGTACTTTATACCTAAAACATTTCACCTAATTACAAGAATTATCTTTACATTCCAGAATATCAGAATGAATCAAAAAATAGAAGCGCTTTCATATGTTATACTTAGTGAATAGATATTTATTTCAAGGAGGATAAACATGCAAAATTTATCGATTAAAGAGATTAAAAGCAAATTCTCAAACAAAGAATTATCACCGGTTGAATTAACTAAAGATCATCTACAGCGAATTGAAAATGCACAGGAATTGAATGCCTTTATTTCCGTAACCGCGGAGCTAGCTATTCAACAAGCAACAATTGCTGAGAAAAAGTATTTGTCAAACGATATTACGGGAATTTTAGAGGGTATCCCCATAAGCTATAAAGATAATTTATATACAAAAGGGATTCTTACAACAAGTGGGTCTAAAATCGATGAAGGATTCATTCCAACCGTAGATGCGGGTATTATACGTAGACTTCGTAAGGAAGGCGCCGTTTGCTTAGGAAAGGTTAATATGCATGAGTATGCATTTGGCATAACTTCAAATAACCCTTTTCATGGTGACGTTAAAAATCCTTGGAATACCATGTACACACCTGGTGGTTCAAGTGGTGGATCAGGCGTAGCAGTAGCGGCATCCCTTGGACTTGCATCTGTAGGTACAGATACTGCTGGCTCTATCCGTATACCAGCAGCTTCTACCGGAATCGTTGGGTTGAAGCCTACTCATGGGTTGATTGATGATTCAAATGTAAAACATATTTCTTGGACGCTTGATCATATTGGTCCACTTACTAAAAACATGGAAGATTTAGGGATGATGATGGATGCAATGACAGGAAGAAATTATTCTGGTGTACTTAGAGAGGACATTCGTGGTCTTCGTATCGGAGTTCCTAGCAATTATTTTAATGAGTTAATTAATAATGAAACTACAAAACTATATGAGCAAGCACTTCAAAACTTTGAACAAATGGGTGCTATACTCGTTCAAGTTGAAGTTCCGTTCTCTTCCGAAGACTTGGCATTGTCATTCAGTATTGGTATCGCTGAAGCGGGTTTCGTTCATGAACAATCCATTCTTTCCAACTTGGATTCATTTGGTTCTGACGTAAAAGCTTCACTTGAAGTTAGTCATTCGATTACCGCTTTGGATTATATTAAAGCTTTAAAAAGGAAAAATGAACTTTTTAATCAGTTTGAAACGTTATTTGAAACTATTGATGTGCTTGCCACACCAACTATGCCAGATACTGCCCAGCAGATCGGAAAAGAACAAATGACAATTAACGGAATTACGGATAGTACATTTAATTCAATGATTCGGATTCCAGCCGTCTTCAACTTAACGGGTCAACCTGCACTTTCTATTCCCTGCGGTATTGCTTCAAATGGATTACCCGTCGGACTTCAGCTTGCAAGTGCAGCAATGAATGAAGAAGTATTACTTCGAGCAGGATTTGCTTATGAACAAGGATTTCTTGGATCCTTTTATAAGGAACGAGAGAATAAAATGAATTTTATATAAGAACCAAAATAAAATCCTTCCCATAAACTAGGGAAGGATTTATTTTATAACATAATGAATTAAAGTCCTATTTCCTTTTCTAACTGTTTTAGAAAACCTACCATAAACACATGTCGTTCCTCTGCCAACCTTTTCCCTTCATTTGTTACCATTAATTCTTTTAATAATAATAACTTCTCGTGAAAATGAGTGACCGATGCCGTACCACGTGCACGATACTCTTCCTCACTCATTTTTGTACGTATTAATTCCTTTTCATCGTATAATTTTCTACCTTTGGCCCCACCAAACGCAAATGCTCGAGCAACTCCTATTGCTCCAATAGCATCTAACCGATCCGCGTCACGTAGGATTGCACCTTCAATAGATGTAAGTTGCTGCTCATTACCTCCACTGAATGAAACACTTTCAATGCAACGAACTACTTTATTTATTAGCATGTTAGAAGCACCAATTGACTTTAAAATCTCTACTACAGATGGAGTGTCTTTTGATTTGTATTTCGCATCTTCTACATCATGCAATAGGACAGCTAATCGAATCACATCTTCATCATACGTAAGTTCAGTTTTCATAATATCTTCTGCATTTTTCATTACTCGTTCGATATGAGCGAAATCATGACTAGCGTCGTAATTCGCATATATTTTATAGACTAAGCCTGTACACTCTTCAATAATTGACTTCACTTTATCACTTTCTTTCTTATTAGTAGTTTAGACATATCAGAAGATTCCGGCGAATCGTTGACGTTACATGTCGAATCATGTATAGTATAAAGTATCCACGTAAAGATGTGGGTGACATTGATTCTCTGAGGAGGAACAGACTATGTATCAAGGAAAAGTGAAATGGTTCAGCAACGAAAAAGGCTATGGTTTTATTGAAGCCGATGATGGTGAAGACATATTTGTTCACTTTACCGGTGTTGTAGGTGAAGGATTTAAGACACTTGATGAAGGTGAGTCCGTATCCTTTGAAATCATTGAAGGGAATCGTGGTCCTCAGGCGGCCAATGTCGTAAAAATTGAAATTGAATGATAATCAATTAATCCCGTGAGCATTATTGCCAACGGGATATTTTTTCGCTTTTTTTGACGCGCTGTTTTTTTAATAAAACAACCTTTAATCTCATAAATTACTAATGACCATTCCATAATATTCTCGCACAAAACATGAGCGTTGTATTCTTTTATAAGTAAGATTATACTCTAAGTAACAATAAAAGATATTGGTCAGATGGGGTGAACATATACATGATTGAATTATATGTAGATGGTGCAAGTGCAGGAAACCCAGGTAAAAGCGGGATTGGTATTTTTATTAAAGGTGAAGGGAATCATCTGAAAATTTCAGAACCCATTCAACCTACAAATAATCACACTGCCGAATTTATATCCTTATTACGAGGTCTTGAAGAAGTTGCTAAATTAACAACTGGTATCGTATCTGCACGTTCTGATTCACAAATTGTCGTTATGGCTGTAGAAAAGGAATATGTTAAAAGTGAAGATCAAAAAGAACTTCTTACAGAAATAATTAATATCATTCATACATTTGATTACTTTTTCATCAAATGGATTCCAACTTCGGAGAACCGTGCTGCAGATGCACTTGCAAAAGCAGCCCTCCATCAAAAGTAAACATTATTTGATAAACCATTCCCCTACCAACTTCTTCACGTGTCCGTTGCAGCTTTCATAAAAGTGACCGTGTTAGCCAAGCTATCATAGAGTACCCATTCCCTATCACTAATCACCGCACCAACATTTACGTAAGCTTGTCCGTCTTCTAGTAGATAAGGGACTCCAAATTCAATGTCCTGCTGAATAGTATTAATGCGTAACTCCGAACGATGACTATGTCCATAAAAAATTAATGGATCGTCTTCTACTCCAGTATCGATCAGAGACCAAGGGGTACCTTCCCACTTCCACTGATGTCCATGAATAACTTTCGCGTTCCCTATCTTCAATATTTCCGGTAACATTGCTATTTGGGAACGAAGAGCATCATTGCTCCTTGTAATGGAAACAATTCGTTCTTCCTGATTCCCTCTTATCGAAGAAAAATCTAACATTTCTAGAAAACCTTCAGGAATGATCATAACATCTTGAAGCTTTTCATATTTATAGTCTGTAATTTTCTTTTTACTTATCGTGCACTCGAATAAATCCCCTGTGCCAATGTGAACGGCAGTAGGAGATTTTTCATTAATGTGAGCAAGAACCTTTTCTAAGTCCTCTTTTGCAGAATGAATGTCGCCAAATAATGCATACTGCATTCTTGAAACCTCCTGGGGTTAGTCTTTTTCTACGATGGCACCTTCTTCTGAAATCCAGTCACTATAGCTCCCAACGTAAAGATGGAGATTTGAATAACCATAATGAGCAAGCATTGCATAAAGCGGTGCTGCTGTAACGCCGCTCCCACAATATACAGTTATCTCTTGAGAAGGATCTACTGTTTCTCCTAATTTCTCTTGAAAAGCTTCCCCCATTATAAATTGACCATCTTCTTTCAATTGTTCCCAATCAAAGTTTAATGCTCCTGGAATTCTACCTGCAATTGGATCAAGTGGTTCAACTTCTCCCCTATATCTTTCAGCTGCACGAGCATCAAGTAATAGACTCGATGTTTCATTTGCAACAGTCTTCTCAACAAATGATCGATCCACATAAATAGCTTCATCCCAAACTGGAGAAACAGATGTCCGTTCAGAGTTCGACACCTCAGAATCTACTGGTATGCCAGCATTCTTAATAGCTTCAAAACCTTCAAGAGCAATATAGGAATTAGTAAATCCTGCATATTGTAAAATCCACCAAGCCCTTGCAGCAAATGGGCTCCCACCATCGTCATAAACAATAATGTTGTCAGCAAGTGATAGTCCACTTTTTTGAAATAATTCAATTAAAGAATCCTTATCAGGCATAGGATGTCGTCCATTCTTTTTTTGCATATCCGATAAATCACGTTCAAGATGCCAATAGGTTGCTCCACTAACGTGGGCTTCCTCATACTTTTTTAATCCTAAATCTACATTTTGCAACGAAAATCGAGTGTCAATCCATTTATAATCATTTGGAGTAATATCATTTACTGAAACGAATACTTTATTCAATTAAATCAACCCCTCTTCTTGTAATTGAGCATAAATTGTTCGCCATTCTTCGATACTATCGTTATTACTTAGTAATGTTCTCTCGGTATCCAACTGGTTTAGACATTCATTTAAGAAATGTTGTCTAAGTCCCTCTGCTTCTTTATCAATCCAAAGATTCGCCCAATGCTCCAAACGCTCTTTTTGTTGGCCTAGATAAATTGCTGTATCTTCTTTTAGTCGTTCTTCTAGTCGATCTCTTAATAAGTCACGTTCACCTTTTTCAAAAAAGGATCGTTGATTTTTAAATAACTTATTTACGCTACTATATACTTGTGGGTTCGTAAATGGTGCATCAAAAGACAACATATCCGCATCTAAAGGTTCGTAGGGGGAAGGAGCTAATGAGCCGTCTTTTTCTTTCAAAGCAATCTGTTCTGACTTTTGACGTTCAACTAATTGTTTTTTCATGTAATTAAGCATTCGTAAATTCGTTACTTTTAATTCTTGAGTGACATCAAAACCAAGCATCCCAACTGCTTCGTCAAGTGCGTTTTTTAATGCCCGATCAGCAGATTGATTTAAAAACACGGATGGATTATATGACTCCTTGAAAAAGTCGCCAAATCGTAAAAATACTCTTTGCAGAATGTAATATACCAATTCGCTTACTTCATCGGACGCACCTTTTGTTAGCACTTCCGCAAAACTATATTCGTACTTCGTTCTAAGTTCAGCTTCAAGTTTCGTTAATTCCTCAAGTCTTTCACTTTTCCGTAATAAATTGGCTTCCGTCCTTGAAATTAATGAAGCTAAACGATCTGTCGCTTTTGTTGTTTCTTCCTCTAGGACTTGAACGGCCAATCCTTTTAAGTCATGTTCGAGGAAATGATGAAACTCTTCTTCAAATTTACTCATTAAAGGATCTTGTCGCCCCTCAACTTTTGAATGAAGTGCCTCCAAACTAGAAATTCCGTGTACTCTAGGGTACCTTATGCCAAATTTTTGTAACTCCTCGGCAACGAATGATTTGACAGCCTCTGCTTCCTCATCATTTGAAGCTAAATCAATCGCATTGACGATGAAAAACATTTTATCTAGCTCAAATGCATCCTTAACGCGTCCGAGTTGCACAAGAAACTCTCTATCTGCTCTCGCAAATGCGTGGTTATAGTACGTAACAAAAAGTATCGCATCAGCATTGCGGATGTAATCGAAGGCTACATCTGTATGACGCGCATTTATTGAATCAGCCCCTGGTGTATCTACTAACGTAATCCCTTTGCGCGTTAACTCGCAATCATAGAAAAAGTCAATGGATTCAACAAAGCAACTACGATTTTCTTCAGCTACAAATTTTATAAATTCTTCCCGTTCTACAGTAATAATAGTTCCTAGACTTTCTTTGTAAACGGGATACCCTTGTTGAAATGCACTAATGAAAGCTTTATGAATATGTAAGGATTCATCAACTAATTCTTGATTTAACGCTTCGCTGACCTTTGAATAGGCAAGTTCTAGCGAATCTAATGAAAAACCAAGTGCATTAAAAGAGCGAAGAACATCCTCCGTCATCCTTTCATGTGTTTTCAACAACACATCTGCGGTTCCACTTTGCTTTTCCTCTGAAACAGGACGGATTCTATTGATCGTCGCAGTTGTAGGATTCGGTGAAACCGGAAGTATGTTCTCACCAATTAATGCATTAGAAAATGAAGATTTACCAGCACTAAATGCTCCAAACAATGCAACAGTAAATTCTTGACCGTCCAATCTATCTCCTTTATTCTTTAAATATTCAGCAGTTTGAATAAATCCCGGAACATCTTGAATTATTTCCGCAACTCGAGCTGCCTTACCAGAAGTCTGAATCGTATCGTATACTACTGTTTCATTTTTTTCATTTTGATTTTCCAACTTTAAAATCGGAATTTCTTCAATCTCTTGCTCCGCATTATACTCCGTAATCTGAAGTGTATCTCTTTTCTTCCAGCTCGCAATTAATACGTCACGTCTTTCTAACTCTACTGAGGAAAGTGGATTGCTATTGCTTCTTAATGCATCTAAACGTTTTTCCACACTTTCTACTTGTGTAATCGCGTCAATTTTTTTATTTAGATTAGTTGTTTTACGTTCCAATAATTCATGATTTTCGGTCCCTGAATTAGTAGCAACTAGTGCCATCTCGTTTTTCCAGTCTTCAGTCAAACGGCGAAATGAAGTCTGAATAACTGTTTTTAATCGATCCGCTTGATTTAATATAGCATCTCCTGTTAATACGTCTGTTGCACTGAATTCTTTTTCTAAGGATTCGGTTGAAATGGAAAGATCCAGTGAATCGATTGCTAATGATCGTTCATCGGTTAAAATTCCAGCTTGTTTTAAAGCGTTTTTCATTAGTATTTTTAAATGCACTTCAATTTGAGCATGAACAAGTTCACTTAAATTATCAAAAAAGGCATCTTTTCTTCTACTTTTTTCTTCACTTGTTTTTTTAGCCCCAAAAATCAAACCAACTTTAAATCGAGAAGACAAGGATTCCAAATATAACTTTAATAACTCTCGTGTTTCATAAGGTGTTATTGCAGCATTTCTAAGTAGCTCATTTCTCTTTTCATCAAAATTATTAGCAAAACCATCACCATTTATAAGAGTGTGTAATTTTTTCAACTCTGAGACTTCTTTAATGAACTCGTTCTTCTTATTCCATTCATCATCTAAAACTATGTCATTTGCACTTTGTTTTCTTTCCTCTATTTCATCAGATAAGAACTTTTCGTGTTCGTCACGAAGTTTTCCGAGTGTTTGCTCAGCATTTTCTATAAAATGCTCCTGCCAATGCTCTATTGACCCGTCAACAATTGTCTTCACTTTTTCAAAGTCATTATTTGGCATGTCCAGTTCTCTTAACGACGTATAGAAAATACCTCGTGGTTCAACTCCCCACATTCGGAATGAATCTTCCACTGATTTTTTAAATGCGGTAAATGGCAGTTCGCTTTCTCTATGCTTGTCAATTTGATTAATGATTAAGTATACGTTTTGGTTATATCGCAATAATTCTTTTGTAAATCGAAAGTTCAATTCAGATTGAACATGATTGTAATCCATTGTATAGAAAACAAGATCTGCTAAGTGAAGTGCAGACTCTGTGGAAACTCGGTGGGCATCATCAGTTGAATCGACACCAGGTGTATCCATAACCGTTATTCCATCCGGAAGTGTAGATTCTTTATGTCCAATTTCTACTAATGAAACGGCAGCCCCATCCTTACTAAAGGACTTCACCGCAGCTGACAAACCCTGACCACCATACTTTACAGCAGTACCGTCAGTAGAATGAATAACACAATAATCTGTTTCACTTTTCCTAACTTTAACGATGTTTGCACTTGTTGGTATTGGACTCGAAGGCAATAAATCTCCACCTGTAAGGGCATTGATCATCGAAGATTTCCCAGCAGAGAAATGACCTGCGTAGCCTATCATATATTCTTCTGTAATTATTTTCTCTGCAAACAATTCTATTTTCTTATATCGTTCCTCATCACCATTTTCTTTGAAAACCTGTCCTAATGACGCTGTTTCTTCTAATAAATATGTAAGTTTGTTCGTAAACTCTGACATGAATAATTCTATCCCTTCATCAATTAAACTACTTCTATCATACCATTGTTCTTTAAAGTAAAGATTCACTAATTTGATTTTGTCGAAATTTGTTTCTTCGTGTCGCAATTCATGATATTATTGACCTATTATCTAAATTAAGGAGAGTTAGACTTTATGAGCACATCTAAACATATACAAATGATCTTAAATGGAACAATCACTTCACTAACGACTGTCATCCCAGTAAAACTAGATGTGCTTCCCCCTACCTTAACGTCTCAACCATATGAACAGACTGAGCTAAGTGTACTTATTGGACTCGTCGGTGGTATTAAAGGAAGACTAATTATCGATACAACAATTGACGTTATTGATACCATTGGACAAGCAATGTTTGGAATGGCCATTGAAGGCGAAATGATAGAATCTTTTACAGGTGAACTAGGTAATATGATCGCAGGTAATCTTTGTACTGTATTGGAAAAAAACAATCTTATTCTTGATATTTCTCCACCAACAGTTCTGTCTGGAAAGACCAAATTTTATGGGTTTAAGCAAGCATTTAAACTGCCAGTTCAACTAGAAGATGGTGGACAGTTAACTGTACTATTAACAATTGACGAAAACTAAGGACAGTTCCTCATCTTGGGGGCTGTCCTTAGTTTTTATATTTCCGATTTTGACTATTCGATTCAACCTTTGACTATTTATTTTTTAAACCTACTTTTTCTTTCTTTAACCCCAATCGGCTCATTTGGTTTAGGTGCTGGATTATAGCCATCCACATACAGCCCAGAATACGTTTGATACCAATTAAAAACATGCACAATAATCACTTTCAGCACTGCATAGGCTGGTATACCAAGAATTACTCCGGGTATGCCAAATAATTTTCCGCTTGTCAATAATACAACTATAATAGTTACTGGGTGTATGTTCAAATTACTTCCCAAAATTAACGGTTGAATTAATCGACCTTCAAGAAGTTGTTCAATCGCAAATACAATGATTACCTTAACGAGCATAGCAGGTGATGCAACCAATGCGATGATTAATATTGGAATAATCGCCAAAAAAGAACCTAAATATGGAACCAAATTTAGAACTCCAGCCAATACCGCTAGTAAGACAGCATATTCAAGACCAATTATTGCAAAACCAATCCAAAACATTAGCCCAACAAAAAATGCTACCAATAATTGACCACGTATATATTGACTTATTTGTGAATTGATTTCTTTTAATAAGTTATATGTACTTAAGCGCATCTTTGTCGGAATGAATTTCATGAAATGATACGGTAACTTCCGTCCATCTTTTAATAAAAAGAATAAAAGTATCGGCATCGTCACAACTGCTATGACTACATTTGTAACTGTTCCTACGACACTACCTATACCATTGAAAGTTGAATTCAGAACATTCTTCGCTTGCTCAGATATTGATTTTAAAATACTTTGATTGATATCAGTTAATTGATTTTGCAATTGAGAAAAGACATTACTTCGTAACATATTGTCAAATTGTGTAATGACCTTATCCCAATACGTTGGCCAATTTGCAATTAGTCTCAATGTTTCTTCACGTACGATTGGAATCAAAATAATTATTCCCCATACAACGAGCCCAATAATAATTAGAAAAACAATTGTTATTCCTCCAACCCGAGGAACTTTCCTTCTTTCCATCCAATCAATTAAAGGATTTACTAAATAATATAAGATACCGGCCATTACTACAGGTAAACCAATCACGCTAAAAAACTCTTTAATAGGATTAAATATAAATGTAATCTTTGAAAAAAAGTATAAATTCAATAACATTAACAATGAAATTAATAAAATGCTGACCACTTTATTATTCAAAAACCATTTCCAGAACCAAGTAGCAATATTTTTCACAGTTATTTTTTCCTGCTCCATATTCTGCGCCTCATTCCTATTTGATAAACAATCCATGGATATCCCAAACCGGAATTGAATCCAATACGTTAGTTTATCTTACATACTTATTATATATTAAGACTTAATTGTTGAACAATTTTTACTACGTTCACACTCCAACAGCATTGCATCTATGATTCTGAAATATAAACAGGTATAAGAAAAGCACTGCCGAAGCAGTGCCAAGAGATATTCATTCTAAACGATATTGCCTATATCCATATCTATCGGTAAAGATTAAACCTGTCAGAAAGAGTTCAATGATGCATCAAACTGTAATTTTCATTTTAACTGGGAAAATAGATTCGATTTCTGGCTTCATCGCTTGTTCTTCCTTATCCAACAACAGGTGAACTGATCCAGAATCAGCTGACGTTCGAATTAGTCTTCCAGCACCTTGTCTAAGACGCAATAACATGAACGGTAAATCCACTTCACGAAACGCATCAGTTGCATGCTCACGTTTCGCTTCAAATAAAGGATCTTTTGGAGGAAATGGCAAGTCGTGTATAATAACACGTGTTAATGCATCTTGCGGAATATCCAAACCTTCCCACAAATGATATGAACAAAGTACTTGAACATTTTTCTCTTGAAAATCCCGAACGATTGAAGATAATTCTCGTTCGCCTTCAAATGCAATCTTATCTCTCCAACTATCCGGAATTTGATTTTTGAATGTTTTCATAGCATATTCTGATTTAAAGAGGATAAGTGTCTGATCCCCTTCCTCTATCAGTTCTATCGCGCGTTTTGTTTTCATACTTGCGTCTAAATCATGGGCATAGACTTCCATCACTTCTTCATAATCAAAAGGAGACTCTACCGAGAATGATAGATAGTCCTGAATGCCCAATCCATCTGCTAAGTAACTAAAATCTTCTTGAACAGATAAAGTCGCTGAAGAAAAAACAATCGGCATTTTAGATGAAAATAGCTTTTCTCTCAAAATATCCGTTACCAATCGAGGCATAATAACTAACGTGGACTCGCCTTCTCTTTCTTCTAACCAGTCAACAGCATCAGTTTCGGAAACAAACAATTCCATTGAAAAAATATATTGATCCAAATATTCTTCTACCATTTTCAAATCATATTCGGGTATTGTGTAAAGTTCACCTTCAAAAACAAATTCATCGAGTAAAGCTGTTGAAATTTGTATCGCTTCTTTACCCAGGTCAAAGAGAACTTCAGATTTCTCAATCGCTTTACGCTCATTCACCGATTCTTCCGTTGATGCTTTAAGTAATTGAAAGAATGCTTCGTGAGTGTCGATAAGCAATTCCATTAGTTGTAATGTTTCTTCTCGAACATCATCTACCATTACGCGTTCAAGTAAATTTAATAATGTACTATTTTGCACTTCATAGGTTAATGCACGTTGCGCAGAGTATTCTAGCAAGTGACCTTCATCAAAAACGATCATTGAAGTTTCGGGCAGTAACGGTAATTGCCCTTGCCGAACACGTGATTCATTCGTCCAAATATGTTCCATGTAAAAATCATGTGAACATATAATTATTTCGAGTGATTCTCTATAATGATTCCGGTGAATGGTTTGACCACAACGGTTTCTTAGATCACAAGCAGCACATTGCTGGATTGGTTGATAATTAACGGTTTTCCATTGTTCATCACTTAACTCCGGATAATCTGATCGTTCTCCGTAAGGTACAATCGATTGCAGTGAACCACTCCCATAAACAAAATCAGGAATTCGGTCTTCAATCTCCTCAATATACTCTTCATTTGAACGATTTCCTGTTTCCTCTAGTTGCTTCAAACAAAGGTATTGGCTCCTAGCCTTGGCAAGCCGGACATCTATATTTAAACCTAGTGCCTCACTAATTTTCTTTATATCTCCGTCTTCTTTCACTAATTGGTCGATTAGTGTTTCATCCGCACATGAAATTAGGGCTGGTTTACCTGTATATCTTGCATAGGCAATTGCTGGGAGTAGGTAGGCGATTGTTTTCCCAGTACCAACTCCTGCTTCTGCAAACAATACCTGTTTTTCTTTAAGAGCTTTCTCAATTTGGAACGCCATATAAATTTGTTCATCTCGGCATTCAAAACCTTTTTCGGTTAAATCATCGTATAACGTATCACCGATCCAGTCGTTCAGTGAGTCGTAAAATGATTTATCTTTCGACAAAGGGAATGGCATCTTTCTATTCATATGAAACCCCTTCCTAATTTACATGGAAAAGGAAGAGGGAGTCCTCTTCCTTCCTTCTTCTAGTGTCTAGTCTTCAGCACCCAGCTCTCTGCAGAAAAGATGAAATCCCCAAAAGTCAAAAAGCGACTTCTGTGGATTCCCCTATTTCTTTCGCGAGCTACACGGGTGCTTGCGCTTTTCTTTAGTGTCTAGTCTTGAGCACCCAGCTCTCTGCAGAAAAGATGAAATCCCCAAAAGTCAAAGTGCGACTTCTGTGGATTCCCCTATTTCTTTCGCGAGCTACTCGGGTGCTCGCGCTTTTCTTTAGTGTCTAGTCTTCAGCACCCAGCTCACTGCAGAAAAGATGAAATCCCCAAAAGTCAAAAAGCGACTTCTGTGGATTCCCCTATTTCTTTCGCGAGCTACTCGGGTGCTTGCGCTTTTCTTTAGTGTCTAGTCTTCAGCACCCAGCCCACTGCAGAAAAGATGAAATCCCCAAAAGTCAAAGTGCGACTTCTGTGGATTCCCCTATTTCTTTCGCGAGCTACACGGGTGCTTGCGCTTTTCTTTAGTGTCTTTTACCCCAGTACTGATAAAGGTCAGTGCGAATAAACCCATTAAATAATTTCCTCTTTTTCGTTGCACGTTTTCCATACATCGTTTCAAAATTTTCTAAGGATGAAAGCATGTAGACTGACCAAGATGGATGATCTTTCATCACATCTCCAAGAATCCTTGTTAGATCCTCAGCTTCCTCAGTTTCGCCCAATCTCTCTCCATATGGAGGATTCCCAAGCATTACACCATTTAATCCATTAACTGTAATATCCTTAACATCTGATTGGTACCAGTTTATTATGTCATTAAAACCTGCCTCTGCGGCATTACCTTCAGCAATTCTTATTAATTTAGAATCAATATCAGAACCAGAAATATCAAGTGGCTGATCGTATTTTGCAAGATCTTCAGCTTCTTCTCTTACTTGTTCCCAAACTTCCTTATTAATCCATGGCCACTCTTCACTTAAAAAGTCGCGATTGTAACCCGGTGCAATATTTTGCCCAATCATCGCTGCTTCAATTGCAATTGTTCCTGATCCACAAAAAGGGTCGTGGAATGGACGATCTGGATTCCAGCGAGTTAATTTAACTAACGCTGCTGCCATTGTTTCTTTTAGTGGGGCATCCCCTTGTCCTAATCTATATCCGCGTTTATGAAGACCCGTTCCACTTGTATCGATTGTTAATGTTACTTTATCTTTCAGGATGGAAACTTCTAGTTTATAAAGCGGACCTGTTTCATCAAGAAATCCTACTTTATTATATGCAATTTTCAAGCGTTCTACGATTGCTTTCTTAACTATCGCTTGGCAGTCTGGAACACTATACAATGTCGATTTGACGGATTTTCCCGCTACAGGAAATGCAGCATCGACCGATAAAAATTGTTCCCATGGAATCGCCTTTGTCTGTTCAAATAAATCATCAAAAGTGGTTGCATGGAATTCTCCTGCAATTATTCGAACACGGTCTGCTACACGAAGCCACATATTCGCTTTAGCGATTGCAGCACCATCACCTTGAAAATATATTTTTCCATTTTCCGTAGTTGTCTTAAATCCTAGCGCCTTCACTTCATCTGCTACAATCGATTCAAGACCCATCGCTGTCGTTGCAACTAATTTAAAGTCAGTCAACGATTCATCACTCCTTTACGTTTCTGTATTAATTTTTATGTAAATTCAACTTCACTTTTATATATACACCAAAAGAAAAACTCTCCAACATTTCGGAGAGCATTTGCTTGTTTAATAAAGATAAAACCATAGGAAATTCGATAAGCCATGTTTTGTTCCCGTGTACTCAAACGGCCAAAGCCTCGTACTAGGGTGGTAATCATCTATCTACAGGCTAAACCTGTCCCTTCTTCAGTTCAATTCCTTCAGAAGAGTGCCCCTACCATAATTTGGGTTTCTCACTCGTGGGGTTTACCGCGTTCCATCCAACCCGTTTCCGAGTTGGCTACGTTTCTGTGGCACTTTTCAGGTAGCCTAATCCGTATCCAAAAATACATTCAGACGTAGGACTTACTACCGCCGTCAACACGCAAAGCGCGAAGCCACGGCTTATTTTTTCGCCGAGCACGAACACTACAGTCATCTCAGAACTGTGTGAGCATGGACTTTCCTCTACAACGTCTAGCGTTGCAGCGATTACCTAAATTTGCACTATGGTTTTGTTAGTATACAACAATTGAATTGCATAAGCAATTATTCTTGTTCGTACATTTTGCTACCGAACACGTGTCGTTCTAGATTGGAAATACGTTTCAATAAATCAAAGTTCGTTGTTCCTACACTCCCTGCAGCAGGGCGTTTCTGAGCAGCAGTCAACTCTTCTTGAATACGTGCATTTTCATTTTTTAATTCAATAATCGCTTTATTAAAAGTTTGGTAGTCTTGAATGATATCATCAAGAAATAAATCAACTTCTTCTTGATTATAGCCGCGAATCCCTGTCTTGAATTCTTTTTCAAGTATCGTTTTCGAGTCTAATTTAGTGTCCATGAAAATCGCCCTTCCATCTATGTTTACATATTTCATATTGTAACATAAATCTTTATAAATTGTCTTTTTATAACAGCATTAATTTTACTTTGTCGATTCATGCGCTTACCCGGGAAATAATTTACGGAATAATCTCATTTCCCGATGCAGGAAATCTTTTTCTTTACGTATTTTAAATCGACTTGTTAGTTCATCTTCATTCTCAAGTATCTTAAGCGCCATCTTAGTATGTTCAAGTGCTTTAGGTAACTCTTTTAGCTTATGTTCGTACAACATGGCCAATGCCTCCAAGGAGAGTAATTGTTCGCGCCCAGTCAAATTCCTTGCGGCTACTGAAAATGAGGATATTGCTTCTGAATTCTTCCCTTCTCGCTTCATTATATTCGCGAAGTGGAAGTGAGTGATTGGATGATCCAGTCCGTAATCTTCTATGACCTTTTCAAATATAAGTTTGCTCCGATCATATGATTTTAAATCAGAAAACCATTTCCCTATATTTGTTTGTGTCACTGCTGTCACAGATTTATCTATACCAAGTACGATATCCGTAGCATGTATATAGAGAGCAACAAGTGAAAGGATGTCCCATTCATTATGCGTTAGAACCTTCATCAACATTTCTGCCCGGCCATTTTTTACAGCATCCTGATAAATAATTGGAGCCATATGACCGGGAATATCTCCATCTCTGAAAAACTCAAGTTTTTCTTCCTCAATCACACTTAAACGAAATCTACTTACTTCTTCTTTCCAAATGCGTCTAGAACTGTGTAATAAATCTATATGGTCGTGGGAAAGTAAAGCAGGTAATACTTTCCGATTCATCGTCCAACGTGTTTCAAGTTGGGGCACATCAAAACTTTTCCCGTTATATGTAACAAGTGTGAATTTCTCTTCCCAAAGTCTTGAAGCGTATAAAAATGCTGCTTCATGGTCGGGGCCTGGAAGTACATATTGAGTAAGCATAAATGAAGATCCTACTTGCTCAATAAAGCCTAATAGGAAAATTAGTGTTCCTACTCCTTTTAAACCTGTCGTTTCTGTATCAAAAAATACGAGTTTATTCATATTAACCGGCGTTAAGGGATGTGTTTCATCGGATTCAATCCACTTCTCTATTGACCGTCCTAATTCTGATAACACTACAGTTCCGTGCATATATTCCTTGTCATAAATTACGGTACGCTTATAAACAATGCCATGTTCATTTACTTCTTTTTCAAGTCCCGCTTCTAGCCATACTTTTTCGTAAAATGGACTTGTTTTAGCTTTCTTAACTGGTTCAATGCTTTTCTTTTTATCTGGTTTCTTCAATAATTTCTTCATCGCCATTAATTTTTGTTCATAGGACATTGGAATTCCCTCCAGCTAATATATGGAGAAGATTATTTACATCTTTTTTCATACCTACACCAACTTCTTGCGCCCCAATACAAACTGGACAGCCTTCAGTACAGCTACATGAGGATACATGTAGTGCAGCTTCTTTTAATAATGTGTCCCATCGACTATGAATTTTTTCACTTAATCCAATACCACCTGGATAACTGTCGTAGATAAAGATTGTTGGTCGTTCGGTATGTACCGCTTTCACTTGTGGTACAACATGAATATCCGATCTATCACACCTAACAAATAACGGGATAAATGACTGGATGGCATAAGCTACACCTGTCATTGCATCTGTCAAACTAGCCTCTGTCCATCCTATTGGTACATTAAATGAAAACCATGTTGAGGATGTATGTAGTTCAACAGTCGGTAATGTAATTACTCCCGAACCTATATTATCGTGCGTTTGAAATCGAATTTTTTTAAAGATAGTAGCCATTGCCATGACCGCTATATCGCCGTATGTTGCTTCATTTTGCCCAAAGGTATTTTTGTCGTCTTCGTTCATTACTTTAAGTTCAACTGCTAAGTTTGCATCTGTAAAGTAATCAACGTCTACTTCCGTTACATAGGCTTTCTTTTCTTCCCAATCTAGAATTTCGACCTGGAACTGAGTCCCTTGGTGTATATAAATAGCTTCTTCATGTAAAAGCGTAAGAGCACTGAAGCGGTCCATTTCACCAATTACCCGTGTTTCTTTGGGAATTGTTTTGTCAATTATAACAACATTTTCCTGCGCAGCAGACCGAAGACTCACTTCACTAGCCGGAAAACTATCTGTCATCCAGTGCCATTTCTCTGTCGTGCGAATAAGTATTCCTTCACTCTCAAGAAACGCTAGTAACTCTTGCACTTCAAATTCACCGTACATTTCAGACAATGTAAATGGCAATTCAAATGAGGCGCACTTCAAATGATCCATTAATATGAACATATTATCCGGATGTATTTGTGCTTCTTCTGGAGATTGCCCCAATAAATAATCTGGATGTTGAATAATGTATTGGTCAAGCGCTACTGACTGAGCAACGTAAATAACGAGCGACTCCTCTTGTCTTCTACCTGCTCGTCCCGCTTGTTGAAAAGCACTTGCGATGTTACCTGGGTATCCTGTCATTATACAAGCTTGTAGTTGCCCAATATCTATTCCAAGTTCTAACGCATTCGTACTCACAACTGTACGGATTTGACCATCACGAAGGCCTTTTTCAATCTTTCTACGCTCAGATGGTAAATAACCGCCACGGTAACCCATCACGCTATCATCGAATAACTTTTTCTTTGTCAGTTCTTTCAAATAGGTCACAAGCATTTCAACGCGTACTCGACTTTTTGCAAAGATAATTGTTTGTATGCCTTTACGATAGAGTAAAGATGCAATGTCTCGAACTTCTAGAACCGCACTCCTTCTAATTCCAAACGTTGGATGAATGACTGGCGGATTATAAAAAATAAAATGTTTCTTTCCGGCCGGTGCTCCATTATTTGAAATCAGCCTCATTTCTGTGTTCGTTAATGCCTTGGCAAGCTCTTGAGGATTCGCAATTGTGGCAGACGTACAGATAAAGACTGGATCACTTCCGTAATAATTACAAATCCGCTTCAATCTACGAAGAACATGCGCTACATGACTTCCAAAAACACCTTTGTAAGTATGAAGCTCATCTATTATGATATATTTCAAGTTTTCAAATAACGAAACCCACTTTGTGTGATGAGGAAGAATGCCAGAATGCAACATATCAGGATTCGTCAAAACAATATGCCCAGATTTACGAACTTTAGTTCTTATTCCGGGTGCAGTATCGCCATCATACGTAGCGCTAAGAATAGTTTCTCCACTCGCTTCGATTAATTCGTGCAGATCTGCCAATTGATCTTGAGCTAATGCTTTTGTTGGGAATAAATAAATTGCCCTAGACGATTCGTTTTCCAAAATGCTTTGCAACACAGGCAAATGATAGCAAAGCGATTTTCCCGATGCTGTTGGCGTAACAGCTGTGAATGATTCCCCTCCATAAGCAGAGTTAAATGCTTCTTTTTGATGACTATATAGTTGTTCAATTCCTTTTAGTTTTAGAGCCTTAATAATAGAAGGATGAAGGTTTTCCGGAAAATCTGCATAAACTGCGGACTTCCCTTCAATCGTTCGAGTATGAATCACGTTCTTCGATAAACCAGAGTTTGTTGTTAATTCATGAACAACCTCTAAAATCGAAGCCTTATTTCTCATTCCGTTCCGCCTCCTCCAATGCATCCAAAAAGGTTTTCAATGTGTATTCTGCGGAACGAATCGAAAGTACAAATCGTTTCAATCCCGTTTTCTTATAAAACGATTGAACAATAAACTGTTTCATTGCATCCGTTAGTGCGTCAACTTGTACAGGATGCACGTATTTCGGTTTCGCTTCTTTAATCCACTCGTAGGATTCACTTGCCCATTCATCGAGCATGGTATGGTATTTATCTGCGTATGGTTTTACTTCTATAAAAAAGTCAGGATCCCGATCAAGTTCCCGCATCTTTGTGTGTCTATTTAGACATTCGTTGCATACAACTAATAATTCTCTACATTTTTCTTCCAAATTCATTCAGAACACCTCTTCCGATACTTACTCATTATTTTATCAGACTTTCGAACATTTCACCATTCACACTCGAACATTCATTCCATATTAGGATTTTCTAATTTATTTACGCAACCTTCCTATGGCTATTCCGTCCAATGTTTATGATATAATAATGTGATGCGAGGTGGAACGTATGACGATTAGATATCCAAATGGGAAAAGGTTTGTTCCCAACCAATTAACGAAACATCAACGAATCAGTGATCGCTCTTTTAGTAATCGTGGGAAGTCATTGGAAGATGAATTAAATGAATCAAATGATTATTATTTAAGCCAAGCTATAGCAGTCATTCACAAAAAACCAGTGCCTGTTCAAATTGTCAACGTTAGTTATCCTGCAAGAAGCGCGGCTCGAATTACTGAAGCCTATTTTCGTGCACCTTCCACAACCGATTATAACGGTGTATGGAATGGAAGATACATTGATTTTGAAGCAAAGGAAACTAAGGTTAAAACTTCATTTCCATTAAGTAATATTCATGAACACCAAGTAGATCATATGGAACAAGTTACACAACAAGGTGGATTCTCTTTTTTAATTATCAAATTTTCAACGTTGGATCGTTATTTCATACTTCCTTATGAATTTTTCAAAATTAAATGGGATCGAATGAAATTAGGTGGAAGAAAATCAATAACGATTGAAGAGTTTGAAAGGCTAGCAACTGAAATACAACCAGGCTATATGCCTAGATTAGATTATATAAGTGCAATTCGTGCATTTGTTGAAAATACAAATGACGAGATTGAAAGGTAGGAAAATCAATGAGTGAACATATGAAATCCCGAACAGAATTACGTAAAAGTAAACAAGCAAGTCAGCAAAAGGCTAAGAAACCCAAAAATACAAAAAGGATTATTAAAAGAATCTTTTTAATTCTTATAGCGATAGGATTCGCTGGGCTCCTTGCTGGTGGTGGATTATTTGCTTATTATGCAAGTTCTGCTCCTAAATTAGATGAAAAACTACTGCGAGACCCCTTATCTTCAGAAATTCTAGATAGAAATAAGGATGTAATCTTAACAACAGGTATCGAAAAAAGAGAATTTGTTCCCTTTAATGAAATACCTTCTTTAATGGAAGATGCAATTCTTGCAACTGAAGATGTTCGTTTTTACTCTCACAACGGAATGGATTTTTATAGACTAGGCGGTGCTGTATTAGCTAACTTCCGCAGCGGGTTTGGGTCCCAAGGAGCTAGTACACTTACACAACAAGTTATCAAAAACTCATTTTTGAAAAATGAAAAAACACTTAAGAGAAAAGCGCAAGAAGCTTGGCTTGCTTTTCAATTGGAACGCAATTATGAAAAAGATGAAATATTTGAGATGTACTTCAACAAAATTTTGATGTCTGGTAACACCTATGGCTTTGGAACAGCAGCCGACTACTTTTACGGAAAAAAGTTAGCTGAACTTGAACTCCACGAGGTTGCCATGCTTGCAGGATTGCCTCAAAGTCCAAATGGACATAATCCTTACAACAACCCAGAACGAGCCGAGAAGAGAAGAAATATCGTTCTTTCATTAATGAATCAGCATAAGAAAATAACGAAAGATGAAATGATTGCTGCACAAGCTATCCCCGTTACTTCAACTCTAGTACCACAAGATAGTAGAAAGGCTTCTACTGAATCGAAGTACGCAGCATTTATTGACTTAGTTATGAACGAACTTGAAGCAGCTGGATTATCCGATGTACTCTCTGAAGGTGTACAAATTCAAACTACGCTCGATCCTGATGCACAGCTTAAGGTTGAACGTATAATCAACAATCCCGAGTATTATTCGAATGAAAATTTACAAGCTGGACTTACTGTTCTTGATACGAAAACTGGCGGTATTGTGGCAGTCGGGGGCGGCCGAAATTATGCTGACCGCTCGTGGAACTTTGCTTCACGTGAATTACGTCAAATCGGTTCTACAATGAAACCAATTATGGATTACGGTCCAGCAATCGAGTACTTGAATTGGTCAACTGGCCAAACGGTTGTTGATGAAGAATATAACTATAAAGGCACATCGATACCCGTACGAAATGTAGACCGTAAACATCGTGGATCCATTACGATGCGCGAAGCACTTTATGATTCACGGAACGTTCCCGCTGTTAAAACCTATGAAGAAGTTGGGCGTTCCAAAGCCGTAGATTTTGCTTCTAAATTAGGCCTACCTTCTTCGAATGACTACCCTTCGAATGCGTTGGGTGGAGGTGACTCTTATTCAACAACTAACTTAGCTGGAGCATATGCAGCATTTGGCAACAACGGTGTTTATACAGAGCCCCATTCGATAACGAAAATTGTATTTCGTGACGGGAAGACAGAGAAAAATTTAGCCCCTGAATCAGTAGTGGCTATGAAAGACTCTACTGCATATATGGTTACAGATATGCTACGTGACGTATTTACAAAAGGTACAGGTAAAATCGCCAATATTTCTGGCTTAGATATTGCTGGCAAGACAGGTACAACAAGTTATTCTTCTGATGAAGGAATTGATGGAGTACCTGATGTGTGGTTTGCTGGCTATTCAACAAATTACACAATTGCTGTATGGACCGGTTATCAAGAACGGAAAACGCCCATGACTGAGAATGAAAAAGAAAAATATGTACCTCGTTATTTATTTAGAGATGTGATGACTGCTATTTCTGAAGGTAAAGAAACATCAAGTTTCAAACAACCCGCTTCTGTAGAACAGGCAACAATCGAGTATAAATCTAATCCTTTAGTTTTGGCAAGTTCAACCACACCAGACAATATGAAACGAACCGAATTATTTGTAAGAGGAACAGTTCCAGTAGAAGTAGCTGAAGTAGTAATTACAGAAATTAATGCACCAACGAATTTATCCGCCGATTACGATATGGAGTCCGAGACAATCACCCTTAATTGGGTACATGAAGCACCTGATCCTGACTTGATTGAAGGAGATGTGGAATTCTCAATTAACGTAAGTGCAGATGGAAGTGCCCCACAAGAAATGACGACAACTAAAGAGACAACCGTAACATTTACCGGCGTAGAACAAGGTAAAACTTATACATTCAACGTTGTTGCAAAAATGAATGAACTCGTAAGTGAACCTGCGTCAATCACCTTATTTATCGAAATGCCGGAAGAAGAGCCCGAAGTTGAAGAAGAGGAAATTCCAGACTTTATTGATCCAGAAGTTCCAGAAGATCCTAATAATGAAGAGAACGATGAACCAGTCGATCCAGGTAACAATCAAACTCCTGGAAATGGAAACAATAACGGGAATAATAGCAATACACCTCCCCCTCCTTCTGATGGCGATGAGCCAAGTGAAGATGAGTCAACTTAATTTGCTATATAAAAAAGCTGAAGTCGATCGCACTAGTGCGATTGACTTCAGCTTTCTTTTTTCATAGTAATATTTAAACGCGCCGCCTTCTTTTTTGATTCCTCATAAAGTGCATCCAATTGAACAAATGAATAATGACTATGAACTCGATCTTTTACAAATTGAAATCGTTCCTCGCCATTTAATGGCATTAGAGCATCTACGAGTTTTTCAGTTCGAGAGTCTATTTGTTTTCCGCCATAAGTGAGAAGTTCCGTATAGTTTTCAATAGCCTCATTCATTAAATCGAATGCTCTCGGGTCCTTCTCATCGTAATACAATTTTATACGATCTTTTACTGATTCCCACTTTTCATAAAAAGGTTGAATGTTTTCTTTTGCAAACAGACTCATATTAGGTAGCCTTCGCTTTCATCCGTTTTTGTCCTTCTCGACAAATAGCTAAAAGTGGACAAATCTCACAACCTGGATTTTGTGCTTTACAATGGTAGCGTCCAAAAAATATGATTTGATGGTGCGTATCCGTCCAGTTATCCTTTGGTGTCCAACGCATGATTTTTTCCTCAACAGCCAAGGGAGAATCTTTCCATCTGTTCATCCCTAAGCGTTTCGCTACGCGTTCAACATGCGTATCAACTGCTAATGCCGGGATTCCAAATGCGTTAGATACAACAACGTTTGCCGTTTTACGACCAACACCAGGAAATGTCATCAACGTATCTCGATTTGCAGGTACTTCACCGTTAAATTCTTCCACAAGCAATTGACTTAACGCTTGTATGTTTTTAGCTTTGTTCCTAAATAAACCAATTGAACGAATATCATTTTGTAATTCTCCATTATCTACTGCAAGGTAATCTTCTGGAGTCTTGTACTTCTTGAAAAGCTCTGCCGTTACCCGGTTCACAAGAACATCCGTACACTGAGCAGAGAGCAATGTTGCAATTAATAATTCGAATGGATTTTCATGCACCAACTCGCAATGAGCATCTGGAAACATTTTTTTAAACTCGTCTAAGCTGTATTCCCAAAGCTTTTTCGTTAACATCGTATCCCTCCTCTAGTCTCTTTCTTCCAACCAGTTATAAAAAGGCACACGTTTTACAGCTACGACATTCTCTTGTGATAAATTCGGACGTTTTCCAATCGAACGAAACTTCTTCGTTTGATTTTCAACTTGAGTCAGCGTTTTAATATTTTTCTTTTTCCACTCAAACAGAATTCTATCGATGTATCTTAAGCTTAATTTTTCTGCAATAACTGCCTCTTTAAGGGCTGCACGAATAATTTCAACAGAATGTCCGTCATCATCAAGCCACATCGAAATCGATTCGCTTTCCATCGGTGATAAAAAACGGCCAAATTCTTGCTCGAATAATTGAAAGATTTCTCCTTCAGCCATTTTTTGATTTACTTCTTCCTTTTCTTCTGAGACAGAAAGAATTTGATCTATAAGACGAGCCCAAAGTGATTGAAGTGTAAACTTTTCATGCAAAACACCTACATCGTCTTTACTTTGTGTAATTTGTAGGAAACCGAATTGCATTAAACGTTGCAACACCATGGAAACTTCATTTTCCGTCATGTTCATTCTCTTTGAAAAATCAGTTGGAGTTGGAAATTCATTTCCATCAGATATAAATGCAGTCATATGCATGATTAACATGGCATCAATATCTTGTATACCTAAACTTTTATAGTTCTTAAAAAAGAGCTGGGAAATGTTAACATTTCCCTGCTCAATCCAAATTCGGAGGCGATCTTCATGTTGCATGTCCGAACTCCTCACTTTCTTTATGGGTATAATCTATTTAACAATCGTGGAAACGGAATTGTTTCTCGAACGTGCTCTGCACCGGATATCCATGCGACTGTTCGCTCTAAACCTAATCCGAAACCAGAGTGTGGAACTGCACCGTATTTACAGAGATCTAAATACCAGGCATACGCTGATTCGTCTAAGTTGTGTTCTTTAATCCGTTGTTTCATTAGTTCATAATCATAAATACGTTCAGATCCGCCAATGATTTCTCCGTACCCTTCTGGAGCAATTAAATCTGCACAAAGGACAACATCGTCACGGTCTGGGTGTGGTTGCATATAAAATGGTTTAATTCCAATTGGGTAATGGGTAATAAACACGGGCATGTCGTAGCTTTCTGCGATAGCAGTTTCATGAGGTGCTCCGAAATCATCGCCCCACTTAATGTCGTCAAATCCATTCTCATTTAGGAACTTTATCGCATCATCGTAAGATATGCGTGGAAACGGTGCTTTAATTTTTTCGATTTTTGAAAGATCACGGCCCAATCTTTCAAGTTCTAGCGTACAGTTTTTAATGACTGACTGAACAATATGGCTAATATATTGCTCTTGAACTTCTAAGCTTTCCTCGAATTGTACAAATGCCATTTCAGGCTCTATCATCCAAAATTCGATTAGGTGGCGACGAGTTTTGGATTTTTCTGCACGAAATGTCGGTCCGAACGAGAATACTTTTCCTAATGCCATCGCGGCTGCTTCCATATAAAGCTGACCTGACTGTGAGAGGAATGCATCTTCGTCAAAATATTTTGTTGAAAATAATTCCGATGTCCCTTCTGGTGAAGAGCCTGTCAAAATTGGCGGGTCAATTTTTGTAAAGCCATTGTCATGGAAATACTCATAAGTTGAACGAATAATCTCGTCTCGTATTTTCATGATTGCATGTTGCTTGCGTGAGCGCAGCCATAAATGACGGTGATCCATTAGGAATTCTGTTCCATGCTCTTTTGGTGTGATTGGATAATCGATTGCATCATGAATAATTTCAACATCTTTAACTTGCAATTCAAATCCGAAAGATGATCGCTCATCTTTCGTTACTTCTGCTGTAATATACAAAGATGATTCCTGATGAATCGCCCGTGCTTTGGCAAATATTTCATCGCCTACAACTTCTTTAACAACTACTCCTTGAACAAATCCTGATCCATCTCTTAATTGTAAAAATGCAATTTTACCACTTGAACGTTTATTTGCAAGCCAACCGCCAATTCGAACTGTTTCGCCCAAATGCTTTGGCATTTCTTGAATCATAATTGTTTTCATAGTGACCTCCGAAATTTAGTAGTTCTAATTTTTTAATTAAATAACGTATTATTTTTTCCAATTCTCTTCTACAAATGCGTGAATGCGTCGAATTGCTTCTTCTAACAATTCGATTGAAGTTGCATATGAAAGGCGTATTGTGTTTGGTGAGCCAAACCCTGATCCTGGAATTACAGCAACATTTGCTTTGGTAAGCAAAGCTTCAGCAAAGTCATCCACATTTGCATAACCCGTTTTTTCTAATGCTTCTGTTACTTCAGGTAGCAAGTAAAATGCACCTTGTGGCTTAATCACTTTGAATCCTGGAATCGCTGCCACTTGAGGATAGACTTTATTTAAGCGAGATTCAAAATCTTTGCGCATAACTTCAACCGTATCTTGCGGTCCGTTATATGCTTCAATTGTAGCATATTGAGACGTTGTTGTAGGGTTTGATGTCGAGTGACTTGCAAGATCCGTCATTGCATTTACAACCATTGCATCCCCCGCGACATAGCCAATTCTCCATCCTGTCATCGAATGTGATTTTGAAACACCATTGATGATTAACGTGCGTTTTTTTGCATCGTCGGATAATTGAGCGATGGAGACATGCTTCTCTCCACCATATATTAGCTTCTCATAGATTTCATCAGAAACAATCCAAATATCATGCTCTTTGCAGACTTCAGCAATAGCCAAAAGTTCTTCTGTTGAATAAATCATGCCTGTTGGGTTTCCTGGTGAATTAATAATTACTGCTTTCGTTTTGCTCGTAATTGCATTTTTAATTTGCTCAGCAGTTACTTTGAACGAAGCTTCTGAAGACGCATCAATATGGACTGGGACTCCTCCTGCAAGCTTCACTTGTTCTGGGTAACTTACCCAGTATGGAGTAGGAATTATGACTTCATCATTCGGATCAAGAATTACTTGAAAAAGAGTGAACAATACATGCTTTGCTCCAATTCCAATCATAATTTCATTTCTTCCATAAGTTAAGTTTTGATCTTTTTTTAATTTATCGATAACCGCATCTTTTAAGGCAGGAAGACCGCCTGATGGTGTGTACTTTGTTTTGCCTTCTAACATTGACTTATATGCAGCATCAAGAATATTCGTAGGCGTGTTATAATCAGGTTCTCCTGCTCCTAAACCGATAATATCAATACCTGACTCTTTCATTTCTTTAGCTTTTGCTGTAATTGCAAGTGTAGTTGAAGGTGTAAGTGTACTCACTCTTGAGGCAAGTTGTTTCGTCAATTGAATCTCTCCCTAAATATAGTTATTTCTAAAGTAATCGCGAAAAGATTTCTTATAAATTCAAAATCCTTTTCCACCAAAGTCCATTTTCAAATAATACATATACGTAATTCAGTTTACCGTTTTCACTTTTGAATGCAACTTCCCAAACTGCCCCGACTTCTTCCATTCCAAGCTTAACATGAAGGATGGTATCAACTGCTAATTCTTCCTTTACAGCTTTCACTGCTGTTTCTGAAGTGATTCCATCAGTAAGTTTCACTTGTTCATACGTATCTTCAGTCGTTTCATTAATAAATAATGCTACTTTTTCACCTTCTGCGTTTTCTCCAAATACAGTAGTTACTGCTTCGATGCCGTTATATGGCTGCGCATACTCAACAATTAATCCTGAATTCGTTGCTTTATCAATTGCAGAAGTCTTTGCCAATGCAACAGGTTTGTTTGCATTGTAAAAAATAGAAACAGTAAGGATTATTGCAAGTGTTAAAAGAAAAACAGTGATAAATTTAATCCAATTTAACAATTAGCATTCATCCTCTTTTAATTAACCTTTATCATTATAACAACTTTCGAGTTCGTTAACCATTACTTCAAGTGAGACTTTTTTTATTGGAATTTCAGGTAAAGATTCTATGAAGCGGCGGCCATATGATTTTGTTTCAACACGTTTATCTAGAATGATGAAATATCCTTTATCTGTAGATGAACGAATGAGTCTCCCAAAACCTTGACGCAGTCGCATCATCGCCTCCGGTAAGGCGTATTCAGTAAACGGGTTCAAGCCCTGTTCGGTTAACTTAGTAGCTCTCGCTTTAAATAAAGGGTCATCTGGTGATGTAAATGGTAAACGAACAACGATTACCGCCGTGAGTGCATCACCTGGGACATCTACGCCCTCCCAAAAACTATTCGTTCCAAACAACACTGAATTGTCATATTGACGAAAAGACTTCAACAGTTTCATTCGACTACCAGAGGTAATTCCTTGGGCGAAAATTGCATATTCATCTAATTGTTCGCTTTCTACAATAAGTTCATGGGTTTTTCTAAGCATATCCAATGATGTAAAAAGTACAAACAGTCTTCCTCCTGTTGCAATTGAAGTTTGAATGACTGCGTCAGCAACCGCTTCGATGTATTCCGTTTGAGAAACTTTTTGAATATCGGGCATGTCTTGTACGATAAACACTTCTGCACCTTCATAAAAATGAGATGGTGCATCGAAAGTTAATAGTGGAATATTTTCAGCTATTCCTAACAGATTAGGAATAAATCTTGAATTGTCTTTTACAGATAATGTACCAGAAGTCCATACAATTCCTGTTTCCTCTTTTTTCACTCTGTCCATAAAACTCTTTACAGCTAGTGATCCGTCTAGCGGACATTTCGTAACAGTTAGGCTTCCTGGTATGCTACGCAAATCTTTTTCAATCCAAACCGTAAAGTTCGTTGAATCTTTGTCGAGAAATAACTCTACCCACTCGCCCGCTTTTATTTTTATTTCTCGAATCCAGTACGCCCATTCTGAAAGAACCGCCTGTTCACTTTGTGCCATTTGTTCTTGATGAACAATTAAACCTTCGGTAACCCGATCAGCTTTATCAATATAAGAGGACATTGCAAAAGCAACTTCTGCAAAATCATTCTCTAAATCGGGTAAATCTTTTAATGCATACACTTTTCGATTCCCTCGTTGCTTACTTTTCATTGGCGCATTATACATGACCATTTTACCAATAGCCTGATCGAATGTATCTGTGAAGTGAGCATATGCGTTATCTAAATTCACTTTTCCTTGTGAACTAGCTGTTCCAAATCGAGAAGCAAGAGCAAATATTTGTTGCAATAATTGCCCTTCAACATCAGATCCGATTTGTCCCATAATGTATTTCCAATTCATATATGAAAACACTGTTTCATCTAATTGGGATCCTACTTGCACTAATTGATGTGCCTCATCAATAACAAGTCCAGCCAGTGAAGTAAATAATACTTCTGAACGTTGCAAATCTGCTAATAGCATTGAATGGTTTGTAATTATTAAGTTCGAATGAGCGCAATTCGACAATAATACACTGTAAAAATCTGCAATTTGCTCGTCAGCCAACATTGTATTTGAGCGTTTACGAATGCGATCAATAAAGAGTTGACCGCCTCCAGATACATTCAGCTCACTTAAGTCACCTGTTGTTGTTTCAGTGAGCCAAATGAGAATCTGCATGATTGTCAATGTTTCATCGTAAGACTCGTCTGCAATGCGTAGGAGTTCTTCTAGTTTACCAAGGGAGATGTACTGGTCTCTTCCTTTAATCAAAGTAACTTTAATATTTAATCCAAGAAGAGCGCGTAAACTTTCTAATTCCTTACCTTGTATCTGTTCAGCTAAATGATTCGTAAACGTACTAATAACAACCGGGTTTCCAGTTGTTACGGATTGAATAGCTGCCGGTACCAAATAAGCAATGGTTTTACCGATTCCGGTCGGGACCTCCACAATAACTTCGGATTTTTGTTGAAACGCTTCCCACACTGTATCCATAAATCTAAATTGCTGTTCTCGTCGCTCAAAGCCTGGAAAATCCTTTTTAAATATAGTCGTTTTCAGAGTATCATCTACAGGATAACTATGTTCAATGCTGCTAACATTATTAAATCTATCTATTTTCCGGTAGGGTATTCCACGAAAAGTTGGAAATTCCGCACTTTGAATTTTCTTCCGCGACGTCTTCAATGCTTCATTAAAAACCGAAGAAAGGTCTGATTTCAATAAAAAGGATCTTCTATGCAATAGATTCAGTGTATCTTCTGGAAGCTGCCTAAGTTTTTGTTCGCATGCGAGAAAAAGATGTGCGGTTGCTTCTGCATCGTCATCAGCCCGGTGTGCGGATGGCAATGCAATCCCTAGTTCCTCTGCTATATCTTGTAAACGATAACTGGGTGACGTTGGAAATATTATTTTTGCGAGTTCAACTGTATCAATTTTTTTCCCCGTCCACTGAGTCACTCCACATCGGGCAAACTCAGCTTGTAGAAATGGTAAATCGAAATCTGTATTATGTGCTACAAATGTTGTCCCTTCAAGAAGGCTTGCTACTTCAGATGCAATCACTTCAAAAGAAGGGGCATCTTTAACTTCTCCATCGGAAATATCCGTCAATTGACGGATAAATGGAGGGATTTTCTGTCCTGGGTTTACAAAACGAGTATACGTTTTTACTATTTCCTTATTTTTCAAGAATACAATTGCAATTTGAATAATCCGATCACCTTTAGCTGAAGAATGACCCGTCGTTTCCAAATCGACAACTGCATATGTCTTCGTATCCATCCAATCAACAACTTCCTGTTAGTAATTCTACAGTAAATTGTATCACATCTTGGGCCATCTAATCTCATAATTACTATGCTTGAACTTATATACCAAGTATAGTATGGAATGAGATACGTTTGAGTAAAATTTTAGCTTTCACACATTTAAAAAACCCACTTATAAATCGGCATTCATCCAATTTTCAAGTGAGTCTTATTCTATATGATAAAACAGGTATGCTTATTGCAGTTCAATATCAGCTGAGTAAATGCCACGAATTGTTCCGTCATCTAGTCGGAGTTCAAGCATTCCTGATTCTGAAATACCAATTGCCATCCCCTCAATCGTCTCATTCAGCATAACTGCTCGAATTCGTTTGCCAGCGGTATTTGAATAGCCTTCCCATAAAAGTTTAATCGGGCCAAAGCCATGTTCTTCATATACCTTTGTATAGCGTTCTAGATGTTCAAGTACTTTTGCAACTAGCTTCGAACGACTTACCTCTTCACCTAACTCCATTTTCAACGAGGTTGCAATATTTTGTAGCTCGTCTGAAAAGTCTTCTGCTTCATGATTTATATTCATCCCAATGCCTAAAATGATTGCATTAACCCGGTCAGGATCTGCTTGCAATTCAGTCAAAATACCGGTGACTTTTTTACCTTTTATCAAAATGTCATTTGGCCATTTAATATCGGGTTGAAGACCGGTAACTTCCTCAATCGCACGAGTAACAGCTACAGCCGCGACTAACGTCATTTGAGGAGCCTGCTGAGGCGTCAAGTTAGGTCGGACAATGATACTCATCCAAATTCCTTTGCTCGCTGAAGAACTCCATGGGCGTGACATTCTTCCTTTCCCTAACGTTTGCCCTTCGGCAATAATAACCGTCCCATCAGGCGCGCCATTTTGTGCTTCATCGTGTGCAATAAACTGAGTGGATTCACAAGTTTCTAGATAATAAATCTTCTTGCCATACTTGGTTGTTGTTAAATACTTATTAATATTTCCCGCATTCACTTTATCTGGTGTTGTTATTAAGTAATATCCTTTTTTACGAATGGTACCAATTTCATAACCATCCTGTTCAAATTCTTTGATATACTTCCAAATCGCAGTTCTTGATACGTTAAACTGATCCGCAATTTCTTGGCCAGATACAGGTTGACCATTCGCTTCAAAAAGTCGTTTTAATAATTCATTTTTCGCAATTGAACTCATATAAGAACCATTCCCTTATTTTCATTGGATCATTTTCGCATGTTTGGTGCAACACAGCAAATTCGATCTTCTTAATCCAGTCACCTGTCCATTTACCAGCTTTACTATTTGACCATTGAATCAGGTCATGCCCACTGACCATTAAATCGGCAATGGATTGAATTGGCAACTCTTCTTTTATTAGTTTAATTTCTTCAGCTTTAATTACCGGGCAGTTCTCATTAAATGCACGAAATAACTTCTCGGTTGCTTGAAGTACAACTAAAGAATTGAAGTAGTAATCCTCCGTAACGAAAGAGCGGATCTTCCTCTTTTCATAAAGCTGCTGAATAGAAGTTATTAGTTTCCCTTCACTTTTTGAGAGCTTATACGATTTTATAAGCTCTCCTGTAGAGAACCCTCCTTCGAGTACAATGTAAGCCCAACCTTCAATTTCTGATGAGAATGGGATTGCTTGAACGAGGTGATCTACTTTATTCGGAAAAACAGGGAGATGATTAGCCAGTCCTGTTTTCTCCATATATTTGAATGCTTGCAGAGGATTGCTTCCCAAAAACAATTTATCCATCTCAATTTTGACCCGTTCAACCGACACATGTTGAATCTGTTCAGCATAGGAACAAATTGCTTGTAGAGTTTTTTCCTCTATTGAAAAATTAAGCACCGATGCAAACCGAATGGCCCTTAGCATCCGAAGCGCATCTTCCTGGAATCGATGCTCCGCGTTCCCTACTGCTCGGATTCGTTTGTTTTCCAAGTCTTCCCTACCGCCATGTGGATCGATAAGTTCACCATCTTTTGTCAACGCGATTGCATTCATTGTAAAGTCACGACGCAGTAAATCGTTACGCAGAGATTTCACATATCGGACTTCATCTGGTCGACGATGATCCGTGTACGTTCCCTCTGTCCGGTATGTTGTCACCTCGATTGGGTGACCTTTATAGACAACGAGTATCGTACCGTGAGCAAGTCCAACGTCTACAGTATTTGAAAATACAGCCTTCACTTCGGTTGGTTCTGCAGAAGTTGCGATATCAATATCCTTTGCAGCTTTATGTAACAATCGATCCCGCACGGCACCGCCAACAAATACAGCTTCGTATCCAGCGTTTTCAAGTTCACATAGTACTTCGAAGCCGGGGCCCTTTGTAAATACATCGGTCATTTTTCTCCCGCCACTTCATAATATAAGTTTTCGTATTGCTCAACAATGGTCGATGAATGAAATTTCTCTTTTGCTATTTGAAGCCCTTTTTGTTTAAATTCTTCATGCAGAACAGGATTTTGAAGGATTTGCAAGCCTCTTTCGGATGCCGCATCCGTATCACCAAGGGGTACAAGATAACCATTGACACCATCTTCGATTACCTCTGGAATCCCTCCAATATTTGTAGCGACAGCTGGTACGCCACAAGATAATGCCTCCAGTAGGACGAGTCCAAATGCTTCTTTTTTAGATAAAAGAAACATGAGATCACTTATAGAGAGTAACTCTGCTAAATCAGCACGCTGACCTAAGAATAGTACATCGTCTTGAATACCCAATTCACTAGCGAGTACTTTCATTTTTTGTTTCTCTGGACCATCACCCACAAGCAACAACTTTACTTTTATTTTTTCGCGTATTTTCTTGAAACTATAAATAATATCAGGAATATTTTTTACATCTCTAAAATTTGAAATATGAATGATAACCTTCTCTTCTTTAATGCCTAAATCACTTTTGAGCGTTCCCGGATCGACTGCGTGATACTTGGTTTCATCAATGAAGTTATAGATGGTCTGAATGTCAACATCCGGGGAAACCAATTCAATTGTCTCCTGTTTAAGCGATTCAGAAACTGCGGTTACAATTGTTGATTTATTAATGCCATATCGTAGTGGCTTGAGAAGTCCGGGGTCCCTTCCCAGTATCGTTACATCGGTCCCGTGGAGCGTTGTAATGATACCTATATCCGAAGATGCCATATCCTTCGCAAGCGCCGCAGACACAGCGTGTGGCACTGCATAGTGAACGTGAAGCAAATCGAGGTCCTCTGACTCTATGACTTGCGCTATGCAATTTGCAAGAGCAATGTCATATGGCGGATATTTAAATACTGCATATCCCTCAATCGTTACTTCATGAAAAAAGATATTCGGGTGTGCTTCATCAAATCTAAAAGGCCTGCTTGAAGTAATATAGTGCATTTCATGTCCTTTATTCGCCATCATAATACCGAGTTCTGTCGCAACAACACCTGATCCCCCAAGAGAAGGGTAACAGATTACGCCAATTTTTAATTTTCTCAAGTCGCCCTTCCTTTCAGAACTACTACCTATTGTCTGTGTTATTCAATAATATTTTCAAGGCCATAGACCAAGCTTTCTCTTTCCATTACCTCACGAATAGAGAGAAGTACTCCTGGCATGAAACATTTACGGTCGAATGAGTCGTGCCGTAGTGTTAGCATCTCTCCTGGACTTCCTAGGAGCACCTGCTGATGTGCTAGGAAGCCAGGAAGCCTGACACTGTGTATTTTCATGCCGTCGATGTCAGCACCTCTTGCACCCGGCTCAAGTTCCTTCTCATCAGGATGTCCTTGTATATGTGCTTCTCGAACATCCATAATCATTTCGGCAGTTTTCATCGCCGTCCCTGAAGGCGCATCTAGTTTTTGATCGTGATGCATTTCGATTATTTCGATGTCCCCTAAATAGCGAGCTGCCATTGCTGAAAATTTCATCATTAATACTGCGCCTATTGAAAAGTTCGGCGCTATAATTCCACCTATTTTCTTATTGTTCGCAAGGTCAGCTAATTCAGCTACATGTTTCATTGATAGTCCTGATGTACCAACAACTGGACGAATCCCATTCGAAAATGAATCGACGATATTTTTGTAAACTGTTTCAGGATTCGTTAACTCAAGAAGAACGTCCGGTTTCAAATCATTCCCGAGCGCATCTAAAGACTCATAAATAGGTACCCCGCGCAACTCGCTATTCACTTCATTTCCATCAAAATACATACCTTCATATTTATAATCCAATATAGCTACTAACTCCATATCTGATGCTTCTTTAATTGCTTGAACTGCGGCTGTTCCCATACGCCCGCGCGCTCCTGCGATTGCTACTTTTATTGTCATTAGAATTGCTCCTTTTTCGTCCAGCGATCGGCGTCGCGATTTTTAAATTTTGTCAATACTGTAGATAGTGCATTTTCTAGACTAATTCCTTGTGAATTTGCAAAACAAACGAGCACAAAAAATAAATCACCGGTTTCTTCTTCTAAAGAACGGATGGCTTCGTCCGGCTTTTTCTTTTTTGTACCATATACATGTTGAACCTCTCTTGATAGTTCACCCAATTCCTCTGTAAGCCTTGCTAAGAGTTCCATTGGAGGAAAATAACCTTCTTCAAAACCATTTATGTATGTGTCAATTTCCTTCTGTAAATCTGCCATTGTTTTATCGCTTTCCAAGAATTTCAACTCCCTCTCTCCTTATCGTATTAATTTACGACACAGTTGTCAAAAATATTATAATACAGGATAATAGAAATACTGCGCTTTATAGAAAGGTGATTACAAGATGTTGAATGGTATTAAATTTAAGAATATCTTTTTTATTCTTATTGGTTCGGCTATTTTCAGTTTCGGACTCGTTCATTTCAATATTCAAAATGAACTTGCCGAAGGCGGATTCACTGGTATTACATTGATTTTATTGTTCGCTTTTAAATGGGACCCTGCCCTTATGAACCTCATCCTCAATATTCCTATGTTTATTATTGGATGGAAGTTACTAGGTAGGCGGGTGTTTATATATACAGTTATCGGAACTGTGGCCGTATCGATATTCATGAAAATCTTTATGATTTATGAAATTGATATTCATTTAAAAGATGATATGTTCCTAGTCGCGCTGTTTGCAGGTATCTTTATCGGTGTTGGATTAGGTATTATTTTTAAATTTGGTGGGACAACCGGTGGTGTTGATATTATCGCACGTCTAGTGAAAAAATACATTGGTTGGAGTATGGGAAAGACGATGTTTCTTTTCGATGCAGTCGTTATATTAATTTCTTGGGCAGTGTATTTAAATCACCGCTCTATGATGTATACGCTTGTCGCCCTATTTGTCAGTGCACGTGTGATTGACTTTGTGCAAGAAGGTGCCTATTCAGCGCGAGGGGCTTTCATAATTTCTAAACACCAAGATGCAATTGCGACAAAAATAACTGAAGAAATGGATCGAGGCGTTACTGTATTTCGTGGATATGGACACTTTACAAAAGAAGATAGCGAAATTCTTTATTGTGTTGTCGGTAAAAATGAAATCAATCGCCTCAAAAACACGATCACATCCGTAGACCCTCACGCATTTGTTTCCCTTACAGAAGTTCATGATGTTATGGGAGAAGGATTCACGCTCGATGACCAAAAAAGACCCATCGAGGACTAACTCGAATTCATATTCATATGAAAAGCCTGCCCTTATAAATAAAGGCAGGCTTTTCTATCTGAATGTATGCAACGGATTCTTTCAAAGATTACTACGAAAAAATAAATCTTTAACCGTTTTATATTGTTAATCTCTGCTATTGAAAATTAGTAGCAAACGTACCAATTCAAGTACGGCCACTGCTGCTGCTGCTGCTACATAAGTCATTGCCGCTGCACTTAACACTTTTTTCGCATGAGGTTCTTCATCATTGCGAATAATGCCAAGTGAAACAATCTGGTTCATCGCTCTGCTTGAAGCATTGAACTCTACTGGTAATGTTACAAGTTGGAATACCACCCCTACTGCAAGTAGTGCAATACCGATACCGAGTAGTGAATTCATGCTTGAGAAAATAATACCAATCATGATGAATACCCATGATGCTTTTGATGTTAAGTTCGCAACTGGAACAAGACGATGACGAAGACGTAATGCTGCATACGCTTCCTTGTCTTGAATTGCATGTCCAACTTCATGTGCTGCAATAGCAGTACCCGCTACAGACGCTTCACGAAAGTTGTGTGGAGATAATGCAACGATTTTAGTAATTGGGTTGTAGTGATCACTCAAAAAGCCTTGTGATTCGACAACTTTAACATCTTGAAGACCGTTTTGGTCGAGAATGAGACGTGCAACTTGAGCACCTGTCATACCTGATGTTGAACGAACTTTTGAATACTTTTTATAGGTACTCTTTACTTTAAACTGGGCATACAGTGGCAACAAAATTATTAGCCCGAGGTATAAAAAAAACATCTTCAATTTCCTCCCCTTTTATCTATACTCCTATATTATATTGCAGGAGATTTCTTCGCAACTATTAGGTATTTTTTTGATTACTGCTAGTAATAGACAAACTCTGCAGCGCAAATAAAGTTCAGAAGGATGTTAATTTTTAGTTGGGACCCTTCCCTTATAAATGAAATACGCAAGCCCGATACAAGCGATTGACAGCCAAAATGTGAAATATCCGATTTCTTGCATATATTTCATAAGATCGCCATATATCGGCATCTGTCCGAAAACATAATCGATTACATCATTATGTAACGTCCATATAGCTGCAAGGACAATGTGAATGATTTTGAAACGATAAAGTCGACTGTACAGTACCGCCTGCAAAGCCATCGCAAAATGCGAACCAATTAGCATCCATCCTACAAGACTGAGTTCCCCTGTCTCAATAAATGTCAACAAATTCATAACGACTGCCCAAAGTCCATATTTAACTAAAGTAATTAATGCAAGTGCTTCAATCAGCTTAAAGTTTCGTCCAATAATCCAACCTATTAGTGCCAATGCAAAAAACAAACTGGCAGTCGGGCTGTCTGGAACGAAAATCCAAAACTTTGGTTCCGTGATTACAAGTTGCCACATATACCAATCGTATCCGTACACGGTGCCAAGTATATTCACAAAAAGTAAAATCCAAAGAAATGATTTATGAAATAAAATTAGTTCAACTTGATTGATTAATGAGCGCACAAAAACCTCTCCCATAGCTATGTATAGATTGATATAGAAAAAAGAGTCAGTTTCCTGACTCTTTTTTTACTACTTATTCATTCAAGCTTTCGATAAACTCTGACATTATTTGTAGTTCTTCATCTGTACCGTCCCATAAGCCTGCAGCCATGCCGCCGCTTTCAGTTCCGTTTACAGCAATATCAGCAATTTCTTCTGCTGAGTATTCAGTTCCGATTAATGGTAAGCCTAGCCCACCCTGGAATGAATCCCCGTGACAAGAAATACAGGAAGATTCAGCATATATCATATAGCCTTCAGATTCCATATCAAATTCAACTTCTTCAACAATAGCTCCTTGTAATGCCGCTGCTTCCCAGTCATGGTTAGCGACTGATTCCCACGTTAAGAAGAATAGTGCTGCGAATGAAAGTAGCATAAATGCTGTTGGAAGTGGACGCTTAAATGGACGGCGCTCTTTTGAAGTGTCCAAAAATGGTATAAGCATCAATGCACCAATTGCAAGTCCTGGCATAACTAGTGCCCCGATAATGTTAAATGGTCCAGAAGCAAATTGATACTTTAATAACTGGTACATAGACAGGAAATACCAGTCAGGTACCGGAATGTACATCGTGTCCGTCGGATCCGCTTGTCGTTCAAGTGGCGACGGATGGGCGACTGTCAATATTAAATAACCGATAAGAAAGATGGAACCAATCATCCATTCCTTCAATAAGAAGTTTGGCCAGAAAGCTTCTGTCTTCCCCGGATATTCTGAGTAGTCTTTTGGGACGTTCGGCATTTTGTTATTAGCCTTAATGCGCGAATCTCCGACAAACTTCATCCCTTTTCCGCGTTGCATACTGTCCCCTCCTTTTCAAAATCATCAATCGCTATATCTTATAGCGGTCCAGAAATACCTTGTCTTCTGATAAATACAAAGTGTGCTGCAAGCAACCCAAGCAAAGCAGCTGGTAGGAAGAACACATGAATCGCGAAGAAGCGAGTCAATGTCTGAGCCCCTAGAATCTCTGTATCTCCTGCAAGAAGAATTTTAATGGATTCACCGATGAACGGAACGGATGCTGCGATCTCGATTCCTACTTTCGTAGCGAACAATGCTTTCATATCCCACGGTAGTAAATAACCTGTGAAACCAAGTCCAAGCATTGTTACAAAGATAAGTACTCCGACAATCCAGTTCAATTCCCTTGGCTTTTTATAAGAACCTGTAAAGAATACACGCAATGTATGTAGGAACATCATTACAATAACGAGTGAAGCTCCCCAATGGTGCATCCCACGCACAATTTCACCGAATGCTACTTCATTTTGAAGATAGTAAACGGATTTCCATGCATTTTCAATATCCGGTGTGTAGTACATTGTAAGGAACATACCGGAAAGAATTTGGATGACAGTCACAAAAAATGTCAGTCCTCCAAAACAATAAATAAATGCAGAAAAGTGATGTGCAGGGTTTACGTGCTCAGGTACTTCATGGTCAGCAATATCGCGCCATATCGGGGTGATATCCAACCGTTCGTCAACCCAATCATAAATTTTATTTAGCACTTCGGTCGTACCCCCTTACAATTTTAAACTAATGTGTTCGATTTAGTTCCACCTAGATAAACATAGCCATCCACTATTTCAACTTCATATTCATCAAGCGGACCGATTGGTGGTGTTCCTTTTACGTTGTCACCGTTCTTCAAATAACGTCCTTGGTGGCATGGGCAGAAAAATTGATCTGGATGACTTTCATCCCCGCCCCAGTTTACTGTACAACCAAGATGCTTACAGACAGGAGAAAGCGCGATGACTGTATCGCCACTCTTATATACCCAAGCTGTATTCGATACGTCGGATTCATACCAGCCATCTTTACGATCCTTAATTGTATAGTCTACACGTACTGGTTCTTCCGTTAAATCAGCTTCTTTCTGCGGAGTGGCAATATAATCTCCACCAGCAGAGTGCTGTAATACCGGATCAATTGCAAAACGTACCATAGGCATCAACATCGCAGAAGCCATAAACCCGCCTGTACCCATTAGTGTGTAACTTAGGAATTGGCGTCTTGACACTCGATTCTTGCTCATCATTTCCCTCCTCTAACTTAAAGGTCAGTCCAACGGACATATTTTTGCTAATAATAATACTAGGACATATCTATGATATATCAATCATAAGGGAAATTCAATCCTGCATTTCATCTAATAGAAATTTTGTGAACAATTATTGAAGTTTTCTCATGAATATCAATAATATGTACTAAAAATGTTGCATAAATGTTCATCGACTTACGCTTCTGCCCACTTTTTCGTAAACCTTGGCAAAACTTGTCTCAACTGGTCTTCAATAATTGATTGTCTAAGTTGCGTATCCATACTCTCCAGCGGAATTGAGGGTAGCCAAATCATCTCCCCTTGCATATCGATGCCTGTCCAAGCCGAATCCGTTGTCAAAAAAAAGACATATTTGAAGGCCATTTCCGAGAAGTCTTTCGACAGGGTCTGACCTAGTATATCCAAGTCTGTTGTCTGAGTATACGAAAACGGTGGTAAAAGCATAATACGACCTTTAAACTGAGTTTCAATAAATGTTGTGAGATGCATGAGAAATTCAGCTGAGGATGAACTATTCTTCATTTGTTCAGGCTTCGTTTCTATTTTTAAAAGTGGAACGATTAATGTGTCTATATATTCTTTTTGTTGCAAATATGTATCCATGTCTTTTGCAATCCAGTTCATTTAGTAATCCTCCTTGAATACTTCGATGAGTAAAGAACCCCATCTTTAGAAGATGGAGTCGTTATTCTTTTCTCACCTTTACATCGTTTAGCATAGCAGATAACAAGATGAAGCGCTCTTTATCATTTGTGTCGAGTGCTTCATCTACACCCTTTAAAAGCATTTCATACGTCATCGAAGCAATGCTTTCTTCAAGTAATTGTTCTGCCAGTTTCCGGTCATTTTCACTAACTTGTAAGTAATTAGGGAGAAATGTATTCTCTTCTCGCACGCTTGCATATTGCGGACAGAGTTGGTGGTTAGGAAAATTAAGTTGAATATACATTTTCTCCTCAGGGTGAAGCCTTAAATCATGAAAGGATTTTTCTGCATCCGCGGTCATTAAATTCCCTTTGTAAAATCGAAATGGAATACTTTCAGATCCAGTCGTGGACATAATCATTGCTCTAGGACAGTAATGGGCTTCGTCAGTAAAGTGAACATTTTGTAGAAGATGCTCATGGCTAAGAAGATAATTCAAGATCCACACACATTCACGGCGCTTCATTTTGTACCGCTTCAAAAACCATCTTACGAAGTCTTTTTTTGCGGTGACAGGAACCATGGCCGTCATGTCACTCCCCCTTATCAATTTGCGCTTCCATAAATTCTCTCCAATGCTGGTCGTCAGGAAAAAGCGTCACAACTCTTTTCACAATTTCAATTGCCTCGCTATGCTTTCCTTCTTCAAGAAGAAAGTTTGCATACCTTGTTAGAAACTCATAATCATCCTTCATCCCACCATATGCCTTCTTATAGGACTCATATGCCTCATTAAAAAGCTCCATTCGTTCGTTTGAATAGGCCTTGAATGCATAGATTAAGGAATTGTCTTCAAGTTCTTCTTTTGCATAGTTAAGAAGTTCATTAAGTTCTTGATCATTTTCTAATTCATTATAAAGTGAGGCTAACGTAATAATTGCTTCACTATATTCAGGATCAAGGACAAGAGCCTCTTTCAAATGGTCTTCAGCTTCGACAGGCAATCCGAGTTTCAACGCCATTTTCCCAGCGGAAAGTTGGAGTTCCTTATCATATTCATCCCTTCGGATGCCATCTTTAAACATATCATACGCTTTTTTATCGTCCCCTGCTAAGGACCAAGCTTGGCCAGCCAACATATAGGCAGAAAAGTAATCAGGATCTATTTCAATAAGCTGATCTAGATGCGTTAGGGCACGTTCGGTATCCCGACATTGGTAGTAAGCAAATGCGGCTCCAAACAATGTGTCTGGCAATATTTTTTCTTTCAACATTTCCTCGTAATAAGGTAGCGCTTCTTCATATGCCGCTCCAGCACTATACGTCTCCGCTAGTCGAGAAACAATAGATACGCCACCAATTTCGACTACCTCTTCTTTTAAATCTAAATACAACCGAGCCGCTTCACCGTATTTCCCTGAATCTAATAACAGTTCTGCATAGGCAAAACGAATAACCGGTTCACCTGGAACAAGTTTGTACGCTTCTTTTATTTTATCAAGCGCTGTTTCAGCTAATCCTGTCATGTGATAATAATCCGCAAGTACCAGAAGTGCTTGTACATATTCATCGTCCTCAGATCCGATATCAGATAGCAATAGCAGCGCGGCATCTTCATCACCGAGTTCCATTAGCGTCGTTGCGCGGTCGATTTTCAGCTGGGCTTCATCAGGTAGGTGCAAAATTAACGTCTCATACAATCGATCTGCTTCCGCCATGAAGCCGTAAGTAGTCAATAATGCTGCAGATTCATATAACAAATCAAAGTCCGTAGATTGAACGAGTCTGTCGATTAGTATAGCAAGCGCATCTACATCACCATCATGAATATACCGTTCAACGTCTTGTAATTGGTCCATTTTATCACCTGTTCTTTCACTATAAATACATTCTTTGTTTCTTAATTATCCCCGACAAGAGATTCTAAATCCTCAAAGAAATTTGGATACGAAATATTGATACATGCTGGGTCTTTAATGTAAATCGCTTCGGATGAGACTAAGGCGGCAATCGCAGGCATCATACCAAGCCGATGATCACCATACGAATCCATTGTTCCTCCTGTGAGAGGTGTCGGTCCGTGGATAATCATCCCATCTTCAGTCGCTTCGATGTTGGCACCCAACTTTTTAAGTTCTGAAGTCACAGCCGCTAGTCGATCCGTTTCTTTCACGCGAAGTTCTTCCGCATCTTTAATAATTGTCGTGCCTTCTGCCTGTGTCGCCATAAGTGCGATTACGGGCAGTTCATCAATGAGCCTTGGAATTAGGTCTCCACCAATTGTTGTACCTTTCAAATGACTGTGTGTGACTCTGACAGTAGCCGTTGGTTCTCCACCTTCATCCGTTACACTTAAAATGTTTACGATTGCGCCCATACTTTCTAGGACGTCAATAATTCCTGTTCGAGTCGGGTTCAATCCGACATTGTTAAACGTAACTGAGCTTCCTTCAACCATTGCAGCAGCAGCCATAAAGAATGCTGCTGATGAAATATCTCCAGGGACATTTACATTCGTACCGAATAAAGTTTGTCCTCCAGTAACGCTCACTTTCTTCTCATGTGAATGAACTGCCGCACCGAAATGTCTTAACATACGTTCGGTATGGTCTCGCGATACAGCATCTTCAGTAATCGTTGTCGTCCCTTCGGCATTTAGCCCCGCAAAAAGAATCGCCGATTTCACCTGTGCACTTGCTACAGGCATTTCATAGTCAATTGCTGTAAGGGGAGTTCCTTTTATCGTCAAGGGAAGTAGATTTGAATCCTTCTCTCCCGTAATCTTAGCACCCATCGTCTTTAAAGGAAGCGTTACACGATTCATAGGACGTACTGAAAGAGAGGCATCTCCAGATAAAACCGTATCTACTGTCGACCCGGCAAGTATACCGAGCATTAAACGTGCAGTAGTACCGGAATTCCCTGAATATAATTCAGTAGAAGGTGTTTGCCAGTTCTGCATACCTGGACTGTCTATTAAAACTTCGGTACCTTTTCTTTCGATCGATACCCCTAGTTGCTTAAACATTTCAATTGTTCGAAGACAGTCTTCCCCGTCTAAAAAACCTGTAACCTGTGTTTGTCCTTCTGCAATTGACCCCAGCATGATCGATCGGTGCGAAATGGATTTATCACCCGGTACAGTCAATTCGCCACTGAGTGTAGGTTTACTGAATTCTACCTTTTTTAATGTTTCCATCAAAATCCCCTCCAAAATCAATTAAACAATCTGCATCCCATAATTTGTTGATTTACTAAGTACTTTCCTTGCCTTCTCTCTATCGTCGGCAGTTTGAAAGCTAATAACTAGAATCCCAAATACATCCGTTCTAGTTTCAACGATACGTATATTCGTCAAACTGATCCGACCATCTGCAAGAATCTTTGTGATTTCTGAAATGACCCCTGGATGGTCAGGAACATCTATATGTAAATCATAGGTCATGTAAAGGGCACCTTGAGAAGTAATCGGCAAACCGTCTCGATATTTCTTTGCTTTATCAAAATAATTGTAAATTTCTTGCGAATCATTATAAACTAGCATTTCGCGAACACTTTGCATCTCGTCAAGCCAACCATCCAATTGCTTGAGCAGTTCCACTCTATTTTGAGTAGTGATATCTCTCCACATAATTGGATCGGCTGAAGCAATCCTGGTAAGATCCCTAAAACCACCTGCAGCCAAATTTTTAACAAAAGGCCTGTCCGCTTCCTGGTCAGATAACATCCCAACGAGAGATGACGCAACCAAGTGAGGAAAATGACTCACAATTGCCGTCATTTTATCATGTTCCTCTGCATGTAACACTACAACTTTTGCCTTTGTCGGTTCCAATAGATAGCGAAGTCGCTCAACGGATGCTTCATCAATCAATGATTCCGGAGTTAATATATAATAGGCATTTTCAAATAAGTGTTCCCTAGCAGCAGATACTCCACTTTTATGGGAACCTGTCATTGGATGTCCGCCTACAAAAGCTATCTCTTTCTTAAACAATTTAGAGGCTGCCTGCATAATCGGACCTTTTGTACTGCCAGTATCCGTTATGATGACACCCCTCTTTAGTGACCATGTTTCCATGTCCTTCAGGATACGGACAGTCGTATTTACAGGCGTTGAAAAAATAATAATATCCGCCTGTTCACACGCTGATTCAAGAGACGTAGGGATTGTGTCAATAATACCTCGGCGGTAGGCTTCATCCATTGTCTCAGGTAATATATCAAAACCTATCACGTGAATATCAGGGTTTCTTTTTATGGCAAGGCCTAAGGAACCACCAATCAATCCCAGGCCGATAATTGTTACATTGATTTTCATCGCGATAAGTCGGCATCAGTAAACAATGTGTCAAATGCCTCAAAGAATCCCGTATTCTGTTCTTCGGTTCCTATTGTCACTCTGACATACCCCGGTGCACCGAGGGCCCCTCCACTTCGAACAATAAAGCCATGTTCCAATAGTTTCTCCGAGACAACATCCGCATCACCAGGTACTTGAATGAGTACGAAGTTTCCTTCTGAAGCATACACATGTAAATTGTTTTTTGCCGCATAGTCATAAAAGCGTACCTTTTGCTTTTGGTTCAATTCTTTACATTCTTGAATAAATGCTTGATCGTCCAGCGCTTTTGTTGCAAGAGCTTGGCTAACTGATCCTGTATTAAAAGGACCTCTCACTTTATTCAAATTCGTAATCACTTCTGGATGACCAATTGCATATCCGACACGGAAAGCGGCCAGGCCGTATGCCTTTGAAAATGTGCGGAGTATGATTGCGTTTGGAAACTCTTGCAATAAGTCAACTGTATCTATATAGCGTGAGTCCGTTATGTATTCGAAATAAGCTTCATCCAATACAATAAGTACATGTTTAGGAACTTGTTGCATGAACGTTTGTAAATCAGCGCCTGGTATAATATTTCCCGTTGGATTGTTCGGGCTACATAACCAAATAACAGCTGTTTCCTCATCAATTGCTTGCAAGAATCCTTCTAAATCATGAGTCCCATCTTCTTTCAACGAGATTTCTCTAATCTCTGCACCTTCAATTTTTGCACCATGTGCATATTGAGGAAAAGTTGGTGTCGCCATCACCGTATTCGTTTCAGGACTAAGTAGTGCTCTCGAAATCATGACAATAATTTCATCTGAACCGCCACCGAATAGAAGCATATTTTGAGCTACACCTAATTTGGCAGCCAGTTTATCACGAAGAACCGTTGCATTTCCATCTGGATACATTTCAGGCTCAAAAGTACCGTTTTCTAAAAGAGCTACTGCAGAAGGAGCAGTGCCATAAGGGTTTTCATTTGAAGCCAACTTTACTACTTCTTTTAAGCCATATTGCGCTTTTACCTCGTCAATCGATCGACCTGGTTTATATGGATTCATTTTTTCTAAAGCTGTTTTCCACTTCATCTTCTCGCCCCCTAGTTATTTGTGTTGTAAATCCGGTCGTAATTTTACGGCTTCGTTTTGATAAATGTGATGAATTTCTTTTTGGGGTGTTTCTGTATTTACGTGCATTAAAATTCGAATACATAAAGGCATTGCGCCTTCTACGTTCATTTCATGCGTACACATGACAGGAACATATTTCCACCCTTCCATTGTTCGGACTGCTTTTGCAGGAAAAACCGATTGAATATCAGGTGTTGTTGAGATAAGTACGGAAACGATGTCTTCCGGTTGAATCTTATTTTCTTCTGCAATTGCGACAGCGAGTGCCTCTGTAGCAGCGAGAACAGCTTGTTCATTATCATTTGTTACAGTTGTTGCACCTCTTAATCCACGCACCGTCATGCTTTTTCCCCCGTTCTTTTCTTTAACTCTAGAAATGCCTTTTCACATTGTTCCCCCGTAACTTCTTGTATATATGGGCTCCCAACGTCTTGCAGTAGTGCATAATTCAGCTTTCCAAAAGAAGCTTTTTTATCTTTCATCATATAGTCCATTAAAGTTTCGAATGAATAAGAATGTACTGGTTCAAACGTATAGCCATTCGATTTCGCAAATTGAATGAACTCGGTTGTTAGTTCTTTATCAATTGCACCGAATTCTTCACTTAAGAGTAAACTATAAGCCATACCTATCATGACAGACTCTCCGTGGCTTAAGCCACCAAATCCGCAGGCCGCTTCAATTGCATGACCAAACGTATGACCAAAGTTTAAAAACTTCCTTGTCGATTGTTCAAATTCATCTTCAGCAACAATCTTTGCCTTCACGCTTATCCCTCGCAGCAATTCCGTTGAAAGCCACTCCGTCGAAGGCGTCGTAAACGATTCATTGTTCATTAATTCGCGTGTCCACTGCTCATCTGAAATAAAAGCGTGTTTCAATAGTTCTGCCATACCGGATCGTATTTCCCGCGGTGGAAGTGAATTAAATAGTGCTGAGTCAAATAACACGCCAACCGGTTGATGGAATGCACCGACCATATTTTTTCCTTCCGGCATATTAATAGCCGTTTTTCCTCCAACTGCACTGTCATGAGCTAGAATCGTCGTTGGACAGTGAATGTATCGAATCCCCCTCATAAATGAAGCAGCAACAAAACCAGTGAGATCGCCACAAGCACCGCCACCAAATGCAATTACTAGTGAATTCCTTGTAAATCCTTTTTGCAATAAAAAAGAAAGACAATCCACATAGACCGCAGATGTTTTACAACTCTCTCCTGAGGGCACAGTTTTAACCGTTATTTCACGGTCTGCAAACCCCAATGCCGACTGCAAATGAGCTAAGTGTAAATTCGCGACATGCTCATCTGCAAGAATAGCAATTCGGTCCGCACTCTTTAAAAGGTCAGCATAGTGTGTTGCGAACAGCTCATATGTGTTGTCACCAATATGAACATCATATTGGTGATTTTTAATATCGACGGTCAGCTTCCCCATATTAAAACTCCTTCACATATTGCCTGTATTCTGAAATTTCCTTTTTCAAGCCATCCATTGTATCTGAACGGAACTCTTCCATAATAGCTTTCGCCATTTCTGTAGCAATTACATGCTCTGCAACGACCGATGCTGCTGGCACTGCACAAGGATCTGAACGTTCAATTGTTGCAACAAATGGTTCTTTCGTGTTTATGTCTACACTTTCAAGCGGCTTGTATAAAGTAGGAATCGGCTTCATAACGCCGCGCACAACGATTGGCATTCCAGAAGTCATTCCGCCTTCAAGTCCTCCTAGACGGTTCGACTTTCGGTAGTATCCGCGTTCTTCGTCCCATGCAATCTCATCATGAACTGCGCTTCCAGGGATTTTCGCCATTTCAAAACCTAAACCTACCTCTACCCCTTTAAAAGCATTTATGCTCATCATAGCGCCAGCTAACTTGCCGTCCATTTTACGATCGAATTGTACATAGCTACCGATTCCAGGTGGGCATCCTTCTACTACTACTTCAACGACGCCGCCAACTGTGTCTCCATTGTTTTTCGCATTATCAATTGCTTCAACCATGAGCTTAGACGCTTCAGCATCTGCACAGTAAACTGGATCTTCTTCAATTATCGCTCTTATTTCATCAACATTTAAACCTGCATATGTATCTGGGTTCGTCGTAATGCCACCAATTTCAGTCACATGAGCGACGGTATGGATATCTAATTCACGTAAAAATTGTTTAGCTACCGCGCCAATTGCTACCCGCATCGTTGTCTCACGTGCTGAAGAGCGCTCTAAGACGTTTCTCAAGTCTCTGTGGCCATATTTCATGCCTCCGACTAAGTCAGCGTGTCCAGGTCGTGGGCGCGTAATTTGACGCTTTACATCTTCTGGGTTCATACCTTCTTCTAATGGTTCCACTCCCATTATATTCGTCCAATGCTTCCAGTCATCATTGACAACCGTAAGCGTTACAGGTGAGCCGATTGTTTTACCATGCCTTACTCCTGAAGAAATAACAACTTGATCCTTTTCAATTTGCATACGTCTACCCCGCCCATGTCCACCTTGGCGTCTCGTTAATTCTCCATTTATCATTTCTGCAGTCAATTCCATTTGTGCGGGTAATCCTTCAATAATTGCTGTTAATTGAGGACCGTGTGATTCTCCAGCTGTAAAATATCTCATTTCTATTCCTCCTCAAATAATCATGTATCCTAGCACTATACCAAATTGTATACTTTTCGACTATTCCAACGTGTTAATTAACCAGAAAAATCAAATATGCCTTGGCGCACGTATGGCATACGCCGAAGGCATTTATTAATAAAATTCCAATTCAACCGCCTATACTTTCCTGTAAAAAAATGTTTCCACAGATTCGAACCCATATTTCGCTGGGTTGAAGATTTGCTCTGTACTTCCTACAAAAAGTATACCTCCAGGTCTTAATGATTTGGCGAAATTCAAATAGATTTTGTCTTTTGCCTCTTCCGTAAAATAAATCATTACGTTTCGACATACGATTAAATCAAAACCTGAATCATAGCGGTCATTCAGTAAATTATGTTGCTTAAACCGGACTCTTTGCTTGATATCATCATTCACTTGATAATAAGATCCTTCGCTATGAAAATGTTTTCTCAATACAGCTGGCGGAACTTCTTTAATTGCCCTTTCAGGATATAAAGCTACCTTTGCTCGATCAATCGCTCCTACGTCTAAATCCGTAGCTAAGATTGATATATCCTTCGACGGAATATGTGAGGACAATACCATCGCAATTGTGTATGGTTCTTCTCCTGTCGAACAAGCCGCACTCCATATCTTCGGTTTGTTATTCGTTTGCAATAGCTTCGGCAAAATCGTTTGATTAAGCACATCCCAGCGCTGCCTATTGCGGTAAAACTCTGAGACGTTGATCGTCATTCTATCAAGAAATTCTTCAAGGAGTTCCTCTTCTTTATGTATAGCCTTATAAAAATCATTGAAGTTGCGAAAACCTTTTTTTTCATATAAAGAAGTTAACCTTCTTTTCATTTGTGCTTCTTTATAGTATGAAAGATCAATGCCTGTCTTCTTTTTTATGTTTCCGATAAATGCGGTATAGTCTGGCAACGTTTAGCCCCCTACTTAACATTTCTTCTTTTATAATGGAATTGCCTTATTTCTATCTAGTTCTCCGTATATTTAGGATAACAAAAACAGCCGTGCGATAAACGCTAGGCTGCTTTATATACTTTAGATAATCCAGCTGTTCATTGACTTGTCATAAGAAACAAGCTCTTCTTCTTTGAAGAAAAGACCAATTTCACGAACTGCTGAGTCTGGTGAGTCTGAACCGTGGATGATATTCTTTCCAACAGTTACAGCGAAGTCGCCACGAATTGTTCCCGGTGCAGATTCAGTCGGGTTCGTTGCTCCAACTAAAAGACGCGCTGTCGAGATAACGTTCTCGCCTTCCCATACCATAGCGAATACAGGTCCTGAAGTGATGAATTCTACAAGCTCGCCAAAAAATGGACGTTCTTTATGCTCACCGTAATGTTGTTCTGCAAGTTCTGGTGATATTTGCATCAACTTTGCACCTGCAAGTTTAAATCCTTTATTCTCAAAACGACCTACAATTTCACCAACTAGATTACGTTGAACACCATCAGGCTTTACCATTAGAAACGTTCTTTCCATTTATAAACACTCCTTCATTTATGTATCGGGATTTCCCCTTTTCGATCGTACCATTTGAGCCTTCTACTTTCAACTATAAAAAGACGAAGTAGTGTTTTATCCTATAGCTTTCCAGACATTTATAGCAAGCGTAGTTCTTCTAGTCATCTTAAAAGTTGCGCTCTCCGATGAATTTCGCGATTTGTGTAAATGCATTTTTAGCGTGTATATCAGGTAAGCCCTCTATCTCCAACAAAGCTTTTTGCAAATACAAATCACTTACTGCCTGTGCCTTCTCTATCGCACCCGAACGGCGTATGTAACTCAACATTTCCTCCCGTTCAGGCTCTGTCAACGTCCCATTAAACGAACGCTCCATATAGGGGCGGAAGGCTGCATCATCTTTAATGTATAGAATCGGTAGTGTTAAATGGCCATTTAACAAGTCACTACCTGCTGGTTTTCCCAGTTCTTTATCTGTTGAAGTTATATCGAGAATATCATCGATAATCTGAAAAGACATTCCCGCAAAATAACCGAAACGGCTCATCTTTTTTACAATAGACGTTTCCGCACCAGAGACAAGTGCACCTAGCTCACAGCTCGTTGATAATAGCAGAGCCGTTTTTCGCTTGATTCGACGAAAATAATCACGTAATGTTTGATCCATTTTTCTTTGATGTTCAATTTGCATTATTTCGCCTCGACAAATTTCTAACATCGTTTCCGAAAGCAAGTTATGTACAGGCGGTATTTCAATTTCCCCAATTGATGCAAGCGCACGAGAAAAAATAAAGTCACCCGTATACATGGCAATGCGATTATCCCATCTTGCTTTTACTGTTTGTAATCCACGGCGCATTTCAGAGTCGTCAATGACATCGTCATGCACCAAGGATGCCATATGAATAAGTTCAAGAGATGTTGCTGCTTTCGCCACATCTTCTAGCGAATACTCCCCAAATTTCGATGCTAAAATAACAAAAATAGGGCGAATTCTTTTCCCTCCCGCTCGAAGAAGGTGAAGTGAGGCTTGCCGTATAATTGGGGAATCTGAATCAACCGATTGCTCAAGCTCTTTTTCGATGAAATTAAGATCCTTCCTGAAATCGGCATAAAGCGTCATTAACTTTAATTTCTCCACGATGATACCCTTCCCCCACGGTTTTTTTGCGGTTTTATTATTTAAATCCTATATGTCCAGCTGCGGCACCACCGCTATATGATTTATATGCAACCTCTGTGAATCCAGCCTCCGTGAAGAGTCGCGCGAGTTCTTTTCTACCCGGAAAATTGTCTGCTGATTCCTGTAGCCATGAATACTCTTTATAGCTTTTCGCGAATAACTTACCAAACAAAGGCATAATAAACTTGAAGTAAAAACGAAATAATTGCTTATACACTGGCAGTTCCGACTGAGATGTTTCTAAACAAGCAATCATCCCACCAGGTTTTAACACACGATGCATTTCTTCAAGTACCGTACTGTAATTAGGAACGTTTCGCAAACCAAAACCGATTGTTACATAATCAAACGTATTATCCGGAAAAGGTAACTCCATCGCATTTCCATGCATTAGAGTGATTTCTGGAATTTGCGCTACTTTCTCTTTACCTACAGCTAACATACTTTCACTAAAATCAAGACCAGTTACCTCTCCTGTTGGCCCCACAGCTTCTGCAAGTGCAATCGTCCAGTCCGCAGTTCCACAGCAGACATCAAGCGCCTGCGATCCTTTTGCAACTGCCATACGTAGCATCATGTCATCACGCCACTTTTTATGTTGGTTAAAACTTATGACTGAATTCATTTTATCGTAATCAGCTGAAACCTTTTCAAATACATCATGTACTCTTTCTTCTTTCGTTATGGCCAATTGATATGCCCCTTTCCTACTCATTTGCAGTTAAATTAATTTCCCTAAAAGGGGCTTCACCATGCTTCGTATTTCTACTTTTACTAAAGGGGTTAAAAAGACTGCTTTTTCCATTGCATTGTCTATGTCTATTTTCAATTCTTGTATCGCTTGTTCTAAATGAAGTTCACTTTGTTCCCATCCCAAAACGTCTTGTAATGGTTTTTTAAATGAGGATTTCCTTACTAAGTCCGTTTCTAAATGGATTAACGGAAGGATTGCTTTCGCAAGTGGAGCATAACGGGAAAAACCAAATGCATATAAAAACTCTGTAATACACCCTGATTCAATCGTTTGAACCGCATCTATAAGCTGTTTAGCGTTTGCCGGTGCACGACCATGAAAAACAGTTTTCACTTCATTGATTCGACCTATCTGTTTTGATAATAATCGAATAAAACTAAAATCCTTTGTGTCAGCAAGCAACTTGTAGTGTATACCACTATAATAATCGCCTGCCAGGACAGTAAGTTGTTGTTTCCTTGATGTTGCACTTGTCATATCTATTGCATCATGTGCGTCAAATGCGATATGAACTGCACCTACAGCAATTGCAGACTGATTCATCTGATCCGTCCACTTCTCCCCGTTTAATAATGGGAGGAGTAAAAAGAAGGCTTTTTCTGCATCCAATTCGAACTGGTCAGTGTCTCTCTTTAGAATTGGATGATGAACTTTTTCATTCAACTGATTTATGTAGTTTTCTATATAACGTTCATTTTTTTGTCTTTCCATCACAAGTTCTCCATTCAAAGACGTCACCATGCAAGGTTCGTCAAGTAAAAGTTTACTCTTTACCCTCACTTGACATGACGCCATATGCGGTATGGACCTCTGCTTTGCCGCGTATTTTCATCGCTGATGTATGTTCTGTAAACTGGGCAATCATAACCTCGCCACGGTCAAGTTTCTCCGTGTGATGAAATTTTGTATCATTCCCGCGAGTCAGACCGATGACATTCACGCCATCTTCCTTCGCTTTTATAACGATATACTCGGTTTGTATTGTCATCTTTACCTCTCCTGTCTGTCTATGTACTCAATCATATCATAGAGAAGGGCATGTGAGCAAAGGCTTCACGTCATCTTTATTAGTGATATGATTTCTGATCGTTTCACACTATCTTCAGCATAAATACCTCGCGCTGCCATGGTCATCGTTTTTGCTCCCGGTTTTCGGATTCCTCGCATCGTCATACACATATGTTCCGCTTCGACGATTACAAACGCTCCTGTCGGGTCTAGCATCTCCATTAAGGTATCGGCTACTGTTGAAGTGATACGTTCCTGCAATTGTGGTCTTCTCGCCGTCGTTTCAACCGCCCGGGCCAGTTTACTTAACCCTGCGACAACACCATTACGCGGTATATAAGCAACGTGTGCATACCCGTAAAATGGAACAAGATGATGTTCACACATTGAATGGAATGGGATATCCTTTACAAGTACGACTTCCTCATGATTTTCATTAAACACTGTTTTAAAGTATTCCCTGGGATCTTTATGCAATCCTTCAAATACTTCTGCGTACATTTTAGCGACTCTCTTCGGCGTTTCTACTAACCCTTCACGTTCCGGATCTTCTCCAATCGCTTCCAAGATCATTGTGACGGCATTTTCTATTTTTTTATAATCAACTTCATGCATCCCAGTAGTCCTCCTTAATTTACTCGCTCATCTTTTATAGTTCCATATCTTTGATTTCTCTACAAAGTTTATTCTACAAGATAGTAGCATACTCCCTCATGTCCGTACAGTCGAACTCACTCGATTCTTGTCGATTCGACCAAATTAAAAGAAGTCCGCCCGCGAAATCTACTTCTAGATTTGACGGATGGACTTCTTATGTAAAAAAAAGATGATTATTTCACTGCGTCTTTAAGCGCTTTTCCTGCTTTAAAAGCTGGAACTTTGCTTGCAGCGATATCGATTTCTTCGCCCGATTGAGGATTACGTCCTTTACGTGCAGCACGCTCACGTACCTCAAACGTACCGAAACCGATTACTTGAACCTTGTCGCCTTTTGCAAGAGTTTCCTGGATTGTTTCAAATACAGCTTCTACAGCTTTTGTACCGTCTTTTTTAGAAAGACCTGCCGCTTCAGCTACAGAGTTAATTAGTTCTGATTTATTCACACCATTCACCTCCTCTCGAAGAGATGTCGATTGCAATACTCTAAAAAGAGTATCATAAGAAAAACCGCTATGCAACAATATTTGCGTCTCTTTACTAAAATAATGCAATTTTAACCAAAAAAACAGAAAAAGATCCGCTTTTTACGGATCTCTCTCTGTTAGACAATAAATGTAATCATCCCTTTATTTCCGTCATTTACCATCTGTTCGATTGTTTCCCGGAGTCTTTTTCGTGCATTTGCCGGAACAGAATCTGTTTTAAAACGAATGCTCTCTTTCATCACTTCATGAAGCGGCGTGCCAAATAGTTGCGTTTGCCATAGCGCTTCTCTGTCGTGTAAATAGGCATTTTTTAACTCCTTCAAGAGATGATGACTATGAAATTCTGAACCTATCAATGGTGAAAATTCGGCTTCCATATCCACTCGAATAATATGGAGTGAAGGTGCGGTCGCTTTCATTCGTACACCAAAAAAATTATTTTGTTTGATTAGCTCTGGTGCAGTGGGATTGAAATCTTCTATTGTCGGTAAAGCGACTCCATATCCATCTTTTCTTGCTGTAGCAATCGCTTCCGAGTATAAATTGTATGATTTCTTTGCCATTGCAGCTTCTTTGACAAATAATAGCCAATCTTTTTTTGTACTAATTTCCTGCCCCATAATTTCTTCACAAATTCCACGGAAAGCCTGTTCATCCATATCGATTTTAATCGACGCCTTACCCTGTCCCGCATCAACTTCAACTACTTCTGCGTGTTTCACGTACTGCTCATTCGTAATTTTCTCTGCAAGTTCTTGCACTTTCCTGATTTTTGAAGCTCCGAGGAAACCTTCACTTATTACTTTATCAATCGAAGAATTCAGCTCGTGTTCGCTTCCCAGGACGTCCATCCAATCCGGTTTTTGCAACTCAATTTCAGAAATCGGAAATTCATACAATGCTTCTTTTAGGATAAGCTGAATTTCTTGTGCGTTTAACTGATCCGCACTGATTGCAATTACAGGCACCCCGTACCTTTCGTGTAACTCCTCCTTCAATGCAACTGTTTTTTCATTTGCAGGCATTTTAGAATTCAATACGATTACAAAAGGCTTGCCAATATCTTTTAGTTTTCCAACGATTTCAGCTTCCGCAACCTCTGCGGCAGCACGTGGAATATTATTCACTGTTCCGTCTGTTGTGACTAAAATTCCGATTGTCGAGTGATCCCTTATAACTTTGTCCGTGCCAATTCTAGCGGCCTCTTCAAATGGTATTGGTTCATTGTGCCAAGGTGTATGAACGTACTTCGGACCGTCCTCATCCTCGTAGCCCTTTACTCCGTCTATGACGTAGCCAACACAATCTGCAAGCCTAATTTGGAATTTTAACTCTCCATCACCAACAGACACCGACGTCCCTTGTGCGGGTACAAATTTGGGTTCTGATGTCATAATAATGGGTCCAGGTGAGCTTTGCGGCAGTTCATCTTGGGCTCGTATCCGGTCAGCCGCATCCGTCATATTGGGAATGACGACTTCTTCCATAACCCTCTTCACAAACGTAGACTTTCCGACACGTACAGGGCCTACGACACCGATGTAAATATCACCATCTGTTCGTCTTGCCAAGTTCTCATATAACTCTTCTTTCATCCATCGTCCTCCTTTTCTACGCATATTAGTTTATGTATAAGAAAAACGTTTCATGCGCGTCGCACGAAACGTTTTGTATTTTACTTATTTAATAAATATGGGTTCCTTGTTTTCATCTACTGTATAAGGCTTTGAATACGCGGGTAATACAGGAAATTCATCCGAAAGAATGTGACGAATATCTTCGCCTGGTTTAACATCTGGTTGCTTTTCCATCAATATCCGGTTTAAATCGATTGAATAATCAATGTAAAAAATACCATCTCCCCCCACGATAAGTGGAAGAGTTGCATCTGAATATGGACTTGGAACCGTCAAAGATTCTTTGAAGCCCATCTTTTCAAAATCAATGCGATAGACCCCTTCTCCGACAGCTTCTTTATAAGGAGTGGAACCATTGATGTTTTTCCTTAAATTCAGTTCCCTTATTCTTTCCGCACCACGTAAATCTACAAGTTTCACCGTTGGATTCGTTTCAACATCCATAAGTACGTACTGAAAAATACCCCCTTTTTCATAAGCATTTGAAGGGATTTTCTCTGTATACGCTGGAACTATTTTAGAGAACTCAATTGGATATTTAATATACATATCTGTTTCCGCATCACGAGTCTTAATCGGCAGAAGTCCGCCATTACTCTCTTTATACTGATCCACGGCTCTTTGAACCGACTCGAGCTGGTCTGCATAGGGAATCTTTTGGCCTCCCTGCTCATCACCAGAATACATACAACCCGTTAATAAAAGGGTTAAAGACAATAAAAATACATACGTCATCTTTTTCTTCAATCTCATCATCCTCCTGATCCTGTAGGTCCATTAAACACTAAATAAACCAAAGCTAAAAAGGATATGATAAGTAAAACATAGGCAACTAGTGCAAATACAAATTTAATGATTCGATTCTTTATTTTATATCTACTCGTATAAATAAGACCCATGGAAATTACCATGAATCCCATCGCGTAGAAGGACAACCACATTTTATCCATCGAGGACACAGAAAGTCCTCCTTTCTTAAATATCAATTTCCCCCAGCGGAATTGCGTCGAGGTGAATACCCCGGTTGAATCAAGTTAACGACTTCCAAATAAATCTTCAACTTCTTGTTTTTTCATACGACTCATGAGTTGGTCTACTGCTTCTTTGGGTGATTCGCCCTCAAAGAGAACCGTGTATAACGCCTCTGTGAGCGGCATGGAGACATCATACTTCTTTGCCAGCTGATGAGCTGCCTTCGTCGTCCTGACGCCTTCTATGACCATTCCCATTCCTGCCACTACATCTTCAAGGCTATCGCCTTTCCCAAGCATGTTGCCCGCCTTCCAGTTCCGTGAATGGACACTTGTGCAAGTTACAATCAAGTCACCTAGGCCTGTTAAACCCGAAAAAGTTAAAGGATGAGCGCCCATTTTTACACCGAGTCTTGATATCTCTGCAAGACCACGCGTAATGAGTGCCGCCTTTGCATTATCCCCGTATCCGAGGCCATCCGTAATTCCAGCTGCAAGCGCAATAACGTTTTTCAGTGCAGCACCGATTTCCACGCCAATAATATCATCATTTGTATAGACTCGGAAATACTTGTTCATGAATAAATCTTGAACTTCTTCCGCTGCCTTTAGATTACTTGATGCGGCCGTTACTGTTGTCGGTTGATGCAATACAACTTCCTCTGCATGGCTCGGTCCAGAAAGTGCTACAACGCCCCTTATGTTGCTCGGAGAAATTTCCTCCGTAATAATTTCCGAAATTCGTTTCAATGAATCCGGTTCAATTCCTTTAGAAACATGAACAATCAACTTGGGTTGTGTAATCGACTTATTTATTTCCGCACAAATGCCTCGAATCCCTTTTGTCGGAACTGCAAGAACAAGTACATCTCCATGTTCAATCGCCACTTCTAAGTCAGATGTGGCTTTGAGATTATCAGGTAGGGTGATATCTGACAAATATGCGTGATTTGTGTGCTCATTTGTTATTTCAGCTGACTGCTCTTCGCGTCTTGCCCAAAGCAAGCAATCGTGTTTATTTTCCGCAAGGACCGAAGCGATGGCCGTTCCCCAACTTCCCGCTCCGATAACGGATACTTTCTTCATTTAATCAGCTCCTAGCTCTAGTTATGAGACGAATCGGAGTTCCTTCAAAGCCGAATGACTCCCGTAAACGATTTTGTAAAAAGCGCTCATAAGAGAAGTGCATTAATTCGGGTTCATTGACAAAGACAACGAACGTTGGTGGCTTAACTGCGACTTGCGTTGCATAGTAGATACGCAATCTCTTTCCTTTATCAGAAGGGGCAGGGTTACGTGCTACTGCATCTTCAACCACTTCGTTTAACACGCTCGACTGTATGCGTAGCGCATGATTTTCACTAACTTGACGAATTCGGTCAAATAGCGTGTTTACGCGCTGGTTTGTTTTCGCAGATACGAAAGCAATCGGCGCATAATTTAAGAATAAAAACTCTGAACGAATTTCATCGATAAATTTATTCATTGTTTTATTATCCTTCTCAACAACATCCCATTTATTGACGACGAACATAACACCTTTACCTGCGTCTTCTGCAAATCCTGCAACTCGCTTATCCATTTCACGAATTCCTTCTTCACCGTTTATAACGATGAGGACAACATCGGATCTGTCAATCGCTTTTAATGCTCGCATTGCACTGTATTTCTCCGTGCTTTCATACACTTTTCCTTTTTTACGCAAGCCAGCAGTGTCAATAATTTTATACTTTTGACCTTCATGGACATACGGTGTATCAATCGCATCGCGTGTCGTTCCCGCTACATCACTTACAATCACGCGTTCTTCACCTAAAAGTGCGTTGACGAGTGATGATTTTCCAACGTTCGGTCTACCAATTAAACAGAAACGAATGACATCTTCCTCGATTATTTCAGCGCTTTCTTCTGGGAAGTTTTCTGCCGCCGCGTCTAAAAGGTCACCTAGGCCAAGTCCGTGAGATCCGGATATTGGAAAAGGTTCACCAAATCCGAGTGAATAGAAATCATAAATCATTTCTCTCATATCTGGATTGTCCACTTTGTTTACCGCAAGAATAACCGGCTTTTTCGTTTTATAAAGTATTCTCGCTACATGTTGGTCCGCATCTGTAACACCTTCGCGTCCGTTTACCAAAAAAATAATAACGTCTGCTTCTTCAATTGCTATTTCTGCTTGTGAACGAATTTGATCAAGAAATGGTGCATCACCTATTTCAATTCCACCTGTGTCAATAATGTTAAATTCATGTGTAAGCCAATCCGCAGAGCTATAGATACGGTCTCTCGTAACACCCGAAATGTCTTCCACTATTGAAATTCGTTCACCAACGATTCGGTTAAATATTGTCGATTTACCGACGTTTGGTCTGCCGACAATCGCTATTGTTGGTTTCGTCATATTAAAACATCCTTCCAGCTTATCTCTGCATATTATACACAAAAATAGCGGTGACGTCTAAATGGGGTGGCTATTTATATAACAGAAATGTGAACATTGTTAATTAGGATCGCTAAATGAAACGAAAATAAACGACCTATCTTTGAATTGATAGATCGTTTCCCTATTTTTTCAGAAGATTTTTGTTCTCAACATCCTTACTTACCACTTTGGATTTTGAATTCCTCACTATCATTCCATTAATGAAACCGCTGTAATTTCTTCAAATTTATATCTTGTCACTGTAAACGGATCATCGAGTACAATTGTTTTACTTAGTAGATCAATTTCAATGACTTTCCCGTAATCATTTGCTAGTTTGCCCTCTCGCCAGTAGGTTAATTGAACACTCAATTTACTTGCATAAGCACGTGTAACCTCATCAGATATCAATTCTAATTCAAATTCGTTCAGTTCTGGTTTCTCCACTTCTTCATTTACCTGTTGCCAATGCCTTAATTTTTTCACATGTTCTGGAAGCATCATCGCTGTCCACTTAATATTCCCACGATCCCAAATCACACAATCCCCCCTATCCTTTATGCCCACCGACGAGCTGGGAGCGTTTGATAGCTGTTCCGTCCTTTGTTAAGGATACACCGCGCAAAATCGCCGTAGAACCATATTTATTACGAATCGCATCCATCGCCACAGCTAACTTTCTTTTCTCCCATTTATCTTGCTCAAATAAATCAAGTTGCATCGATGTTTCACTTTCTAAATTTGTTATAGAGAGTGAAATGTTTCTGACAGGACGATGATCATAAAACTTATCAAAGAGGGCCAAACACACCTGATAAATCGTAAGCGCATCATTCGTAGCCATCTTAAGCGATTTCGAACGACTAAAGCCTCCACCGAGTGCATGCTTACTATATCCAATTCCTAAATGAATCGTGCGGCCTACCTTTTTAGCCAATCTCGTTCGCATCGCAACGTCTTCACACATTTCAAGAATAACCGTTAAGACAGATTTCCGTGAATTGTAATCTTTCATCAAAACTTGACTCTTTCCATAACTAATTTGACCATTAAGAAGCGGTGCCCCCATTTCCGAAAGGTCAATTCCCCATGCATGGTAGTAATATTGATTGCCCATAATACCAAATTTCTTTTCTAATTTTGATAAGTCGCTATTTGCAAGATCACCTATAGAAAATATCCCCATATCATTAAGCGTTTTTTCAGTACGTCGACCAATCCCCCACATTTCCGAAAGCGGACGGATGGGCCAGAGTTTAGTTGCGACATCCGCATAAGTCCACCTAGCATAACTAGACTTCTTAGCCTCAAGGTCTAAAGCGAGCTTCGACATAAGCATGTTAGGTCCTACGCCAACAGCACTCGGCAATTGAAACTGTCTATATAAATCATATTGAATCCTCTCTACTGTCCTTGCTATCGGCCCCCAAAGTTGTTCTGTTCCACTCAGGTCAAAAAAGCACTCATCAACGCTATACACATGAATGGCTTCCATTGGGACATATTGGTTAAGTAGTTTCGGAATTTCCATAGACACTTCAAGATACGTTGCCATTTTCGGCTCAATTAAAAAGATATCTGGATGCTTCGGGATTTCATAGAGGCGCGTTCCAGTTTTCACATTAAAACGTTTCTTCATAGGTGGCGATGCAGCCAAAACAATGCTTCCCCTTTGTTCCAAGTTGCCAACAACCGCGATTGCATCCCGCATAACATCTAAACCCTCCAGGGCCGCTGCACAACTTGCATAAAAGCTTCGCATATCGATACAAGCAATTTGTCTGTCCGGTAACCCCTCATATAAAGAATGCACTTAAATCACCTGCAAAGTACGTATCTCAAAATTAATAACTACGTAAATGCATTGTTCTTTTTTGTCCATCTTTGTTCATCCCTTCCCTCAAGTACTTCTCTAACAATTCTTCCGTATGATTCCGCAAACGTACATTAAAGTAACGACGCCGATCTTCGTATCCCCTATTAATAAAGGCGTACTCAGTGAAGTCTCCGTCTGTTGCTCGTTTAATTAACTTCATATTTTTTTGTCGTAAGTACTGATTTGTATTTTTCAAATCAGCTTGCACTAACTTTATTGCTTGCTCAACCATTTTCAAATATGGACTTTTAAATTTCAATGCACTAATTTCTATTTGCGCTCGATCTCTTTCCATAATTAGAACTAGCATCGGCAAATAGATTGCATTTTCAAAATGCAGTATCGCTTCGTCCGGTATCATAATTAAATAACCACACTTTCTTTTTGTTCGATAGGAACAAGCGCTAGCACATTATCAATTATAAAAGTCCTTTTTGATTTACGAAGATAGCAATATGCTCGAAAAGAGACTTCACCAACTTGCAAGACCTTGATTCTTCGCCTGCTGACTTCCCCACTCTTAGCCATATACATCATATCCAGTATCCCATTCTGTTTAACCGACTTCATCAATTGATTGCGCACACCTGTTCCCTCCTCTTTTTATCATTATACGGAATGTATGTTCTGTTTACAAGCATTAAATTTTTCCATTTGATTCAAAAAGGATTGCTGTCAATTAACACATTCTTTTTTACATCTATAATTTTGAACGTAAAAAAGATGATAGCACCCAATAAGGGCACTACCATCTAGATTATTTATATGCACAGCTTTATCTTTCAGAAAACTTTTTAAGTTGGTCTCCGATAACGTCACTAATTGAAAAGCCTGGTGCTTCTTCAGGCATTACATAGTCACCGTATGAATTGTCATCTTCTTTTTCGATTAGATCTTTAATACTTAACGAAAGACGTTTTTCTATTGGATTCACTTCAAGCACTTTTACTTGAATCTTTTGGCCTTCTTTCAATACTTCTTCTGGCGTTCCAATATGCTGATGTGAAATACGTGAAATATGAACTAAACCTTCGACGCCTGGGAACAGTTCTACGAAAGCTCCATAGGATACAAGTCTTTTTACTGTGCCTTCAAGTGTCGATCCTTTAGGTGCCTTTTCTTCAATTGCTTCCCAAGGTCCAGGTAAAGTTTCTTTAATAGAAAGTGAAATTCTGTCAGCATCACGGTCGATTGACAAGATTTTCACATTTACTTTATCCCCCTCATTCAAAACATCTGATACCTTTTCAATATGTTCATGCGAGAGTTGTGAAATATGAACAAGTCCATCGACTCCACCAATATCAACGAAAGCGCCAAACGAAGCCAAACGTTGAACGGTTCCTTCTAATACTTGCCCAATCTCTAGATCCTCTAATAGTTCACCTTTTTTCGATTCCTTTTCTTCTTGAAGGACTGCACGGTGAGAAAGAATTAAGCGGTTCTTCTCCTTATCCATCTCAACAATTTTAAATGTCATCATACGCCCTTTGTAGTCTTCAAACGACTCAACAAAGTGGTCTTCTACAAGCGATGCCGGTATAAAACCTCGCACGCCAAGATCTACAACCAAACCACCTTTAACGATGTCTTTTACTTCCGTTTCAATCGTTTGTTTGTTGTTGTATTTTTCTTCAAGGGAATCCCACGCATCTTCTGCATCGACTTTCCGCTTGGAAAGAACATAATTCTCCTCTTCAACTTTCAAAATAATAAGTTCAAGCTCATCACCTTCAGCTACTGCATCAGCTGCTTTTTCAATGTGTAAACTGGAAAGTTCGCTAATTGGAATCACACCATCAAACGGTGCACCTGCAATTTCAACAGTTACCGATTTGTCCTCAATTTTTGTAACTTTTCCATTAATACGATCACCTTCATTAAATGTTTGTTCTACTTCTAAATTCATCTCTTCAGACATATGTAGTCCTCCTCTATAATGAATCTTACTTACTATAGTATGCGAATTCACTGATAAAAACAAAAAATTACCCTTGCACCGTTCATTTATTTTCATCAATTAACTTTTGAATTTCACCCATGATGAGTGCCGTAACCTCTTCGGATGAAACTCTTTGTTCACGGTAAGGTGATATATCCATCGGTTTACCATAGATAACCCTCAATTTTTTGAACGGCTTATAAGGTCCAATAATTGCACAAGGCATGACGACCGCATTTCCTTTTAATGCGAAAAAACCAGCGCCCGCAAGTCCTTTACCCAGTTCTCCAGTTGTGCTTCTTGTCCCTTCCGGAAACAATCCCACAACTTCACCAGCCTTAAGGAATTTGAGTGTATTGCGAAATGCTTCCCGGTCACTCATCCCCCGTTTAACAGGATATGCTTGGACAGCCGGTAGAATGCTTTTTAATACCGGCATATTGAATAATTCTTCTTTCGCCATAAAACGGACTGTTCTTGGGCATGTCATTCCAACTACGGGAGGATCTAAATTATCAATATGATTCGTGCATAGAAGAACCCCGCCCTCTTTCGGGAAATTCTCCTTGCCTATCACTTGTACTCTGTATAATGGATAAAGGGCCACGCTTACCAGAAATTTCCCTAACGGATATAAGTTCACTCGCTTAGCCTCACTTCTGCAAGTCTACTAATTTCCTCAGCCACTTCTACAATAGACATAGATGTTGTGTCTAGTAGAATGGCGTCTTCTGCCTGCTTGAGAGGTGAGACTTCACGTTCACTATCTGCACGATCGCGTTCACTTATTTCTTGTTCCAATTGCTCTAACGAAGACTCAATGCCTCGCTTCTTATTTTCGATATGGCGACGGGATGCACGTTCTCCTACAGATGCAGTCATAAAGATTTTTAATTCTGCATGTGGTAATACATGCGTTCCAATATCTCGCCCATCCATAACAACGCCTGCTCCTTCACCCAAGACCCGCTGTTTCTCAACCATTAGCTCACGAACTTCGTTATGTGCAGCGACAGAAGATACTGCCGCAGTAACTAGCTGGGATCTAATGGCCTCCGAAACGTCTTCGCCGTCTACAATTACCGCTTGAACTTTCCCCTTAGGAACAAGCACTATGTCTGTTTCCTGCAATAAATTCTCAAGACTTATACCGTCTTTAATATCTATGCTCATTTGAAGTGCTTTATGCGTAAGTGCTCTGTACATTGCACCTGTGTCTATGTATGTATAACCTAACTTTTCTGCTGTCATTTTTGCTATTGTGCTTTTTCCAGCTGCTGCCGGACCGTCAATTGCAATTTTAATTGTTTTTTCCATTTCATCAACTCCCACATCAATATTGTAACATAAGGAAAGAGGAAAAGTCCCATTCTGGCTGACTCTTCCTCCTATCAAACACACCTAGGCATATTTATTTCTAGTATTGGAATTGTGCTTCTTAATTCAAATTCGAAACAGTCGCCAATGGCTTACATTTAGGATTTATTTCGCATTTCTAATTGCTTTTCAAATGAAAATCGAACGATACGTTGTCGATCTTCCATACTAACGTCCTCAAACTGCAACGAGGCTATCTTACGCCCGGACTTCTCCCAAATACGGACAACCGTTGCATCTACATAAATGTATTTTATTTCTTTGTTCATAAAAGGAAGGACAATAACAAGCGAAAGTGTAGCATTTGTCTCGAAAGGCGGAGATTCAGGAACCCTCAGCGCTATACCACCTGCACTTATATCTTCAGCGATGTATTGGCTTTTTTCTTGTCCATTAAAAACGGCAACATCAATCGCTGTGTCCACTCGAACAAATTCGCGTCGCTGTATTTTGATAAGCTGGTCATCCCCGGGATAAGTTAACTTCAACATGGGAACTTCTTGCATCATTCGCCCAGACACTTCGGAACGGTATGCATAAGACATTTTTCTTTTGTCGGTAAAATTGACGAGCAACTTTGTTCCATCAATAAAGAAAGCTGTCTTTCCAGTTTCCATATGCGTTGGATAATCGATCATTACATGATCATCGGCTATATCAATTACTTTACTTTTATATTTCTCACTTTCGCCGGTAAAGTCTTTGTCAATTATTATAATTGTTCCTATTGTCAAAAGCACAGAGAGCACCTACCATCCTAAAGTCATGCTTCTATTATCTCATGGTAGGAAGAAAAAACCAATGGGGAATCACAAAATGACTATTGTTGTTTTTCGGTCGTTATCACTTCTGAGGTTTCCGTATCAACAACAACTGCGTAGGTTTCTACATCCTGTCCACTTTGTTGCATAGTAACGATTAAATAATGGGCAAGACGTTGCTCTAATCTGTCGTTTTCAACATACACCAATTCTTCTTCAATAACGGTTACGCCCGAATGGAAAAAACGTGCCCAATCTTTCTTAGTGATTTCTTGAGGCTTCGTCGTTTCTTTCCGAATATACTCCATCGCATCAAGCCCTATAATACCTCCATCGTCTTTAGCAACCTTAAGATGGATTGTATCAGAAAAAACTTTAGCTTTATACTCGGGCTCAACTCGAACAAAAACAAAGTGCCACGCTGTATTATTTTCACGAGCTTCCATGAAAACTGTATCTTCGTAACCAGCTTCTTTTAAAAACTTTTCTGCCTTATCCAGGACTTCCTCATGCCTAAGAATATCTTTTCCAAAAGGTCTTTCTGTGAGAAACGAAAGCACATGACCACCTTTTTCAGTAATATCAATATATCCGATTGACTGATTCTCAGCAAAACGAATATGAAAAAAAGGATAAGGTGAACCCGGCTTACTAGGTTCAACAACAACAGTTGAGTTAGAAATCGTAGGAAATAACTCCTTAAATCGTTCAATTGCTTCATCTGAAGTAATTTCATGGTCATCCATTTCGCGTAATTCTTTTTTCTTCAACGAGTCAGACTCACTCGCCGTTAGGGGAAAATCACTTTCTGTATACTGTTTTACAGTTTCAGCCATCCCGGACCAATCATGTCCAACTTCAACAGACTCGAGCTGATTCGCCCAGCTGTTAACAGACATTTTTCCATCTATCAATCCAGCTGTTGCAACCTCCCATTCACTGGCCATCGTATCCAGATTGTTCGAAGCTTCCGCCATTACACGATGATACTCTTCATTGTCCCCAACGCGCTCAGACTCTTTTGCAAAGTTACCAAGCCGCCCCAAATAGTTCATCCATGAATTCGAAAACTGTCGATCCAACGGAAGTGAGGCAACTGAATTTTTAATGTCAGATGACAAACGCCAAATATCTTCACGTGCTTTTGCCGAGCCATCCTGCTCATTAAACAGCAGGGTCTTTTTAACCGCTGTATCCAATTCTTCAAGTTTTGTTGATGCATCCGTCATTTTCTTTGCGTACTGCGCGTTTAACAACAAAGATAGTTGCGTATTCTCCGTTGCTTTTCCATAAGAAAAAACCGAAAGTGCCACAATCATATAAACTAGAACAAATATCGTTTTTTTCATAAGCTAGCAAAAGTGATACCGAAAGCGTCTAGTTCTTCCGGTTTCTTCCGCTTGTCCGCCCCCAGTCATAAGTTAGTTGCAAAATATATGCAAACCAATTTTCTTGATTTGCGGTCTTGACCAGATCCATTTACTCGTAGCCGTAATTGGATTAAAGTAGTAAATTGCATTTTCCGATGGATCCCACCCATTAATCGCATCAAGAACTGCTTCTGTAGCACGTTGGTTTGGTTCAAGCCATATTTGCCCATCATCTACAGCTGTAAATGCACCTGGTTGGAAAATAACCGCCCCTACTGTATCTGGAAAATCCGAATGTTCGACCCGATTCAAAATAACAGCTGCAACTGCAACTTGTCCCTCATACGGCTCACCTCTAGCTTCACCATAAACCGCATTCGATAGCAGCTTTAAGTCCTGCTCAGAGTACTTTGCTGGCAACTGGACGTCTTTTCCTGCACCAGTACCTTTCCCCACTTGTGAATCAAGCGGTTTCCCTCCATAATGCGTGAATTTAGTACCTTTCTTTATATTATCCTTAACAAACTTTTCATCGTATTTTGAAACATCGGCAAGTTTCTTTTTCGTCTTTGAACCCGCAATTCCATCTACAGGCAGGCCATACTTTTCTTGAAAATTCCGAAGCGCCCAGTATGTTCCGTAACCAAATTGTCCGTCAATCTTTCCATTATAAAAGCCAATGTATTGAAGTCTTGCTTGCAATTCAATGACATCGTCACCAAAAGCACCACGAGCGACTTGTTGCGTACTAAATGCACCTGTATGTACAGGAGATATGGCATACGCACTTCCAAGAAGAAGCACAACAATAACCATGCGGATGACAATCTGCTTCAAATTTATTCCTCCTTTTCTTTCAGTTTGTCCAATATGTCCGATTTTATTTAATAAATTGCGTTTTCATATATTTTTTTAAGGAGAAAGACTTTCAAGGAGAACGGATGTAAATAATTCACTACTAGAAATTGAACAACAAAAAAGATCCAGCATAAGTGTTAGCTGGATCTTCCCGAATTTATTTTCACTTTTTTTCTATATTGTTGCATTGCAAATGTATGTGCATATTTAACTTTAGTTAATCCAAACCACCATAGAAACAACATAAATGGAATAATTAAATACAGAAACAAATCATCAATTAGAAAAATACTGTTATAAACGAAATGCAAAACATACGCTGCCAGAAAAGCTGTAAATAATAGCAGTTTCTTATTCGATTTCTCAGCGAATTTAGCGCGCCCGATATAATAGCCCATAACAACCCCAAACAACGCATGACTTGAAACAGGAAGCAATGCGCGAATAAATGCGATGTCGGTGCCGAAAGTAAATAGATACAAAATGTTTTCAACAGTTGCGAATCCCAACGACACACTTGCACCATATAAAATACCATCGTATGCATCTTCGAATTCCACGTGATGATAAATAACCAAAAGTAAAATTAACCACTTGAAAAACTCTTCCAGACCACTTGTAAACACGACATCACGAAAGAATATGGAACTGAATACATTTTCCTCTTCGAATACATGTTGAATAAACATAATTGGGAATGTCATAATCGAACCGTATATAAACGTGTGGAATAACGTACGAGACGGTTCTTTTGCTATGTCTTTTCTTAAATAAAAATAACTAAAGAGCGCCAATCCAGGCGCAATCGCTACAGTGAGCAATATGAACATTAGACGGCCCTCCTACTCTTAATCATTATAACACTATTATAAAAAAGCTACTCCTAAAACCTATTCAAAACTAGGTATTAGAAGTAGCTTTTCAAATTCGAACTGATTTTCTATCAATTGCTTCAGCAATCGCAACGCCATGAAATCGACCATTTTCAATAAAAATATTATTTGCATCATTACCTGCAGCAATAACACCGGCGATAAATAGACCTGGGACGTTCGTTTCCATCGTTTCATCGTCAAAATTGGGACGACCATTTTCTTCGAAAATTTCAATACCTATTTTTTTAAGGAATGTGTGATCTGGATGATACCCCGTCATAGCAAAAACATAATCAGTAGGTATGTTAAATAGTTCGCCGTCTTTTTTAAAAGTGACATTAGATTCTGCTATCTTTATCACTTCTGACTCAAAATGCATAGCAATATCACCTGTTCGCACCAAACTATCAAATCCTGGTAAAATCCAAGGCTTTACACTCGGCGAATAATCGCTTCCTCGGTAGATTACCGTAACAGCTGCCCCTGCTCGCTCTAATTCAAGAGCCGCATCGACAGCGGAGTTTTTCCCGCCAATAACGACTACATTCTTCTGAAAGTAGGGATGAGCTTCTTTAAAATAGTGGTAGACGTTCGGTAAATCTTCTCCCTCAATGTCCATCATATTCGGATTATCATAGTAGCCTGTTGCTACAACCACTTGGTTCGCAGTATATTCATTTTTGTTTGTGGTAATTTTAAAAACATCGTTTTCTTTTTTAACGTCTTCCACCTTTTCAAAACTATGAACGTCAATATTTTTCATTTTAACAACTTCACGATAATAAACGAGTGCGTCATTCCTAACGGGTCGATCTTTCGCAGTAATGAATGGAATATCGCCAATGGATAATTTTAAACTCGTACTGAAAAACGTTTGATGGGTTGGATAATTATAGATGGAATTGACAACATTCCCTTTTTCAATAACAAGAACATCATGCCCCTTTTTTTGTAATTCAATAGCAGCCGAAAGTCCACATGGACCGCCACCTATAACAACTATATCTTTTTGTAGCATCTTACCGCTCCTTATCAATCACGCCTCGGCGTGATTGCGTCCAGATTTTGAATTGAGCATGCTCAATTAACACCTTTCAAAATCTGGGACATCCGCCGGAGGCTTTATCTTCATTCAGCAGGAGTTTGAACGCCTGCTGAATGAAGATAAATTTTCCTAATATCTAATTTGGATAATATGGCATTCAGGCATGGCACCTAGTCTTAAAGGTAATGTCGAAGTTCCGAATCCATTACTAACTAGTTGAGCCCGATTCCCCTTCATTTTGAATGAACCTATTTCTAACAACCCGAACTTACCTATTCGTATTTGACCTCCATGTGTATGTCCAGCCAACATGATATCCGGGTGATAGATACGTTCTACTTTACCAAAAAGTGCGGGCGTGTGTGTTACAAGGATTGTTTTCTTATAATTTTCAATCCCTTTGAGGGTAGCCGGAATATCTACATTCCTACTTGAAGGATCATCCGTTCCTAAAATTCCCCACGAAGGGTGTCCAGGTATCGGAGCATTTTCATTATCAAGAATGACGCCTCCACACATGTTAATCACATTTCTAATTTCAATCTCTCCAGCTTCCCGGTCATTGTTTCCCCAAATGAAATAGATTGGTCCTAAACGAGATAATTTACGTATATTTTCAGAGATTCGGGAAATCGGTACACCCTTTTCTGCCAAATCTCCACCTATAATAACAAGATCAATAGTAACATTTCCAATTTTCGATAAAAGCTTGTCATCAATTTTGCGCCGATGAATATCAGAAATAAAAAACACATTTAGCTCGACAGATTGCCTGGCATCTACACAGATATCCACTTTATGGGTAATCACGTTCTTTTTCTTCGCATTTATAAACATAAACACAAAGAGACTAGACGCGGTGCACATCAAGAAATATATATACTTTATTAACGTAATGACGCGCCACCTTTCAATCTTTGATCAGTTACTCTTAAGGGATAATCAGCTGTTGGCCCACGTAAATACTATTTGAAGATAAACCGTTTGCCTTTTTAATTTTTTCAACACCAGCATCTGATTGATAATAATTTATCGAAATCCGATACAATGTTTCATTTGCAGCAACAGTATGTGTTCTGGAAGCTGGTTTCTCCACTGGTTTTTCTACCGGCTTCTCCACTGGCTTCTCTACTGGCTTCTCCACTGGCTTCTCCACTGGCTTCTCCACTGGCTTCTCCACTGGTTTCTCTACTGGCTTCTCTACTGGCTTCTCTACTGGCTTCTCTACCGGCTTTTCTACCGGCTTTTCCACCGGTTTTTCGACTGGGACAACAATTTCATTACCACCACTAGATTGGTTCCCAGAAACATTATTATTCACTTCATATCCAGGCGTTGAATTTCCTGCACTTACAGTCTGATTACTTTTTGGATTGTAAAAATCGGTAAAGACATAAATTAATATGCCCACAGGTATTAACGTAAATAGAACTAATATCGTATTTATCATTGCATTACTTGATTTCTTTTTAGGTTTCCGAGTTGTACCGTGTAATTCTGAACGTGATGGAAGGCTATCGGAACTACCATCCTCCATCAAATTAACTTCTTTTCTGTGTTCTTCTACTTCACTTTTATAATCATTATTTTTCATAATAAACTTCTCCTATCGCATCGTACTTATGTTTAGCTCTTGTATTCATTATGACGAATTTTGTCGGAAAAGTAAATGACACATGCTTGAATAAACGGGCTTTAGCTCGATTGTGTCTAGATTTTGAAAAATTAGCCAAGCAGCTTCTCAAGTCGTAGTTGCCAATCCATCGGTTGCCTTACCAAATTCTTTGTTTCATTGTTCAAAAGCCAGTCAATAGAATCTAAACCGCAAATTGAACAGCAAAAAGTTGGATGCACCTCTAGTTCCTCATCAAAAAAAGACAATACTTCTTTACGTATACATATGTTCGAATGAATAATTTGCAGCATTTTTCTAACTTGCATTTCTTTTTCTCGACTGACTTCTGCTAGTCGAAAAACCGTATCATCTATAGACAAACTTTCTAAATAATAATCTATCACCCGTTTACCTGTTTCACTCAGCCCCGCCATTGTCGCTGCTTCATCGCTAGGAACAGAACTAGTAAGTAGACCTTGGTAGTGGCGAACTTCTTCCTCAATAGGCAAATCATCTTGAACGATAAAGCGAGTCTTCCCTTCATCTTCTGGTGCATATAGTAACGTTGCCGCTGATAACTCACCATCGCGTCCAGCACGCCCAACTTCTTGTATGTAACCCGCAATCGTAGCAGGAAGATGTTCGTGAATGACTTGTCGTACATCGTCTTTATGTATTCCCATTCCAAAGGCGTTCGTCGCGCAGATCCAGTCTATTTCTCCACTTATAAATTGTTCTTGAATAAAAGCACGATCTACTTTTTCCATACCCGCGTGATAGGAGGCTATAGAGGTACCTTCGCTTAATAAGTATGAAGCAAGTTCATCTGCCCGTTTTCTTGACGAAACATAAATAATTCCAGGACCTCGTGTTCCTTGTAAACGTTCTTTAATCCACTCCGTTTTATCCTGATTCGTTTCCAACTTCTGAATGGAATAGGAGATATTCCGACGATCTAACGAAGATTTATGAATCGCAGGCACATCCAAGTGTAAATACTGTACGATATCCTTCAGTATTTTATGATCCGCAGTTGCAGTCAGAGCAAGAATATTAGGCCTTTGAGCTAATTCTAGAAAATGACTTAAACGTAAATAATCAGGTCTAAAATCAAAACCCCACTGCGAAATACAATGAGCCTCATCCACTACAATTAATGATAATTCAATCTGCTTTAACCTCGTATTAATGGCGGGTTGTAGCAACATTTCTGGAGATATAAAAACAAATTTATAAGCAGCAATTTCTTCTATAATTCGACTTTTTTCTTTGTATGACAAAAATGAATTAAGTGCTACGACTCGCTTTTCACCGTTTCTTTTCATAATCGCAACCTGATCTTCCATTAATGAAACAAGAGGAGAGATAATCAGGACTGTTCCAGGCAATGCATAGGCAGGTAATTGATAGCAAAGAGACTTCCCAACACCAGTTGGTAAGATGGCCAACGTATCCTTACCTGCTAGAACATCCTTAATAACTTCTTCCTGCCCCGTTCTAAACCGTTCAAAGCCAAATCGATCTTTTAGGATTGCATGGATATTCATCCAATCTCCCCTTTCGCCTTACGCCCTAAAATAAGGCGTAATTGAAAATAGCTTAGATGTTCAAAGTCATCTTTTAATAGCCGCAATCTTTTCGTTTCCAATTCCTCTACTTTATTAGTAACTTCTTTTATATCAGTTGATGATACAAATTGGTCCAGCGGAAAATCGATTTCATTAAAGGACATCTCCACAAAGTGATCTTCGATTGTACTCATTTTTAACCGCCGAAAACGAGCAATGTCTTCCATCGACATTCCTTTGTTAAATAGATATTTTGTTTGTGACGCTGAAGTTGTTAAATATGAAGCTACTTTCACTTCATCGGTCATTTTTTTAAGTAGCGAAATATTGTCTTCCTGTTCAACTGCACTTAGCAACATGTGAAGACTTTCTACAAATAATAGACGAACGCCCGTAACACTAAGTTTCAAACGTTCTGCTAGCTGATTCCATGTCCAACCGGTTAATCCAAAACCACCCAAACGATGGGTTACAATCAGCTTCTGCTCTTCTGACATGTTACTCGTTATGATGCAAGTACGAAGCTCTTCAAATAGTTTCCTAGACAGTTCCGGAGTAGTAATTGATTGACTTCGAAATAGAGCCTTTACAAAAACTTGGACATCATGATCTTTCTCAATTGGAATAAACAACTTCTCCCCAGCTTTTATATTTGAAACAGTTTGCACAAAAAGAGATAATCTTGAGAAGAAAATCATTTCATTTCCCCTATAATCCCAACCATTAAAGTGATAAGTGGGAAGTGCAGAAGCTAAAGCCCTTCCTTTGTCAGTTAAGCGCACAATTTTTTCTTCCGTAATAAACAAACTATCAGAATCCTTGAGCTCTCGAAACGCTTCGTCATACAATTCAATGTTTAGTTTCGGATATATACCAAAGAAGTTCCTTAAATTAAAATATTCAATGTCTTGCAATGTTTGTCCTGAGCGTTTGCCTCGTAATAAATGCAGCCCCGAATAAATCGAACGTTCCCCATCCATTCGACAAATTATTGACAAGATGATGGCAGATAGATTCACTTAGGTGCCCCTCCGTTCAAAAAAAGTGGTTTTTTGTTGAAAACTATGAGAAACATCATTAGAATGGAAAAGTAGACAAAAAGGTTTTTGATCGGAGAAAAGAGGAGAGACTGAACATGCCTAAATATACAATCGTTGATCAGGATACATGCATCGCTTGCGGAGCATGCGGAGCCGCTGCGCCTGACATTTACGATTACGACGATGATGGAATTGCTTTCGTTATCCTTGATGATAACACGGGTACGGTACAAGTTCCAGAAGAACTCTCGGAAGATTTAGAAGACGCTTTCGATGGTTGTCCAACGGATTCGATAAAAGTCGCTGACGAATCATTTGACGGCGACCCTTTAAAATATGAAGACTAAGAATAGCGCAAGCGCCTCGTTAGCTCACGAAGGAAATAGGAAAACTCCCGGAAGTCGCTCTTTGACTTTTGGGAGTTTTATCTTTACCACTGTAAGCTAGGCAAAAAAAAGATCGCTCTGAGATATCTCAGAACGATCTTTTTTATATTAAATAAATTGAGCTTGTTGCTTCGCAATCCATTGCTTCATGCTCTTGAATAGAAGCAAAGAAACAACCGTTATCATAATTCCTTTTATTAAGTTAAATGGCAAGATACCAAGGACAATCATTGTGTAAAGTGCTTCACCTGAAGTTGGTGGCATGTTTAAGAAATACGTGTACATTGGTAAAAATACAGCATAATTCAGTACACTCATACCAATGGCCATTGAAATGGTCCCAACGATGAGCCCAGTAGCAAGTCCTTTCGTATTACGGAACTTATTAAAAATAAAGTAAATCGGTAAGATGAATAAAACCCCTGTCGCAAAGTTCGCGATTTCACCTACAGGAACCCCAGTTGGACTTCCCGTTAAGAACCAATGTAAAAGGTTTTTAATGACCTCCACAATAATCCCTGCAACCGGTCCAAGCGTTAAAACTGCTATAACCGCGGGTACTTCTCCAAAATCGATTTTCAAAAATGGAGGTAATGCTGGCAACGGGAAATTGAATTGCATTAAAATTGTACCAATACTCCCGAGCATTGCGATGATAAGCATCTTTCGTAATTTGTTGTTGTTCATTTGTTCCTCTCTCCTTTTGCGATTCACTTCAAAAGAGGAAAGAGCGATCTTCAATCCATGTCGACAAAAAATCCCCAAAGCTAATAGCTCCAGGGAGTAGAAAGGCACACTTAAGTAAGCATCCTTTTTGAAGACAACAAAAAGAAGACTGCACCTTCACCTTCTCCCATCCAGACTTTACTGTCGGCTCTGGAATCTCACCAGAATCAGCTGTTAAGCTCGCGGGCTCGGAAAATCACTTTCCATTACCGCCGGTCGGGAATTACACCCTGCCCCGAAGATGAATCAATATTATGTTACAAATCAATCATATAATAAAAAAAGTGTTCTGTAAACTCAATTGTTTACAAAACACTTTTATTAGTATTTAATTCGAGAGATATAAAGGATTTACAGCTACTGGCTCTGGTAAATTCGATGTTAAATCATATTTACCAAACTGTTCTTGTAAAACGTTTTCGAGTCTGACAAGCGTGTGAAAGTTTTGAGCTGTTAGCATAAAACCTTCAATCATGGCATTTAGATCGTCTGTATTTATTTTTGAACTATCAAGTTGTTCTTTAAACGTAATTACCGCAACTCCCCCACCATCAATAACTTGAACATCAAAGTCAATCGATCCTGGAATAAGCGACTCCACAAGATCATTAGGAGCTTCCTTCATTGCCAAAAGAGCATCTTCAACCGAATCGAAGGACGATCCGCCGTCTGGTATTAAATAAGACTCCCCTGAACTCTTGACGTACTTATAATACGGTAGTGGACGCTTCCCCTTAGGCAAGCTTTTTATTTCTGTTAATCCAATATAATCAAATTCTGCAAAATCTCCATTCCCATCAACAGTTTTAAACTTATCAAAATCGTAAAATGTCTCGTCAATCGTCCCGTAATAAACACCTAAGGACGCGGCAGATCGATCATAATTATGCCCTTTAGAAACTTCATGCACAATTACATCGTTTTCCACTGACAAGTTACCGCTATACGGATGATATTCGTCAAAGCCTAACTCTTCTTCTGGAATTTCAGCTGCATATTTAGAATATAATTCGATGCTATTTGGTTCTCCGTCAGGAAAGTCTGATGTGAATCGATCCTCTGGAATAAGAAATGTCACCGGAATAATATTTGCTGCGTGCGTTAGCCCTACTCGAAATGTTCGTGTTCTGTCCAGTTCCTCTGGAGTTAGAACATAACTACGTGCCGAATCGCCATAAGTAATAATTTGTTCACTTGCAGCAGCGTCTTCAACTACCTCCGAAGTTTCAGCTTCCTCGGTCCTTTCACTCGACTTCATCAAACTTTCTGATTCAGACGAACTGTCGTCGCCATCTGCTAGATCCATGGAAGACTCCATTGCTGGTTTTATCGAGTCTTCATTTCCAGGCAACATGGATGGTATTAAAATACTTAAAAGGAGTAATGCTGCAACCGCAACTGCTCCCGGTATCCACCTAGAAGCACTTTTTTTCTTTTTCATATTTTGCAACCGATCATCTTGTTTAAGCTGTGATAGTATTTCTGATTTAGAACGATAATCTATAATATTGGGTGTTTGCTTTAATAACTTTTCAATCTTCTGATCGTCCCAATTATGGTCGGGCATTCAGTTTCCCTCCTTCTTCCGGAAGAACATTCATTTTCTTCTGCAAAGATTTTATGGCTCTATGCTGGGTTGTCTTAACTTTACCTTCTGTCCAACCAAGGACTTCAGCTGTTTCGGCTATTGATAAGTCTTGGAAATAACGCATAACAATAACCATTTTTTGATCCCCAGTACATTGATCAAGCTCTTTCAATAAAGCTTGCATTTCTTCACTCATCAGAAGCATTTCCTCGGGTAAAATACCTGTTGAAACAAGTTCACTTTTTTCCCAATCAAACTTATCGAATAAGTGCTTTCTTCGAACTGCATTTTTCCTGAAATGATCAATAGCGACATTTTTCGCAATTGAAAAAAGCCATGTCTTTTCAGAACTCTTCCCTTCGAAACCGGCATATGCTTTCAGTACCCTCACATAAACTTCATGGGAAAGATCTTCCGCATGGTCTCTATTTCTTGTCAAATAGATAAGAAACTTAAAGACGTCTTGGTGATACTGTTCATATAACCGATGAAAAACGGAGTCGTCCATGAAATCCCCCCGTTCATTAAGTTAGTCGTCTACCAACCATAAAAGTTACACATTTTTTAAAGGAAGTGTACAAGTGAAAATAGTTCCCTTGTCCGTGCCTCTTTCTGCTGAAATAACGCCGTTATGTGCATCTATTATATTCTTTGCAATCGCAAGCCCTAGACCCGTGCCGCCCTTGCCTCTTGTTCTGGCTTTATCAGCCTTATAAAAACGTTCAAATATAAAGGGCAAATCTTCTTCAGGAATGCCATAACCTGTATCCGAAACTGCTATTACACACACGTCTGTATATCTTTCGACAGATAAGGTTACTTTTCCTCCATCGGGCGTATGGCGAATTGCGTTATCAATCAGATTTGTAAATACTTGTTCAAGGCGATCTTCATCCGCATGTAAAGTCATACCATCACCTTCTGGGAAAGTGAAGCCCAATTCAACATGCGCATCGCGTGCAACTTGCGTGAATTTATTCAGAATACGATTCAGAAAAGGAACAACTGGAATGTCGGCTTTATAAAGCTTCATATGCCCTGATTCCATTCTCGCAAGATCAAGTAAATCCGTCACAAGTCTACCCATTCTCATGGATTCATCGTGAATGATTTGTACCATTTCATTTCGCTCTTCCTCATTAGCAGGAACGCCGTCCATAATCGCTTCACTGTAGCCTTGAAGCATGGAAATAGGTGTGCGAAGCTCATGGGATACGTTTGCGATGAAATCAGATCGTAGTTTATCCAACTGGTGTTGTGCAGTCATATCTCTAAGTACGGCTACTGCTCCGCGAATGCTGTTGCCACTATACAAGGGACTGATGGAAATATTATAAAACTTACCACCCAGTTCAAGTTCTGCTTCAACTTCTTCTGAAAAGGATAAAACGTGTTCAAGCATATGAATAAGTTCTGGTGGTATTGCATCGGCTTTTTCATTGTTCTTAAAATACCAATTCTGAAGTAAACGTTCTGCTTGGGGGTTGCTTCGAGTAATTGTAACATCGCGGTTAAAACTAATTACAGCATCCGTCATTGACGTTAAAATACTCGAAAGTTGCTCCTTCTCCTGACTAATTAACTCGACATTATATTTTAGTTGTCTGCCCATTTGATTAAAGGCTGTTGCAAGTTGACCAATTTCGTCATTCGTCAAAGCAGGCAATTTTGTGTCAAAATTCCCCTTTGATAATTCAAATGCAGCTTGTCTCATTTGTCTTAATGGAGACGTAATTCGTGTCGAAAGGAAAAACGCAAAAATCGTTGTTAAAATAAAAGCAATGAATGCAGAAATAAATACGATAGATGTCGTCTTCTTAGTCGTTCGATGAATCGACTCCATACTTTGATAGATAAATACAGTTCCCTTAACTCCTGCTTCTCTTTCAAACGGCTCCGCCAAAACAATGTATTTTCCCATCACACCTTCTTCAGAAAGAGAAGGTAACATCATTTCTTTAAAGATCGGTTTGTCTGTTGATGCGATTGTTAAAAATGCAGGTTCTGTAAGTATTTTCTTTTCAATTTCATCTTTTTCTAAACCACTATGGAATGAATATGTAATGTCTCCGATTTCATTAACGATTAGTGCATTTGTCTCTTCGTCAAGAATGTCCTGAATAATCGGTTCCAGAGAGGATTCAGCGTTATGTTGCCAAACAATTTTCGAAATCGTAAAAGCTTCTCTTTCCAATGAGTTTTCGGCTTGCTCTGTATGGAAATTGTCAAGAAACTCCAGTAAGAGAGCCGTTACAACAAACAATATAAAAGTAACGAGAAGCAATATGGTTGCCCATAGCTTCCCGACGATTGAATTCCATATTCTATTCATTATGGGCCTCGAATTTGTATCCGACACCCCAGACTGTAACGATCATTTTCGCTGCACTTTCAGAGACACGATTTAGTTTTTCACGAAGTCGTTTCACATGCGTATCCACTGTTCGTAGGTCACCAAAAAATTCATAATGCCAAACCTCTTTTAACAACTGTTCTCTATCAAAAACTTTATCAGGTGACTTCGCTAGGAAATGTAAAAGTTCGTATTCTTTTGGCGTTAAATTCACTTCTTGTCCTTCTGCTGTTACACGATGCGCATCATGGTCAATTGTTAATTGTTGAAACACCACTAAATCTTTAGAGGCTGCTGAAGGTACGTTGCTTGCAAATGACACAGACCTTCTTAGAATAGCTTTTACCCGTAAAACAACTTCTCTTGGACTAAAGGGTTTCACTATATAATCATCGGCACCCGCTTCAAAACCAGAAACTCTATCCGATTCCTCACCTTTTGCAGTTAACATTATAACTGGCGTCATTATTTTTTGTTCTCTTAACTCTTCTAGCACTTCAAGACCATCTTTTTCAGGCATCATTAAATCGAGCAAGATACAATCATAATTCGTAACAAGTGCTTTTTCCAGCGCATCTGCACCGTCTACAGCTTCTTCTACCTCATAGCCCTCACGCGTAAGGTACATATTTAACAGACGACGAATTCTCTCCTCATCATCCACAACAAGTAAAGTTAACTTCTCTTCCATGTTTAATTTCCCCTCTCAAATAGGCTCTACTACTATTGTACAATTGGACCGTCTAAATTGAAATAAATTGCGTCGTCTAGCGTCCTCTTTTTTATTGATAGAACACTCAGACAACTAACCGAAATAGAAAAAAGACTGCACGGACTATGATTAACATCCATGCAGTCTATCATTTAGGCCAACACCAGGTAGATCATACCGATGAAGGAGTAAAATTCACCCTTCATATTTGCGACACAATCTCCTTAACCACGTTTATTTTTAAGCGTAAGAATGCAAACCTGCAATAATTAAGTTAACTGCAATTAGGTTAAACATAATAATGATAAACCCAATTACTGCGAGCCAAGCAGATTTCTTACCTTCCCATCCTTTGGATAGTCGCAAGTGAAGGAATGCTGCGTAAAAGAGCCATGTTATAAGTGCCCATACTTCTTTTGGATCCCAACCCCAGAACCTTGACCATGCTTCATGCGCCCAGATCATTGCGAAAATGAGTGCTCCAAGAGTGAAGACTGGAAATCCAATCAGAACGGATCGGTAACCAATTTCATCCATTAACTGCGTATTCGCCTTTTTAGCAAGCGGTTGGAAGAGAGCTGCAATCGGCCTACGAAGAATTAGCCTCATTAATAAGTAAAGAACGATTCCTGTTGTTACAGACCAAACAAATGTCGTTAACGTCTTCGCGTTGACGATTGGTGGCATCTCTACCCATGGCGTCATACGATCCGGCGTGACAGCAACCGATTCATTCATACCAAATAGTGGCGGATAATGATAAACCATTTTGGCTGGTTGTTCATTCTTATCTGTAAATGTGAATTCTGCTTCATAACCTGACAATGCAAATGCAGAAGATGAAACGATAAATCCAATTACTAATACTAAAGTGAACATAACGGATTCTAGCCAAAAACGTTCCTTGGATTTCTTCGTCATGTCAACATTTTTTAGAAGGAGGATAAGTCCTGCAACCGCACTAATTGCTAAAATAGCCTCACCTAGCGCCGCAGTACTTACGTGAACCCATAGCCAATAACTTTGTAGTGCTGGAATAAGCGGCGTAATTTCAGTTGGAAACATACTTGCGTAACCGATGATGATAATTGCAATCGGCAATGCAAACAGACCAAGTGATGGCGTTTTATATAAGTAAAACAAAAGTATAAAAGCACCCACTAGCATCATCGCAAAAGCGGTCGTAAATTCAAACATATTACTTAACGGTGCATGTCCAGATGCTATCCAACGGGTAAAGAAATAACCTAAATGGGTAAGGAATCCGATAATCGTAATAACGATAGCTATTTTTCCCCATCTATTATTTTTATAAGTCGCTACTGACTTTGCGCCTTTTACCGCCCCACCAAAAAACAGTGTTGCGACAAGATAGGCGATAAAAGAAACGAGCAATAGATTTGAACTTAATGTCGCTAATTCCATTAGTTAAACTCTCCTTCCTGATCGTCCAATTTCAAATCTGTATCTTCTCGATCTGCATAATTTGGCAAATTAGCAAATTCTTTTACTTCGTTCAGTTCCTTTTTCAAATAGAACCAGTTTTTGTTCGTATGACTAGCAACAAGCATTTCATTACCTTCACCTTTTTGAATCCAAATACGTCTATGGTTCCAGTAAGACCCCATGGATACGCCGACCATAAAGATAACCCCACCGAATAATAAGATGAAAAGCGTCTTATCTTTTCGGATGGTTAGTCCTGTAATGTCCCGCATTTCGGCACTCACAAAAGCAACCTTATTGGTGTTTTCTTCTGTTTCAAATGTATTTTGAATTTCAACAAAACTCATTTCACCTTCAGGTTTTGAAGGGGTAACCATTTTAAAGATAAATGCTGGATTGTTCGGGATTGGCGTTTTAGAGTGTGGCTCGCCATCTTGAAACCCATCATAATCTGGATAAAACCCTTTTAATTCGACAGATGCACCGTCTTCAAATTCATATAACTTTTCAGGATTTGTCAAATCAACTGTAAAAGCACCATACGATTTTTCCGTTTCTTTCTCTATGAGTTGAAACGTCATCGATTTCAATTCGTTTAACCGATAATCCATTTGGAAAACAGAATAGCCGTCAAATGTCAGCGGTTTATTTACAACGATTGAATAATCTTTTTCAAATACCATTTTTTCTTCTTGACCCGGAATTCCGTCTTGTTCCGTTTTATACAACGAGACGTCTGTCTGGAAATTCTTCGCAACAGAGCCTACGCGGTCCAGAGCTGTTCCAAACACCTCATCGGCTTCGTCTTTCGTATAAAACTCAACGATAAATTCTTTATTCTCTAAAAAGTAACCACTTGCACCTGGAATTGCGCGTGTATCACCTTCGCGCAACCACATCGTTTCATCGACATAAAAACCAGGGACACCACGGAGTAAAACACCTAAAAGAAAGATGATTAGACCCGTATGATTAACATAAGGACCCCATCTTGAAAAACGATTTTTTTCGGCAAGTATTGCTCCGTCTTCAATCTTCACATTATACTTAAGTTCTTTTAGTTTTTCTTCTGCTTTCAAAAGTGATTTATCTGCATCTTCAACTTTACCTATTCCATACACTCTTTGTCTTTTCATAAAGGATGAATGGCGTTTTGTTCGCTGAAGCTTGAGAGATTTGTAAAGTGGGATTACTCGGTCCACACTCGCGATAATAATAGACGTACCGAGCATTCCAATAAGAATTATGAACCACCAGCTGTTATACATGTCATGAAAACCTAATTTATAATAAATAACGCCTGGAATGCCGTACAACCTCTCATAGTATGCGGCAATATCCGCTTCAACTTTAAATGGGACATAGAGCTTTTGTGGAAATATCGTACCGATTGCTGATGTTGTAAGAACAGCTATGATGATACTGATTCCAATTTTTACGCTTGAAAAGAAGTTCCATACTTTATCGACGATCGTCCGTTTATAGGTTTGCGATCTTCGAGCTGAACCTTCGTAACGCATATCTACAACGTCGCTTTTTTTAGCTTCTTCGGTTTGTGGACGTCCACATTTTTCACAAAGCACTGTACCAAACGGGTTTTCATGACCACATTGACATTTGATTTTGCTCACTTTAATTACTCCTTACTAGGGCTGAATACTCGTCATATAGGATCTAATTTCATCCTTTGTCATTCCCTGTGATATGATTTTCTCGATTTTACCATCCTTATTAATAAGGAATGTTGTTGGCAACGGGATAAACTTATACGCTTCTTTTACAGCTTCTGTCGTATCTCGCGCAATTGGAAAAGTTAGCTTGTTATCATTCTGGAAATTTTTAACACTCAAGGCTGTATCTTTAAGACTGATTGTAATTGTACGAACCCCTTTTTCTTCAAACTCTTCATAAAGTTCTTCGATATAAGGCATTTCTTCTTTACAGGGAGGACACCATGTTCCCCAGAAATTCAGAAAAACACCCTCTCCACGATAATCTGAAAGACGATGCGTGACACCATCAAGATCCGTAAGTTCAAAATCAGGAGCAGAGTCGCCAACTGCTAGAGCTTTTGAGTTATCTTTCGTAAATATTGTATAAATAACAGCTGAAACAAGAAGAAGTAAAACAATCGTTCGAACGACAAGACGTTTTTGTCGTTTCTTTATCATTGCTCGTTCCTTTTCGTTCGCTTTAGTCAAATCAATTACCTCCTAAAACAATAATCTCCTTTGAGTATAACAAAATGAAGTCCAATAACTGTTGTCATATTTGAAAGGTCTGTGAACGATTGGATATTCTTCCTAATTCTCACCCAATCGTTCCGGAAAATTACATTAGCCGATTTTCCCGGTTTCGGCGAGTACCCGAAGTTGTTTAACTTCATGTAACGTTAATTCACGAGCTTCTCCGGCATTAAGACCATGAGTCGTTAACATTGCGAATGATTCTCTACGCAACTTTTCAACAGGATGCCCAATTGCTTCAAACATCCGGCGAACTTGACGATTTTTTCCTTCATGAATTGTAATTTCAATAAGTGCAGTTTTTGACTTATTATCAACTGTCCGGATTTTAACATGGGCAGGTGCAGTTTTACCGTCTTCTAAATCAATTCCTTTTTCTAGCTTCTTCAATGCTTCACGATGTGGAATGCCTTTTACTTTTGCCACATACTTTTTAGGTATTTCAAACTTTGGGTGAGTCATTAAATAAGAGAAATCTCCATCGTTCGTCATAATAATGACACCTGATGTATCGTAGTCGAGTCTTCCGACTGGGAATATTCTTTTATCTACATTAGGAAATAAATCAAGTACCGTCTTTCTTCCTTTTTCATCATGCGCAGTAGAAATTATACTTCTTGGCTTGTACAAAAGAAAATAGACAGGCTCTTCTTTAACAATTTGTACACCTTCAACTTCGACAGCATCTGAACTTGAAACACGCGTACCAAGTTCAGTTACGACAACACCATTTACCTTTACTTTTCCATCTAATATAAGAGTTTCTGATTTTCGCCTAGATGCGACACCCGCTTGTGCCATTACTTTTTGTAGTCTTTCCATTATAGTCACTCCGTCCTTAGGTTCTCTGAAAAATTATGTCACACTTTACGCCAAATTAAAAGAAGACTGTCCCGATTAAAGGAAGTCTTCTTGAATTAGACACAATTCCATTTTTTTATTTAAAACGCAGTTGCCTACTTTTTTATGAGTATAGGTGCGGAAACTAAATTTTCATTGTCGAACGAAACGGTCCAAACTCCCGTAGTCATCGAGTCGTCTCCTTGCGGGATACGAACAACATGACCCACTTCCTTCTTTTCGCCCTTTTTCAGTAATAGTCGAATTGGCGCTTCCAATTCTCCTTTAATTCCCGGAAGTATCGCGTACGTTCCCTTTTTTGCAACTGTCACCATTTTGTATGTGGAAAACGTCTGATCCGCAAAACTACGGTGTGCCTGCCAGTCATTTCCATCATTTAACGTAACTACAATTATTCTTTTGTCGTCCTTTTCAAAGTACGTTACAAGCGTTCGTCCAGCAGCTTTTGTGAATCCGGTTTTTCCCGCAATCGCAGTTGGGACAGAACGAACGAGTCGATGTTTATTGCTCCAGTTATACGTTCTTTCCCCGATTTGATAAACATAGTTTTGTGTCGAAGCGATTTCACTAAACTTTTCATTTCGCATGGCATGGTAAAACATTCGTGCGGTATCATAGGCAGTTGATAAATGCGCATCACCGTGCAACCCTGATGGATTTGTAAATACGGTGTCTTTTAGACCGTAAAGAAGTGCTTTTTCATTCATCAAATCAACAAAGCCTTCAAAAGATCCCCCTGCATGTTCTGCCAATGCATAAGCAGCGTCATTCCCTGAACGCAACATTAATCCATAAAGAAGACCTTCAACATCGGCCACTTCGTTTTGTTGTAAGTATATAGACGACCCTTCCGCAGAAGCAGCTTCTGGAGAAATATGAACTTCCCCGTTTGTTGCTCCACTTTCCAAAACGGTAAACGCAGTCCAAACTTTTGTTAAACTAGCAATCGGAAGTCTAACATGTTCATTCGACCCCATCAATAATCTTCCCGTATCCGCATCAATCACAGCCCACGCCTGGCGAGCTGACGCTTCTTTCGTACCCGCAATGAGAAACAATGAAAAAAATAGGACAATGACTAGTGTCCGTTTCAACAACGTATGCCTCCTTAAAGGTGAGTTAAAGTTCTATCTATTTTAGTGGAAGGATAACCTTCCTTATTCATTCTCTAACGTAAATACTTCTTGGAACTGCGTCATAAACAAATCGGTGTCCTCTGCAACATTTTCTTCCTCCAATAAAAGTGGAGGTAAACCGTCAAGTGATTCAAGACCAAAACGGTCGAGGAACAAATCCGTCGTACCGTATAAGATTGCACGTCCTGTCCCTTCAGATCGCCCCTTCTCCATGATAAATCCTCTTGAGATGAGCGTTTGAATCGGTCCATCTGATTTCACGCCCCGCAAGTCATCGATTTCAACACGAGTGACTGGTTGCTTGTAGGCAATGATTGCAAGTACTTCAAGTGAAGCCTTCGTGATTGCTTGGGGAGAAGGATTTTCAAGCAAACGTTTAATGTCATCCGCGTATTCCGCCTTCGTAACAAGTCGATAAGCCCCGCCAAATTGCTTCAATGTAATGCCGCTCGTATTCCTGTGCTCATAGCTTAATAGAAGTTGTTCAAGCGCCTGATGAACTTCACCTTCTTTCCGTTCGGTTAACACCAGCAATTGATTACTAGTCAACCCTTCATCTCCGGCGATGAATAAAAAACTTTCAATCATTGCTACCAGACGGTCATGTATTTCCATTCAGATTTGCCTCCCCATTAAATGAAACTGTTAGCCTATCAAAGTTGTTTCCTTGTTCAACATGAATGTCCTGTCGTAACATTAATTCAAGCAACGATAAGAAGGTAACTACGAGAGCCGACGTATCTTCCTCGTCAAATAAGGAATAGAAGTCACATGTTCCTCCATTTCGTTGCAATCGTTCCATAATATCGTCCATTTTATCTCCAACGGAATGTTCTGTTTTCGTTATACTTGCACTTAATGGTGCTTTTAATCGTTTACGCGAGAGCATTTTTTGAAAAGCGCCTATTAAATCAAATACATTTAAGTTCTCTTCCGTTCCAACCGCAACAACTTCTCCAAATTGTGATAAATCCTCGGGTATTTTCGTGAAATAATCCGACCTTACATCCGCAGACTCTTTCAGACTAATCGCTGCTTCTTTATATTTCCTGTACTCTATTAGTCGCGCTACGAGTTCGTCACGGGGATCTTCTTCCATATCAAAATCTAGATCATCATCAAACTCTTCACCTTCATGAATTGGAAGAAGCATTTTGCTTTTAATTTCCAGCAAAGTTGCTGCGAGCACTAAGTATTCACTCAGTTCATCCAGCTTTAATACACGCATAGCATGAAGATGTTCTATGTATTGTTGCGTCAACTCTGCCATTGGGATATCATAGATGTCTATTTCAAGCCGATTAATTAAATGTAATAATAGATCTAATGGACCTTCAAAAGCATCAAGCTTCACTTTATATAACATCATACGCCACCCGCCTATCATTCTATAGTTTAGAAAGGATTGATTGAATGCAACCGCTCCAGCATCCACTATTTGCTCAGTTTATTGTTTATTTCAATGAAAATCAAGATTATTTTGAGTGTCATGAAGTTCTTGAAGAATATTGGAAGTCCATTCCAAACTCCACAAAAGAACATCCACTCACTACGTTCATCCTATTAGCCACTGGATTGTACCATTTTCGAAGAGGCAATACGAAAGGTGCACTTCGAACCCTTCAAAAAGCATATGCAAAAATGACGCACCCTTCAAGTGGTTTTTCGGAATTTACTAAAGGGATTGACGGTAAGCAACTGATGAAAAACCTTGGTCAAACAATCCAACGATTGGAGAGTAACGAATCATTTGAACCTTTTCTAATTAGTATTTCATCATCTAAACTAACATTGCTTGTATACGAAGTTAGACCAACTATGACACTTCTGCCTTTCGGAAGTGACATAGTTCTTCATAAACATATGCTTCGGGACCGATCAGATATACTACTTGCACGCGAAAAGGCAAAATCGGAAGGAACCGCTCGATACAGGCAGTCACTAGGAGAAAACTAGTCAGCGGCTACTAAGGAATACGTTTAGGCGAAAAAAAGAGAGGAAGTGCAGAGTTTAATCTTCTGCTTCTTCCTCTTTTAGCGTGCATTTTTCTAAAAAAGATTCAGTGTATTCAGTTCCGATACATTTTTTATTCGGATAGAGAGCATTTAACTTGGACACCATTTCCCTACCAATTCCTTCGCCTCTAAAAGATGGGTTAACTGAAATATGGAGCAATGTATAGCTATCCTCAGCCATCTCTAGACCAATCAATCCGATGAAATCTTCACCTGATTTTAAGAGATACAACTGCCACTCGGCTACTGTTTCGTATTTGTGTATCGTTTCCTGCAGTTTTTTCACATTTTTTTCGTCAGGCATATAAGAAAGTAAACCCATCGCAATTTTCTCATAAGACTTTTTATATCGTAAAAGCATTTTTCAAACCCCTTCTTTTCTGAAAATCATTCGTTTATCCTATACCAACGAAGCTATTTTTTCAATTATAAGTGGTTATCGTGGATCAATAATCGGTACGACAAAATACCAGTATATCGCACCCCAACCAAGGGCAGCAACAAGGATTACTATGAGTAAGGTAATATTACGTTTCCTCAATTTGTCCCCCCTCTTTTCCGATTTCGTAAAGGGATGTCAAGTCGAGTGAGATCCTCGTAAGTTTCTCTACGTATAGCTAACTGATGTTCGCCGTCTTCCACAAAAACTACTGCAGGTTTTGGAAGGCGATTATAGTTACTAGCCATCGAATAACCATATGCTCCTGTGCAAAAAATTGCGACAGTATCACCTTCAACAGGTTTAGACAGGTACGCTTCCTCTATTAACTTATCTCCAGACTCACAACACTTACCTGCTATCGTTACTTTATCCGAATGAGGTTCGTTCATTCGATTTGCAGTTACAGCAGTGTATTTGGCTCCGTAAAGTGCAGGTCGGATATTATCAGACATGCCCCCGTCAACTGCGACATATGTACGAACTCCTGGAACCTCTTTGGAACTCCCTACTGTATAAAGACTTGTTCCAGCGTCTCCAACAAGCGATCTACCTGGTTCGATCCATATTTCTGGAATCGGATACTTATTTTCTTCTGTCATCGCCAATACAATTGTAGCCATCTCTTTAACATACTCAGATGGATGAAGGGGCTTGTCCTCTTCTGTATAGCGAATACCGAAGCCGCCGCCGAGATTTAATACCTTACAAGTAAAATCGTATTTCTCTCTCCAAGCAATCATCTTATCCATAAGTACTTCTGCTGCGAAACGAAATGCATCGGTTTCAAATATTTGAGAGCCAATATGGCAATGCATACCAAGTAAATTGACATATTCATGATTGTACAACTGTAGAAAAGCTTCATCCGTTTGCCCATTTTTCAAATCAAAACCGAATTTAGAATCTTCTTGACCCGTTGTAATATAGTCGTGTGTATGTGCTTCCACTCCTGGAGTTACACGGATTAAGACATTCATTTTTTCTTTGCGAGATTCAGCAATTTCCTTAATTAAAGTGATTTCAGAAAAGTTATCGATAACAATGCAACCGATTTTTTCATCGAACGCATAGTTTAACTCAGAAATACTTTTATTGTTCCCATGGAAATGAATTTTCTCACGTGGGAAATCAGCTTGTATTGCCGTAAATAGCTCTCCGCCCGACACAACGTCAAGTGAAAGTCCTTCTTCTTCAGCAATTTCATAAATTGCTATCGATGAGAACGCCTTACTCGCGTATGCAACTTGAGCGCGGATACCTAAATCTCGAAATGTTTCTTTAAAAGCATTCGCTCGTTCCCTAAACAATGCAATATCATAAACAACAAGTGGAGTTTCATATGTCTGAACTAATTCTATTGTATCGACACCGCCAATTGTTAAATGGCCTTTGTCACTCCGCGATTGCGTACCGTACAGATGCATAAAGCATCCTCCTTCCGAAGATAACTCTCTAAAACTTTATCATAGTCGGATGGAAGGATGCAATCAACTAATGAGGATAGCTTGAAAAATATACTTATACACGATCTCTTTTTGGTGAATTTGTAATGAATGGACGAGGCACGTCAGCAGTTACAGGAAAGCGAATCAACATCCTCAAAAAACCACGTGGGAAGAACGGAACGACAGGCCAAAGATACGGTACTCCCATCGGTCGTAGCGTGCATAAGTAGAAGAATAAGCCGGTTATTGCTAAGAAAAATCCAGGAGCCCCTAATAATCCTGTAGCTAACAAAATACCAATTCGAAATACCTTTGTTGTAATGCTTAATTCATAGGAAGGGATTGCAAAGGTCAATATTGCACTAACCGCAACGTACAATACAACTTCCGGTGTAAATAAACCTACATCAATGGCAACTTGTCCAATGACAATCGCCGCAACTAAACCCATGGCGGTCGACATTGGTGTAGGCGTATGGATGGCGGCCATTCTTAACACTTCAATTCCAACATCAGCAATTAATAATTGAATGATTAACGGGACTTCCCCGAGATCCTTCGGTCCAATATAGCTCAGAGCGTCTGGTAAGTAGTGTTGTTGCGTAGCAAGTAAAAACCAAAACGGAAGTAGTACCAAACTCATTGCGGCTCCAATAAATCGAGTGATTCTAACAAACGTTCCGATTAGAGGAGCCTGTCTATATTCTTCTGCATGCTGCAAATGGTGAAACAACGTTGTAGGCACGATGATAACGGAAGGTGATGTGTCTACAATGATTGCAATATGACCTTCTAATAAATGTGCCGCACATATGTCCGGACGCTCTGTAAATCGAACGAAAGGCATAGGATGAAATCGTTGCTTGAAAAGAAACTCTTCAAGCGACTTATCCGTCATCGTCAATCCATCATGGTGAATTTCATCGAGCCTTTCACGAATATACGTAAGATGCCCTTCATTTGCAGCCCCATCCATAAAGGCAATGACAATATCCGTCTTTCCATTCACAGTCGTTTTATGCATCTCGTAACGTAGTTTTTCAGTGCGCAATCTTCTGCGTATAAGTGCTGTATTTTGAAGTATATTTTCTGTGAAACCATCTCTTGAACCTCGAATGACTTTCTCATTATCCGGTTCCTCCGGTTGCCTACCTGGGTAAGAACGTGCGTCAATTGTAAAGGCATACCCTTGTGGGGTGATAAATGCCGATTGGCCACTCAAAATTGATGTTAATAACTCGTCGATGTCTTTTACAGGTGAGACGGATTGATATGGAAAAAATGATAGAAAACGCTCCTCATCACTCGCTTCGTCCATGTCGGTTCCAGCTTGCATTTCTGTCAGTAGGGTTGTTAGTATATTTCCATCTACTAATCCATTCATATACAACAGCAATGTAGGCATATTCCACAAATGGACAACTCTCGCAGTAGCGTCAAATGTTTTTTCGGTATCAAAACAGTTGTTAAACCATGCCTCTCCTTCTTTTAGTGACCCAAACAATTTATTCATCGCATTATTCCATCCTCGCGTTTAAAATACTTTCTTCTGCACTCGCACCCATCCATAGCTTTAATTGGGCCAGGATTTTCTTCTCTAATCGAGAAACTTGTACTTGTGATATGCCAATACGTTCAGCAATATCACTTTGCGTGCAATCCAAATAGTAGCGCATATAAATTATCGTTTGATCCCTTTTATTCAATTTCGAAATAACATCTCTAAGAGGTATATGATCAAACACTCTTTCCGAACGGTCGTCTCTAAGTTGATCCATTAACGTAAGACTGTCGCCTTCATTCTCATACAATTGTTCGTGTAAGGACGCCGGATCTCTAAGCGCATCCGAAGCAAGAATGACATCATCTAGTGTCACCTCCAAAATTTTAGCTACTTCGGAAAGTGTCGGGGATTTCCCGGTGTCTTTGATGTAATTATCCGTTGCGTGGCGAATTTTAAAACTTAATTCCCGAATGGATCTGCTTACTTTCACCATTCCATCGTCTCTTAGAAAACGCTGAATTTCTCCAACAATCATCGGAACCGCATAAGTTGAAAACTTCACTTCATAAGATAAATCGAACTTATCGATTGATTTCATAAGACCTATACAGCCAATCTGAAACAAATCTTCCGGATCGGCTCCGCGCGAAGCAAATCGTTGAACGATGGACCAAACCAATCGAGTATTTCCTTCGACCATCATTCGCCTTGCCTCTTTATCTCCTGCCTGTGACACTTTAATTAGTTCCCTCATCTTCTCCTGGGACAATAAAGCATGCTGTTTTTCAACGGACGTTTCCATAAGTCACCTCATTCTACTCGTTTCCGTTACCGGGGAAAACATTTTCTCAAATTTGACTACCGTCCCTTTTCCAACGAACGATTCAACAGATAATTTGTCGGAAAAGCTTTCCATAATCGTAAATCCCATCCCCGATCTCTCCATATACGGTCGCGTTGTAAACATCGGCTCCATTGCCTGCTCAAGGTTCTCTATGCCTGCCCCCTCGTCACTAATAGTCATTGTCACTTTCTGATCGTCAATCGTCGCGTGGAGCGTTACAAGGCTTCTCCCGTCGCATTCATAACCGTGTAGTATCGCATTTGTTACCGCTTCTGACACAATCGTCTTAAATTCAGAAATCTCCTCGAGTGTTGGATCGAGCGGAGTAATGAAGCAGGTCATCGCGATTCTGGCAAGCGCTTCATTCTCCTCGATTGCAACGAAAGATAGCGTCATTTCATTGTTCATGTACAAGCCCTCCAATTTCCCCGATTGCTGTTTCAACCGTGCAATGTCTAATATTTGACCCTAGACCAGAAAAGTTGAATATTTTTTCCATTGTCGATGTAGGATTCAAAATAAGTGTTTCACCATCTAATGGAGCTAAATCCCTCATTCTCCCTAAAATAAGACCTATACCTGCGCTATCCATAAAGCCAAGCCCTTCAAGATTCCAAATCACAGCGCGAACTTGCCCCGTGAAAATTGATGAAGAGATGTGCGCACGGATGCGATTTGCCTCATGATTGTCAAGTTCCCCACGTAATGTTGCAACTAAGATTCGATCGTCTGTAATTTCAATGTCAGCCATGCTGAACCCCCTCCTTCATGCCCACTCATTCAACATCCAAGGAGATGATTCCTTTGACATGACAGAACTAGTTAAATGTAGACGAAACCTCTTATAATTCGACATTGGCCCTCTCCGATGAAAGTATGTACTTCCTTCAAGCGATTTACACATCAATCTGTTAATTTCATAGCAACAAAAAAAGAGCTACTCAATGAAAATGAGTAACTCTTCCGATTTATAGTATTAATCTGTAATAATTTTTCCGATTAGTTGAGGACGTTCAACTGCAATTTCATCTATAAAAATATGTTTTTGCAATAGAGCTGTGGATTGTTCGACATCTTCCGTGTTCGAATGAATCACAGCAATCGGTTCACCTTTTTGAACTGCATCTCCAACTTTCTTTTTCAAAACGATGCCGACCGCCAAATCGATTTCATCCTCTTTCGTTGCTCTTCCAGCCCCGAGCAACATTGCTGCTACACCAATATCATCCGCTTCCATCTTAGTAACGAAACCAGATTTTTCGGCGCATACTTCAATTTGATAGTTTGCAGTAGGAAGGAGAGCTGGATTGTGAATCAGTTCAGGATTCCCACCCTGAGCTCCGATTAAGCGACCAAACAACTCAAGTGCAGATCCATCTGCAATCACAGCCTTTAATAGCTCACGGGCTTCCTCAAGCGTTTCTGCCATGCCTCCGACAACAACCATTTGACTGCCAAGAACTAAACAAAGCTCCGTTAAATCTTCAGGACCTTCCCCTTTTAACGTATCGATCGCTTCTTTCACTTCAAGCGCATTCCCAATCGCATTTCCTAGTGGCTGGCTCATATCTGAAATAATTGCCATCGTATTTCTTCCAACACGGTTACCAATTGCGACCATTGAATGTGCAAGAGCAACCGCGTCTTCTTCAGTTTTCATAAATGCGCCGTCACCCGTTTTAACATCGAGGACGATCGCTCCAGCTCCTGCTGCAATTTTTTTACTCATAATTGAACTGGCAATAAGCGGAATGCTATCAACCGTTGCGGTTACATCACGTAACGCATAGAGTTTTTTATCCGCAGGTGTTAAATTTCCACTTTGTCCAATGACCGCCAGTTTAAGATCATTCACTTGTTTCACAAATTCTTCTTCCGTTAATTCGATATGGAAGCCTTCAATCGCTTCAAGTTTATCGAGCGTTCCACCTGTATGTCCGAGGCCGCGTCCACTCATTTTAGCTACAGGAACACCACATGCAGCAACGAGTGGCACTAATATTAACGTCGTCGTATCGCCTACACCACCAGTTGAGTGTTTATCGACTTTGATGCCTTCAATTGCAGACAAATCGATTTGATCGCCCGATTCTACCATCGCCATTGTCAAATAAGCTTGTTCTTCTTCGTTCATCCCTTTAAAATAAATCGTCATTAGAAAAGCACTTGCTTGATAATCTGGAATCGTCTCGTTCGTATATCCATCAACAAAGAAACGGATTTCTTGTTCTGTTAACACTTCACCATTACGTTTCTTTTCAATAATGTCTACCATTCTCATCGTCTAATTCACACCTTCTCAGTTAATAAAGAAAGAAAACTCTTCCCATACTCAGGAAGTTTCACGTTAAAATTGTCTGCGATTGTAGCTCCGATATCAGAAAACGTCTCATTTTGCGGAAGTTCACCACCACTTTTAAATGACGGAGAATACGCAAGTAACGGAACGTATTCGCGTGTATGGTCGGTTCCAGCATGGACAGGATCATTCCCGTGGTCTGCAGTAAGGATTAGTAAATCGTCTTCGCGAAGTGCATCCATGACTTCTTTAAGCCTCACATCGAACTCTTCAAGCGCCTCACCGTAGCCTATCGGATCTCTACGATGCCCAAACAACGCATCAAAGTCAACCAAGTTTGTAAAACTAATCCCCGTAAAATCTTTTTTCATCACAGTAAGTAATTTGTCCACACCATCCATATTACTAATCGTTCGTACAGATTCGGTAATTCCTTCACCTGTATAAATATCGGAAATTTTTCCGATTGCAATAACATCATAATTCGAGTCTTTCAGTTCGTTCATTACTGTACGGTCAAACGGTTTTAACGCATAGTCATGACGGTTTGTCGTACGAGTAAAACTTCCTGGTTCTCCGATAAAAGGACGAGCAATAATTCGCCCAACCAAAAACTCTGGATTTAAAGTCAACTCACGAGCTATTTCACAAATTTTGTATTGTTCTTCAATCGAAATAATCTCTTCATGTGCTGCAATTTGCAAAACAGGATCTGCAGATGTATAAACAATAATTGCGCCTGTTTCCATATGCTCTTGTCCAAGTTCTTCAATAATCGCAGTTCCACTCGCAGGTTTATTTCCAATAACTTTTCGACCCGTACGTTCTTCAAGTTGTTTGATTAATTCTTCAGGAAAGCCATCAGGATATACTTTAAATGGTTTGTCAATATTCAAACCCATGATTTCCCAGTGGCCAGTCATCGTATCTTTTCCAACAGAAGCTTCTTGCATTTTTCCATAACAAGCCATTGGATTCGTTGCTACAGGGACACCTTCGATTTCACGAATATTTGACAAGCCCAATTTCGCTAGGTTCGGCATATGTAACCCGTTCATTTCTTCGGCTATATGACCTAATGTGTCTGCACCAACATCCCCAAATAGATGGGCATCAGGCGATTCTCCGATGCCTACAGAATCTAGTACGACTAAATGAACTCTTTTAAATTGCTGTTTTTCCATACTAACAACCTCCTATTTTTTCAAGCTCGCGGATGAAATTTCACATAAACTTCTTTCAAACGTGAACGACTCACATGTGTGTAAATTTGTGTTGTTGAAATATCTGCGTGTCCAAGCATTTCTTGAACGGCTCTTAGGTCAGCCCCATTTTCAATAAGATGGGTAGCAAATGAATGACGTAAAATATGGGGTGTCAACTCGTTTTTGATCCCCGAAGATAACGCATGCGCCTTTAAAAGTTTCCAACAACCTTGTCTAGATAGACGGTTTCCCCTCATATTAACGAACAAGGCATCTGCACCTCGCTGTTTAGCAACGAATACAGGTCTGGCCTCTTCTACATACCGTTTGCATGCTTGTATTGCTTGGCCACCGAGGGGAATAATCCGTTCTTTCCCGCCTTTACCAAACACTCGAACAAACCCCATTGAAAGATGAATATCATCCAAGTCGAGTCCGATTAATTCGCTTACACGCATGCCTGTTCCATACAATATTTCCAAGAGTGCGCGATCTCTAATTCCTTGGGGCTTAGTACAATCCGGACTTTTGATAAGCAGATCGACTTCTTCCATAGATAAGACTCTAGGTAACTTCTGATCAATCTTAGGTAATTCCAAATGGACTGTTGGGTCTGTTGTAGTTACTTTTTCCCTAAGGAGAAATTGATGAAAGGAACGAACGGAAGAAATGTGTCTTGAAATTGTTCGTGCCGACTTCCCTTCCCCTTGGAGCTTCTGTAAATAGGTAAGCAAGTCTGCCCGATCAATCGCCTCAATAGATGAAAACCCTGATTTTTTCATAAACGCTAGATAATCTTCCAAATCACGTCGGTAAGAAATAATCGTATTGTCCGCTAATTGGCGTTCAACCTTCAAAAAATGCATATAATCTTCGAGTCCAAAATAAGCATCTTTCATTTTCTACAGGAAGCCATCCAACCCGATCCTGCATTTTGCAGATTTAACAACTCCCACACCTCACTTTATAAAGAACCATACTGTTAGATTAATAACAAAAAGGACAGCGTTATGCTATCCCTGTCTAATTGTTATTTTTCTTCATTCGATTTACATCGTTTACAAATCCCGTGGAATGTCAGCCAATGGTCTTTAATTGCAAAATCCCAGCGACTTTCCACAATTTTTTCAACATCCCCGAGAAGATCTTCTTTTATTTCATCTACCACACCACATTCGATACAAATTAGGTGGTGGTGAAAATGTCCAGCTCCCTCTTGGCGTAAATCAAACCTTGAAACACCATCACCAAAATTAATTTTATCTACAACTTTTAAATCTGTCAGCAATTCAAGCGTACGATATACAGTAGCAAGTCCAATTTCTGGTGATTTTTCTTTTACAAGTAAAAATACATCTTCTGCACTTAGATGGTCATCCTCGTGCTCAAGGAGGACCAAAACCGTCGCTTCACGCTGAGGCGTCAACTTATAGCTAGCGCCATGCAATTGCTTTTTTATACGCTCAATCCGGCTTTCCATTTAACGCCCCCCTCAAACTGTATTCATTATAACAAATGAGGTTTCGCTATGACAACATAAAGGGAGCTTTATCAAAATGATTGGCTATTTTAATAAATAATAGAACACGAGCATTTCACTTATTGTCACAAAAATCGTCAGCGCAATTACAAATAGTAATGCCCTGTCGTTACGCTTGTCACGTGTTGTTCTTCCTAGAAAAAATGGCGGATTCAAAATTGCGCAGTAGGCTAAAAATAAGAGTGAGGACATGAATTGAAATGGGAACCACCAAATCGAGTAGTCTAAGATTTTCATACCTTTATCAAGTAAATAAGCTGAACATAACCCAAACACAGCAGCTTTCAAAGCCCCAAAAATCAGAACAGCAAACCGAAGCTGTCTTACCAACGAGAACAGAAAAGCAACAATAAAAAATAATAGGGTCGTAAGGATAGGCCTAATTGCACCTACGTCATGACCGTAGACGACACGTCCATCAAAAATAACAATTAGCTTTTCCATCGCATCTATCGTCATTTCTCTATATAACAACGTGCCCCCAATATAACCAACTGCAAGGACGACAAACAAGTGGATAAAAGATAAAGAACGGACCATAGATTGCACCTCCGCATGATTTATACAACATATGCTTGTCCGTTCTAAATTAGGTCATCTTCTCGAAAGATTTTTTACATAAAGAACTGCAAATGCGGTTTTGGCATCATAGATTTGACCGTTCGCTACCATTACCTCTGCTTCTTCAATCGAAACTTCTAAAACATCAATGAATTCATCTTCGTCCCCCGCAGCAGGTTCTTCAACTTTGACTAACGATTCAGCCACATATAAATGAATGATTTCATCCGCAAACCCGGGAGAGGTTGCAAAGGATTGAAGATAGGTAAATTCGGTAGCTGCATAACCCGTTTCTTCTTCCAATTCCCTTTTCGCAGTTCGTTCAGGCTCCTCGCCAAAATCGATCTTTCCGGCAGGTATTTCAATCAGTTCTCTTTCGAGGGCTTTTCTATATTGCCTTACAAGAATTAGTTTCCCTTCGCTAGTAATTGGGATAATCGCAACCGCACCCGGATGTTTCACGAGTTCACGTTTCGCTAATTTCCCATCAGGTAACTCAACGTCATCCACTCGCAAATCTATAATTTTACCTTGATAAATCATTTCACTCTTGATTGTTTTTTCTTCATATTTTGACACTCTGACTCCCTACTTTCTAATCCCTTTTCTCGTTCTAATTAAGCGATCAACTTTCACTTTTCACGCATTCATTGTAACATGGAACAAAATGGAGGTGCACGGATGAAAAAAAGAGAGTTAGGTAAAAGTGAACTATACATTTCGGAAATTGGGCTCGGTTGCATGTCTTTCGGCGACGACGTTACTGAAGCAAAAAACATTATTGACGCAGCACTTCATGCAGGAATAAATTACGTGGATACCGCCGACTTATATGCGGCCGGTAAAAACGAGGAACTTGTCGGACAAGCCATTAAAGGAAGACGTCAGGAAATTGTTCTTGCAACAAAAGTTGGCAACAAAATGAATCCGGATGGGAAGAGCTGGACATGGGATCCTTCTAGGACTCATATTGAAAAGGCTATTAAAGAAAGTTTACATCGATTAGGAACGGACTATATTGACGTCTACCAACTTCACGGAGGAACGATGGAAGACACGGTCGATGAAACAATCGATACGTTTGAAGCTTTAAAAAAAGATGGGCTGATTCGCCAATATGGAATCTCATCGATTCGTCCAACTGTTATTCAGCGGTTTCTTGAAAAAGGGACGCCCGTTTCTGTCATGATGCAATATAATTTACTCGATAGAAAACCCGAAGAATGGTTTCCGATGATTTACAATGCAGCTGCTTCCGTAATCTCACGAGGAACAATTGCTAAAGGTTACTTGACTGCCGAAGGACTCGAACGCGCTTCGTCCTCAAAAGGATTCGTCGATTATGATAATGTTGAGTTGAAGAAAACGGTAGCGGAACTACACGAGGCTTCAGAAGACCTACATGCTGCTGCCATTGCATTCGTCTTACAAGAGCAAACGATTGCTTCGGCACTTGTTGGAGCACGATCAGTGGAACAACTATTGGATTCTGTACTTGCGTATGAAAAAGGATGTTCGCATGAAGAACTGGAACGACTGAAAGAAATTGCGATTGTTCATCAGTATAAAGAGCATAGACTGTAAACACCTTCTTAAATTAAAGTAGACACCTAAAGAATAAAGATGCATAGCCTTTCATGAAGTAAACCATGCTGTGAAACTATGCATTTATTCTACAGGTGCATTGTCTTATAAAGACTTGTTTTTTCATGCATTAATCCCTATTGACTATATCTATTCAAATCTTTAGTATTTAACTTTGAATGGTAAAATATTACTTAATCAAAGGAGAATATCTATTGAACTCGCAAGCATTAACCTCTAGTAAAGAAACACCTTATTTCATTTTTAGCGTCATTATTAGTATCTTTATTTATATTATTGCTGCAATCAGTCTTATCGGGATTGGGATTGTACTCGTTTTATTGGGATTGCTCTTATTTTCAAACGCCATTATGCTTGGTAACATACGTGGTAACGGGGTTCGAGTGAATGAAAGGCAATTTCCAGACGTATATGAACGGGTCGTTGATTTATCAAAAAAGATGAATTTGAATAGTGTACCAGATGTGTTTGTTATTCATTCGGAAGGTGCCTTTAATGCATTTGCCACACGTTTTCTCGGACGAAACATGGTCGTCATTTATTCAGAAGTGTTTGAATTAGCCCGACAACAAGGCGAGAAGGAACTCGATTTTATCATTGCCCATGAGTTGGCACACGTTAAACGCAGACATGTTTGGAAAAGCATTCTCGTGCTACCTGCCAATTTTGTTCCTTTTCTTTCTCAAGCATACAGCCGAGCATGTGAATATACATGTGACCGGAAAGCAGCGTATTACATACAAGACGGCGCAGCCTCAAAACGTGCACTCACAATTTTAAGTATTGGAAAAAAGCTTTACAAAGAAATAGATGAAGTTGCTTATCTAGAACAAATCAATAGTGAATCAAATGCCGTCGTTTGGTTTGCGGAATTATTATCTACCCATCCTTTATTGCCAAAAAGGATTCAAGCAGTCGGTCAATTTATGCAAGTCGAAGGAACGCCAAATTTCCAACCCAACACAAGAAAAATAGCAATAGGTGCAACGATTTTCGGAGGCATTGTGACTGTTGCTTATATTGGATCGATTGTCGCTTTAACATTAAGTATCGGATTCTTTTCAGCTGTTTTTGCTGACTGGGACGACGCCAATGAAATGGAATTCTTTACAACAAATACAACACCCCTGATGGATGCCGCAATGGATAACGAACTAACTTTAGTTCAAAAGCTGGTAGATGAAGGCGCAAATATTCACGCTAAAGATGATGACTCCACGACTGCGCTTCATTATGCCGTGTACTATGGGGATTTTGAAATCACAAAGTTTTTATTAGAAAACGGAGCTAATCCGAATGATTCAGACGATTATTCCACGACACTAACTGCTGCATTATCCAATGAAACATATGATATTGCTGACCTTTTATATGCATTTGGTGCAGATCCAACAATTGAAGATCCAGAAGGTGATAGTCCATTGGCTTATTTGGACGTGAATAGCATAGAGGATTTCGAACTTATGTTAAATGAATTAAATGGATAACAGAAAAATGGAGCCAGGCCCTTTTGGGTATATGGCTCCATTTTTCATTTAACTTATCATTTAGTTAGGTACGCTTGCATTTTCTCAGGATAATCTGTAAAGATTGCGTGGATACCGGCTTGTAAAAGTAAATCCGCATACTTTTCTTCGTTTACGGTAAAGACGCGAACGGGAATCCCTTCCTCAATGGCTTCCTTTGCGGATTTTCGTAAAGCTGCCGGCAAGCATAAGTGCAGTGCATTTGCGGGTATTTTACGAATGTACGCCGTAGGAGAAACCAGTACTTCCATAAATAACGCTCCCGTTTCGATATTAGGTGCAAGTTGTTTCACAAGTTGAACCGTTTCATGATCAAATGAGGAAATAACAACTCGGTCTTGTAATCCGTGCGTATAAACAAGATCAACTACTTTTTTCGCCATTCCTTCATACGGAAATATATCCGATTTTAATTCAATATTTAGATGATGGTTGGTAGAGGCAAATACAGCAAATACCTCTTCGAGTGTAGGAATCATTTCTCCTTCAAAGTCAGATGAAAACCACTTACCATAATCAAATTTTCTTAACTCTGCAAAGGTCATGTCTTTCACATACCCTTTGCCATTTGACGTTCGATTAATCGACTCATCGTGAATAATTACCAGTTCGCCGTCTTTTGTCATATGTACATCAAATTCTACCCCGTACACAGGCAATCGAGCTGCTTCTTTAAATGCGGCAAGTGTATTTTCAGGATGCGTTCCCGAAGATCCTCGGTGTGCGTATATATCCATTCCTCAAACCCCTTCCCATTCAGTACATAGATTTTTCTACACCTTAAATATACCAGTTATTACCCTATTCCACCAAATTATTAGTAACTACATCCTGCCTTCCCCTTTATTAATTCATTTGAACTACTCCGCATATACTAAACTATAGGAACGATACCCACTAGGTTTTGTATCGTTCTTAATAATAGGAATGGAGATAACTTCTATGAAAATTACGTATGGCTTTTGGTTAGGATGGTTTGCAATTCTAATGATGGCGATTGGACTTTTTCAGGCTCCTTACTGGTTCGGGAGCATCTCACTAATTTTAGGCCTACTCTGCTTAAGAACTCCCCATAAAATACTAGCTTCGAGCGCAATTGCACTTGCCACTTTAATCCTACTCATCGAACTACTTCAATAAAATTGATTTGCGTTAAAAAGGCATTTTCCGGAGTCCAAGCCGGTATGCCTTTTTAAAATTAATCTTTTACTTCTTTAATTAAATTGGAATAATGCGCTACCAAGTCGGGGTAATTTAGTAAATCTTCCTTACCTTTGTCACTCAACATATATAAACCCCTCGCTACTCGTTCAAACCATTCATAGTGATTTTCATAGAGAATACGTGTTGTTCTCTCACCAGTATTCATTTCACGAAGATCCTTTGGTGTTAAAGGGCCAAATTGGGCAAGACAACAAGCTACATGTATACATGTTTCTTTATAAGCGGACATAATCTTCGTTTGGCTACTTCCCCCAATATTAAAATCACCGGTTCTCCCTTTAATCTCCTTCAGCATCGCTTCCCGTTTTTTCTTACTCAGCATCATGCTTTTATCTCGGTCAAAAGGTGCTGGTTCTTGGATGATTTCGATTTTCGTTTCCTCTTTGATAGAAGATACAACGATTAAACCCAATTCTAATCTTCTAAAAATATAACAAAGGTCCTTCCATTTCATCGACCGCCGACTGAATTTCGGCTTAGGTATTGCTACATACACAAGATTTGTTAAACGTTGCCTCACTGCCGCCTGAATAAGTAATTCCATATTCGCTCTGAGTTTAAGTTCCACAATGACCAGCTCGTCTTCTTTTAAAGCGACGAGGTCACAGTGATTTACTTCACCATAGACATCATATCCTAGATTTGAAAAATGTTGTTTCACTGGCTCATATAGGTCTGTTTCATAAAGCCTTTTGTCATTCTTACTCAATTTCCATCACCTACTTTTTAATGAATTATATAGGGAGAGTGCGTGATAAATGGTGTTGCGGGATTTCACTCGATATGGGAGCAACGGGCGGCGTTATGGGAATAAACTCGCTGTTGCGGGAGCAAACTACATCGTTACGGGAATAAAACAGGGATTACCACCGATACGGGAACAACGGGCGGCGTTACGGGAATAAAAATGCCGTTGCGGGAGCAAACCATATCGTTACGGGAATAAAACGGGATTACCGCCGATACGGGAACAACGAGCGGCGTTACGAGAATAAACTCGCCGTTGCGGGAGCAAACCACATCGTTACGGGAATGAAACAGGGATTACCACCGATACGGGAACAACGAGCGGCGTTACGGGAATAAACTCGCTGTTGCGGGAGCAAACCACATCGTTACGGGAATAAAAAAGGGATTAAACCCGATACGGGAATAAACTCGCCGTTGCGGGAGCAAACCACATCGTTACGGGAATAAAAAAGGGATTAAACCCGATACGGGAATAAACTCGCCGTTGCGGGAGCAAACCACATCGTTACGGGAATAAACCCAGCGTTACGGGAGCAAGCTACACCTTTACATGAATAAATAAAAAAGAGTAAACTCAATAAACGGTTGTACAATTTATGACGTTGGTGAAAGAAAATCCCCTTCTCTAATAAAAGAGAAAGGGATGGAATTTCACTAACGTCATTTTTTATAAATATATTGGATAAATCCTATTAACCGCTGATTTCCGTTCCGAGCGGACGCGTTCC
>NZ_JBTLRN010000005.1:0-134071 GCF_054482775.1 Sporosarcina sp. CAU 1771 | reverse complement strand
CATTTTGTTTAAAATTCATAAGTGAGTCCTCCTGGTATCTAAATTAGGGGTCATTTCTTCGTCGAGAAACTGACACCCCGCATCATACCAAGAGGGCTTTTTTTGTTCAAGCCCCTAAAAAACTTCTAACAGGAATGCTCCTTTTACTTTGATGGAAGATAAACAAAATCGACCTCGCTAGAATGGATGAGGTCGATTAGCATTCATTATCCTTAGAATAAGTGTGTTACATTTCGCTCAACAACCCGAGCACTGATTTCTAGAGCTGTTAAATCCTCGTGTGGCTCATCGACCGTAAGCATCATTTTCTTTGCCCCAGGTATACTAAAATTCAATTGTAACGTTTTCGCCATTTTCTGTTCTCCCCCTTTTTTGCTCAGTCAATTTAGTTCGTAATGCTTGATGTTTCGACCACTTCCATACCGATGCTCGGAAGGGATGAAAGACTAGCAAGTTCTTCAAGTCCTTGGTACAAGTTCTCAGCACTAGCTGCCGATGCACTATTTCGATATGTTTTCGATTGGAGTATCAGTTTACCACCTTCTGTAACTCCTCCATCGAAATGCACACGTCCTTCTGCATTTTTGAAATTGATCGCTGCCATGTTCTCCCCCCATTCACCATCTACATAGAGCAAAAAAAGGTTTAGGATACATAGTTCGTGTAATTTTTATGATTTTCTCCTATAATGAAGAATAGAATGGAAGAGGTGAATGCAATGCTTGAAGGCTGGTTTCTTTGGTTCATCATGTTCTGGGTTGTTATTCTAGTCGGCTTGTTCGCAATCGGTGGATTCTTTATGTTCCGCAAATTTTTAAAAGTGTTTCCAAAAGAAGATGGAAAGTCAACTTTAGATTGGGAAGAACATTATGTGGATCGATCTATCCACTTATGGAATACTGAAGCAAAAGAGTTACTAGAAGAACTTACAAAACCAGTACCAGAATTATTTCGCCCTGTAGCGAAACAAAAAATTGGGGCTAAAATCGGGGAAATTGCACTTGAAGAGAAAGCAAAAAAAATTGATTTTGACCTAATTATTCGTGGTTACATAATAGCAACGCCAAAACGTGACCATAAATTTTTACGTAGGAAACTTGCACAAATGGAAGTTGACTTAACTCCATACGAACATTTATTTTAGCAACAAAAAAATGAGCCTCTAAGAGGACTCATTTTTTTGTTGCTTATTTTATATGATAATTTCATTTTTTAATTTATTAAATCGAATCAGCATCGCAATTCGCCAAGGTACAATCATTCCAAATGCAAGTATCCAAAACATACCGCCTAATTCACCGACATCAATTGTACTACTAAGCATTACTTTTGCAATGAGTCGTAAAATTAAAAGACTCACTAAAATTAGGATAAATACTTTCGATTTTTTAATGAATATTCCTTCTGGACGTGTTTCGAAATGAGTCGTTTTAATTAAGACAATCGAAAAGAGAAGTCCTACAAGTAGTGCCTCTCCCACTTGTAAAAATGGGACTCTAAATTCTTCGAAAAAAAACATAAAGGCACCTGTAGACATAAATAAAGGCGGCAGTATTATTTTCTTAGAGGATACTGGATAATTTGCCGCTTTTGAACGAACGAAAAGCGCGAGAGTACCCATGAATAAAGCTAACAAAGTGGATCCAATTATTAAGTAAATTGTTGGTACTTTAGTGAAAACCGCAGTTATTAAATCACTCATTCCGTTTCTTCCGTTCATTTAACTCAAGCATTCGTTGGTTCAATTCAGCCATCGGTACAAATCGAGCGAAACGTGCATATTCTTTTTCTTCATCAAACAATAAGACAACTGGGGCTGAAAACAACGAAAGTTGTCCGGCTATCTCTGGTGTTTTAGCTACATTTACGATATAAAAAGGAAAATCATAATCCTCCTTCAACACTTCAACTTGTGGAAGTAACCCATCACAAACTGAACAATGATCCGTTTTTACAAATAGAAGGAACTGCTTTTGTTCGGATAAAACGATTTGCCACTCTTTAAATGATTCAATATAGATCATGTAATCCCCTCCTACTTAGAAGCCCATGAATCCGCCAAATACTGGTGAAAGCATGCGAATAATAAACGTCATCCCATCGAAAAACAGTAGTATACCGACAGCTATCATAATATAACCGCCGACTTTCATGATTGGACCACTATATTTTCTCACTGCTCCAATTTTTGTCACAAAGAACGATAAAATAAAGAACGGAATTGCAAATCCTAATACATAAGCAATCATATAAGTCATTCCTGAACCTGGATTTGTTCCCGCAAGCCCTATTATAGCTCCAATGATTGGTCCTGAACAAGGTGTCCATCCGGCTGCGAAAGCTAGCCCTATCAACATCGAACCTAAATAACCAGCTGGCCTATTTTTAAATTGAAGCTTTTTTTCTTTCATTAAAAATTCAGGAGTAAATAGTCCAATAATCATTAATCCGAATAATACAATAAAGATGGCTCCAATTTGTCTTAAAATTGTTTGGTTTTCAATGAAAAACGTACCTATAAATGAAGATGCAAAACCTAGTACGATAAAGATAATTGAAAAACCTAATAAAAAGAACAGTGTGTGAAGCATACCTCTTCTACTCATCCGCTTTGAATCTGAATTCAATTCATCGAGCGACATTCCTGTGATGTAGGATATGAATGCTGGATAAAGAGGCAATGTACAAGGTGAAATAAAACTTAAAAAACCTGCACCGAATGCGATAAAAATATTTAAATCAGTTAGCATCATTTTCGCTCCTTATATTTACTCCCTCAATCGTATCAAAAAAGGAACGTAAATACGTGAATTTTGTCTGTGAAAGGTTTATGACAATTTGATTCGTTCATCTATTCGTACTAAGTTATAGACATCTATAATATTTAATTAAAATTTAGTCTAATAAAAACGGTGTTTACATCCGCTCCTCGAATGTAAACACCGTTTCTCATTAGCTTACTTCACTATTTTGCAACAGGTACATCATGTGATATAAACCTTCTTTTGCTAATAACTCCTGGTGTGTCCCTCTTTCAACTATTTCACCTTTATGCAGAACTAAGATTAGTTCCGCATCTTGAATCGTACTGAGTCGGTGAGCTATTGCAATCGTAGTTCTACCTTTTCTCATCTTTTCAAGACTCGACTGAATTGCAATCTCTGTTTCCGTATCTATATTTGCAGTTGCTTCATCAAGTACTAAAATCTTTGGATTCGTGGCAATCGTTCGCGCAAATGCGACGAGTTGACGCTGACCACTTGAAAATGTAGACCCTCTCTCTGTAACTTTTTGTGAATATCCTGCAGGAAGTTCTTCGATAAATTGATTGGCTTGAACAAATTCAGCAGCGTCCTTCACTTCTTCCAAGGTCATAGATTGGTTGTGTAATCGGATATTGCTTTCTATATCTCCATAAAATAAAAATGGATCTTGTAGAACCAATCCTGTTTTACTACGCAATTCTTCTCTTGGAAAATTTTTTAGAGAGACTCCATCAATCAATATTTCACCACGCTCATATTCATAAAAACGCATAAGTAAATTAATGATTGAACTTTTACCGCTGCCTGTATGTCCTACTAGTGCTACGGTTTCTCCAGCATTAGCGGTAAAAGATATGTTTTTCAGTACATCTTCTTTTCCATCATAAGAAAAAGAGACATCATTAAATTCAATTTTTCCATCTTTGATGCTTGAATTTTTCAAGACTTTTTGAGTAGGTTCCTCATCATCGTCATCTAGTAAACGAAATACACGAGATGCCGCGATAATCGCTTGCTGGAAAATGGATAATCGTTGCATAACTTGGTTGATCGGATCAAAAAAGCGATCGATAAACGTGATAAATGCATAGATAACTCCGACCTCAACAGCATTATCAAATGAGGCAACTCCAAAATAACTTAAAACCATAATTACTGCGGCTGCATGGACAAGGTCCACCATCGGACGTAAGAGTACACTATCCAATTTAATATTGCGCATACCCGCGTTGTAATGCTTTGAGTTAATGTCATCAAACTCACTTTGTAGTCGATCTTCTTGTCTAAACGTTTGAATCATACCCATACCAGATAATGACTCTGCTATTTTCGCGTTTAGCTGACTGAGTCGTTCGCGTAAATCTTGGTAAAACTGCGCACTATATTTGCGGTACGTTCCTACGATTATTAATACTAGCGGAAGAAGTACAAGTGAAAACAATGCAAGTTTAACGTTTAGAGCAAACATCGCAATATAAACACCAACAATTAGAAATGCGGCTTGTAAAAAACTAACCAATACACTTACAAACATTTCTTTAATTGCTTCGGTATCGTTTGTTACGCGAGAGACGATACTCCCAGCTGGCGTCTTGTCGAAGTACCGCATACCTAAACGTTGTACTTTCGAGAAAACATCAATTCGCATTTGCTGAATTATTTTGAGTGCAATTTCTTGAAACTTTAACAGCTGAAAATAACTAATAAGAACGTTAAATAGTTGAATTGCTATATAGAACCCTGCGAGTGTTACGAGCGGACCTTGTGGGAAGTTACTAGGTGTTAAATAATCATCGATAAATACTTTTATAAGTAGAGGACCAACGATTTGACCAGCGACGCTTAGTGCTAATAAAATGAGTGCGAATAGGACCATCCATTTATGGGGTCGAATATAGGCAAGTAAACGTCTGAAAACAACCCATTGATCCTTTGCTGTTAACTTTGGCTGTTGTTCATTAGAGTTCCCCATTATTCGCCACCACCTTTCTCAACGAGCGCTTCAAGTTGTTGCAACTCATACATTTCCTTATATTGACCGCCAAGCTCCATAAGTACATCATGTGAACCACTCTCGATAATAGAACCTTCATCCATCACGATGATATTTTGCGCATGTTTAATAGCGCTTAAGCGATGTGATGTAATAATTGTTGTTTCACCCGTTCGAGTTTGCTTAAGTGAATCTAGAATTTTTTCTTCTGTTTTGGCATCTACTGCAGAAAGTGAGTCATCAAGTAACAACAATTCAGGTTCCATAAGTAAAGCACGAGCTATAGATACTCGCTGCTTTTGTCCCCCCGAAAGAGAAACTCCTCGCTCCCCTACTATCGTTTTGTATCCTTCGGTAAATCCGAGAATATCTTCATGAATATGAGCAAGTTTTGCAGATTCAAATACCTTTTCCTGATTAATTGATGTGTTCGTAAATGCAATATTTTCATAAATGGTTGTTGAAAAGAGAAAATGATCCTGAGGCACATAGCCTATGGATTCGCGTAATCTTTTTCGCTTATAATCGCTTATTGGGATACCACCATAAGTAATCTCTCCCCGATATCCTTCAAACTCTCTTAGGAGTAGTTTTAATATCGTCGTTTTTCCTGATCCGGTTTTCCCGACAATTCCAAGTGTTTCCCCACGCTTAAGTGTGAAATGAACATTCTTTAAAGCAGCACGTTCATCATCCGGAAATTTAAATTCATCAACCATGAACTCAAGGTCACCTTCAGCTTTCTTATCGATTGCGTTTGGCTTGTCCACGATATCTGGTTGGATACTTAATAATTCAGTAATTCTTCCATATGATGCTCGTCCTCTTTCAACGATATTAAAAAGAAACCCGAAAGCGAGCATTGGCCAAATAAGTAAACCTAAATAGGCAGAAAATGCGATTAAATCACCAATTGTCATTGCACCCTCAATGATGAACTTTGAGCCGTAAAAGATTGAAAGAAAAAATGAAATACCTACGAATAGTGAAATGGTCGGTGTAAAAAGAGAATCTATTTTGGCTACCATCATATTTTTCTCAACAACATCTTCTGACAACTTAGTAAAATCCTCAACATCTTCTTTTTCCTGACCAAATGTTTTAAGTACTTTTATTCCAGTAATACTTTCTTGTGTTTTGTCATTTAAATGTGAAAATGCTTCTTGTGCACCACGGAACCGTTGGTGAAGAAGTCTTCCATAATAACCTGTTAAAAGAATCATAAAAGGCATGGGAATTAAAACAATTAATGTTAGTTTCCAGTTAATTGTAAACGCCATCGCAGCAATTACAAAGCTACCCGTCAGAATCGAATCGACTAACGTCAGAACCCCAGCTCCAGCCGTTGCCTGAACAGCATTTAAATCATTCGTCGCATGAGCCATTAAATCGCCAATACGTCGTTTTTGATAAAATGAAGGAGACATTTTAGTGAAGTGGTGAAATAACTTACTGCGCATATCCCTTCCTAGTACAACTGATGAACCAAAAATCATAATACGCCAGTAATAGCGAAAGATATATGTGATTAGTCCTCCAACTGCAAGGATAACCAACCATTTAGTCAGTGATTCAGAAGTTAAAGTACTGAGTCTTATTTCATCGACAACAAAGCCGATAATTTTCGGAGGCAGCAATTGTAATAAGGCGACGATCATTAGTAGGGAAACCCCAAGTATGTATTGCTTTTTTCTTTGTTTAAAAAACCATCCTAATTGTAAAAAAACATTCACATTAAATCCTCCACATCTCTATAAATCAAACTTCCTTAAGTTTAGCAAATAGTGGGAGATTATCAAAGGACCATGCACCAATAATTCGAAACATGAAATATTTGTATAATTAGACCTTTTTTATACAATTCTCCCCCATTGATTACTTATGAAAAAAGAATGCTTGATTAAACACCGATTTTTATTCACCTGTTAACGATAAAGACACGTCTCCTACTTCAGAAATGAGCTTTACCAGGGGGCCACCCGTTCCTATGATTCCATTTTGTACATTCGGCAGACTGATTGTCACTTCTCCTATCGTTGTTTTACAAACTGTTTGGAGTGCTTGTGGTGCTTCATTCGTTTCTACTGCAATGTTTCCTACTTCCGTTTTTACAACAAGGTCACGCACAATTGTTTGCATTTTAATTTGAACATTCCCGACTTGGGTATCTGCATTGATAATTCCCTGCCCCGACTCCACGTCAATGTTTCCAACGCTAGTTTTCAATACATAACCCGATGTATGGATTGGCCCTACAAAAATATTCGCCGCATCCGCTTGTATTTGTAGTTGTTCATATTGTTTACTTGGAAGTTCTACTGTAATTGCATAACTCTCTGCATGTTTTGATTTTCTTTTTGCATTAATCGTCACTTTCCCACCTTTTTCTTTCACTTTTAACTTATACCCTCTAAATAAGTGCTCTCCCTCTTTGTCCGATAAATAGGCACGTATTTCATCCCCCTCATACATTGACACATTTACATCCGCAATATCTGAAACGATAAAAACATGAGTTGTATTTTCAGCAGAAGCAAAAGCTTCATATGATGTTGTTCCTTTGACTCCTGAAATAAACTTTATTGCAATAACTAGAAGGATCACAAAAATGATCAATACTACAGCAAGATCCGACAACCTTAAAGATCTATTTCTTCTCATAATAATAACCTCCCTACAGATTAAAACGTTTCGTACATTCTATTCATGAGACACAACAAACATATCTAAAATTGCATTGTTTTACTAAAATACTAGTATGAGGTCATGATAGCTTGTGGTAATATAAAAATAATATATTAGGGAAGGTGAAATTATGTATTATTTTGCGGGTTATTTATCAAAAATTATTTTAAGTATGTTTGGGAGGATGGAAGTACGCCAAAAGGAAAACTTGCCCAAAACAGGTGGCTATGTAATTGCGTGCACGCACACGGGTTGGGTCGATATTTTATGGTTAGGTGCATCAATACTTCCCCTGAAAATTCATTATATGGCGAAAATGGAGTTATTTCAGTTCGGGCCTCTCAAGTGGTTCCTTGGGAAGTTAAACGCCTTCCCTATTAACCGGGAAAATCCAGGTCCGAGTGCCATCAAAATTCCACGAAAACTTATAAAAGAAGGTAAGATTGTAGGTGTTTTTCCAAGTGGAACAAGAACAACTGAAGAAGTCCCGTTAAAAAGAGGTGCAGTTACGATTGCAAACGTATCCAAAGCTCCGATTGTTCCCGCGGCGTATGTAGGTCCTAATGGATTCAAAGATTTATTTAAGTTTCAAAAACCACGAATCATTTTTGGCACACCAATACCTGTCCCAGAAAATATGTCATCAAAAGATGCTATGGACGTCATGATGACAGAATTAAATGAAGCACTTATTCAATTACAAGAAAATTTGGAAAAAAAGAGTTGAATCCTTTTTGTTTTTCTATCGTATAGTATGTATCAACACATTAATAATTGCATTGCGGTAGTTCGATTGCCTTATGATATAATTATAAGTGAATAGTCATTTTATTTAATTAATTAACTAAGAGGAGGTTGTAATATGGGTTTATTTGGATTTTTTAAGAGTCAATTTATTGAAGTAATCGAGTGGACTGACAATACCTCAAATACGATGGTGTACCGGTTCCCTGTTCAAAACAATGAAATTAAAATGGGTGCAGAATTAACCGTTAGAGAGTCCCAAGTTGCTATTTTTGTAAACGAGGGTGAAATTGCTGATGTATTTGGACCAGGCAGACACCAATTATGGACACAGAACATGCCCGTTTTAACCAAATTAAAGTCTTGGAAACATGGGTTCAATTCCCCTTTTAAAGCGGAAGTCTACTTTGTTAATACGAAACAATTCATTAATCAAAAATGGGGTACTTCGAACCCGATTATGATGAGGGATCCAGAGTTTGGGATTATTCGTTTACGAGGATATGGAATTTATTCGTACCGAGTGACTGAACCTACTGTATTCTTAAAGGAACTCTTTGGAACTAGTGAATCCTATGATACGAGTAGTGTAGAAGAACAGTTGAAGAAGATGATTCTATCTGGGCTTACAGATCTTTTTGCAGAATCTAAAATTGCCGCATTGGATTTGGCTATGCACTACGATGAATTAAGTGAACAAGGGAAAGAAAAAATGCAAGCAAGATTTGCAACTTTCGGATTTACTCTTACTTCCCTATATATAGAAAACTTATCACTTCCAAAAGAAGTCGAAGAAGCGATGGACAAGAGAACTTCAATGGGGGTTCTTGGCAATCTCAATCAATATACGCAATACCAAGCAGCAGAAGCATTACGTGATGCAGCTCAAAATGAAGGTGGCGGATTGGCTGGTGCTGGTGCAGGACTAGGAGCTGGAGCTGCACTTGGAGGCGTTATGGCAGGAGCACTATCTGGCAACCAACAACAAGCGAATACAAGCCAACCCGTGAGTCCACAACCCGTGAAAATGAACTGTCCGCATTGTGATTCAGTCATCAACGCAGATTCTAAGTTTTGTAGAGAGTGTGGTCAAACTGTTCAAGAAAAGAAAGTTCCATGTATAAGTTGTAGTGCTGAACTTAAAGAAGGAGCTAAGTTTTGTGGAGAATGTGGAACAAAGCAAGTGACTGTTAAAACATGTCCAAAATGTGCGACCGAAAATGCACCGAATGCAAAATTCTGTGGCGACTGTGGAGAAACATTATGAATTCAATGCTAAATGAATGATAGTGAGGTGGATTAATGACGGATTTTAATCGTAGCGAACAAGAAGAACTAACTACTGTTGAGCAAACTGAAGTGAGTAAATGTTCGAGTTGCGGTGGAAATACTATATTTGATCCGAAAAGCGGCACATTAAAGTGCCCTTTTTGTGGGAATGAAAACGAAATTGAGAAAACCTTAGAAAAGAACATTGAAAATGACTTCCTAGATGCGTTAAAAAACGAAGTACACAACTGGGATGATGAAAAACGGGTGTTTCGTTGCGAAAACTGTGGCGCCGAAACATTACTAGATAGGGATAAAGTTGCTGATTTTTGTTCGTTCTGTGGTTCCTCCCATATTTCAAAAAGTGAACACAATGCCGGCATTAAGCCTGCACTCGTAGTTCCTTTTGAAATCCCAAAAGAAGAAGCTGTAGAGAAATTTAGGAAATGGATTAAAAAAAGGTACTTTGCTCCGAATAAATTGCAACAATATTATACGTTAAACCGATTAACTGGAGCCTATATCCCTTACTGGACATTCGATTCCCAAACAAAATCTTCTTACGTCGTTGATATAGGTACCTACTATTATGAAACGGTCACACGTACAGTTTATGAAGATGGAAAATCTAAACAAGTTACTGAACAAGTGAGACATACGAGTTGGCGAAGAAGTAGCGGCAATTACAACGAGTTTTTTGATGATGTTCTTGTTAAAGCTTCTCGAAATGTTGCAAGTGGACTCATTTCCAAAGTTGAACCTTTTCACTTGAATGGCCTTCTAGATTATAAATCTCAATATTTGTCAGGTTTTCTTGCAGAACGCTATTCTATCCCATTAAAAGAAGGCTGGGATGATGCTCAAGGAGTTATTGATACGGCTATCGCGACGGGTATTACGAACCAAGAAGTTGGCGATGAAATTCGAATCGTAAGTGTTTCTACAGATTACGATGATATTACGTATAAACATATTCTTCTGCCTTTATGGATTTCTTCTTTTCATTTTAAGGATAAGGTATACCGTTTTTTAGTAAATGGACAAACTGGAAAAGTAAGTGGGAAATCGCCCATTAGTATTATTAAGGTGTCACTTGCTGTTTTTGTATCGATACTCATACTATTAATCGTCTATGTTGTTATGGAAGGTATGTAATAGCTAAAAAAATGGGTTCAGAGAAAAATTTCTCTGAACCCATTTTTTAACGCAACTTTTTTTCCATACTGACGACTTTCAGTTGAACGTTGTCTCCTCTTTGCAAAACTTCTTCCTCGTAAATTGTATACCCCATTGATACGTATAAGCTTATATTTTTAGGGAGAGCTGATCGAACTTTACATCGAATTGCAGCCTTTTTATAGTCAATAGCTATCCTTTCGACTCTTCTGATTAACTCCCTTGCAACGCCATGCCCACGATATTTCGGAATTACAGATAGTCGTGAAAAATATACATCGTCCTCTCTGATTGCAAAACGAATCATACCAACTGGTAACCCATCCATATATGTTATGTAGGCCTGTTCCCCATCCTGCAATGCTGCTGTAATCGATTGTACCGTTTCATCTAAAGCACTAGAAGGCGGCACTTCATCTTTATACTCGGTAAACGCTTGTATCATTAATTCATGAATGATACGTGCATCAGAAACATCCGCTTGTAATATATTCAATACCATTTCCCCTATACGATAAAGTAAGTTTTATTTACTTGGATACAATTTATTCAAAAAGAAGATGGATTGATGAATTAATTCAATCAGTACTTCTTCATTAATATCTGCTACTTTATTAATATAGACACATGCTTTCCCACTTGTGTGTTTGCCGAAGTTTTCCAGTAATTCTTTCCTTTTACTATCGCCCGTTGCAAAATATAAACTGATTTTTGCCTTGCGTGGAGAAAACCCAACGAGTGGGGCGTCACCTTCGTGTCCTGATTCATATTTATAATGATAAGACCCAAAGCCTATAATACTCGGTCCCCACATCTTCGCAGGATATCCCGTTGCTTCGGTAAATATGTCGAGTAGTCTGTATGCATCATCTCGCTTTTTAGGATTTTCTACTTCCCCGATAAACTGGATAACACTGTTATCATTGACCTTTGTTTTTAACTCGTACATTCGAATCATCCTTTCTTTAAAAAGAATCTACGTCCAACTCTTTCCACAAGCGAAGGTGCTAATGCATGTAGTTTGCTAGTTATCCCCATATACCACGGCAAATTCACTTCTCTTACCGGCCTTTCAATCGTTCGAATTATCGCATCAACTACCGTATTAACCGATAATAAATGTTTACGAAGTGAAGTTCGATAATTTCCTGTTGAATCTGCTAGATCTAAAAAGGGAGTATCAATAGGTCCGGGATTGATTGTTGAAACATGAATATGAAAGGGAGCGAGTTCCATTCGTAGTGCATTTGTATAACCAATAAGTGCGTGTTTTGACGAAGCATATAAAGAAGCTCTCGGAGTTGCTACTTTCCCCGCTTGCGAACCTAAGTAAATCAAATGTCCTGATTTTCTTTCTATCATATCAGGAAGCAAACGTTTCGTCAGTATCATTGGCGCAACAACATTCACTTCAAACGTTTTACGCATTATTTCATCAGATGTTTCTAAAGCAAGATCAAAAGTTCCAATCCCTGCTGAGAAAATAACTACATCTACGGAACCAATTTTATTAATTAATAAATCAAGATCCTCTTCCTTGGACAGATCAGCCTGAATCGAATGTGCTCCAGCGCTTTGTAATTCCAACAAAACTTCAGGCGCCCTCCCCGTTACCCACACTTCATATTTCTCAGTTAACAAACGTTTCGCTAGTGCATAACCTACACCACTCGTAGCACCTGTAATAAGAAAGGTTTTAGACTTTTTCATAAAACAGGATTCCATCTTCTCTTTTACGTTCAATCACTTTGGCCTCTTGAACTAGGTAATCTACTTGACCAATTGTTTCGGATAATGTTAAGCCTAATTCTTTCTTATAAGCTACCGGAAATAATTCGCGCGTTAACTCAAATATCGTACGTGGTCCATTGTCTATCATTGCTAAAACTTTCATGGCCCGATCATGTTGCTGAATCAATCGCTCTTCGATTAGTGCATGTGCATTTCGAACTTCTTCACCGTGTCCCGTATAAATTACTTCAACCGGTAAATCAAGGATCCTCTTCAATGAATGGTTGTATTGAAGCAATGAATGCGAACGACCTTCTTTTGGATTAGACGGTGGTTCAATTAATGGATTGGAAGAAACTTTTGCTAAGACTAGATCCCCACCAATCATTTCCTTCGTTTTTTCATTCCAAAATACAAGATGACTTAATGCATGTCCAGGCGTCTCAAACACTGTCCAATCAGGGTGCCCAGGGAGGGAATCTCCTTCTGCTAACTCACGCTCCAGTGGGCGTTCACCAATAAAAACAAGTGGTCTTTTCATTTTTGAAACCCATTGTAGGTATTTTTCTGGAACGCCTTCCTCTATAAGTCTTTCCATATAAAATTGGTCATGGAATCGAAAAAACTCTTCGTCTCTTGTTAACCAGTGATTATTGTATGCATGGCCGAGTAAAGAAGAGTTATCAAAAGCGTCAACCCATCCTGCGTGGTCCGGATGGTGATGGGTCAGTATGACTTGTTCAATATCTTTAAACGTATAACCGACTTCCTTAAGCCCCTGTTTGAGTGCCTCATACGCTTCAGGTGTTTTAGGACCGGCATCGAAAAGGGATAGTGCATCTCCCTTAAGTAAAAATGAGTTCACATCACCAACTGCAAATGGTGTTGGAATAATGATTTTATGTACCATTCGAAAATCTCCTTCACTAAAATGAATGTTTGTTCACTATAGTGTACCTTTTTTGAATGCCATCGTCATCTTTCGTTCCTTACAAAATGAATCCCCTACAAAGGTTGACTTTCTTCTATCTACATGCAATAATCGTTCTTAATTCATGAACATGTAGTGTTGACGAAGATTAGTAATTGTAGCGATGGTGAAAAGAGAATGAGGTCATAGGCTGAAAACCACATCCCCCACTCCTGCAAAGAACCTCCTTCCGAGCTGTTGTGGAAACACAACCGTCTCCTTCGCGTTAAGATGGAAACAAGTTGTGCCATTCAAATGGCAAATTCAGGTGGTACCGCGGAAACATGCGTTTTCGTCCTTATTTTTATAGGGATGAAAATGCATTTTTTTATTTACTATTGGAGGATCAAATGATATGAAAAAAATTGTATTCGTAGGCGCTGGTTCGATGGCAGAGGCAATGATTGGCGGCATAGTCGAACAAGGTGCAATAGAACCTAAGAACGTATTTGTGATGAATAAATCCGATGACGAACGATTGGTGTCATTGAGTAATAAATATGGAGTGTCAGCAGTTGATACGGAAAGAAAGCTGCTAGGTAAAGCTGACCTTATCATACTTGCAACGAAGCCAAAAGGCATTAAGCAAGTAATGTCAGATATTCTCCCCTATTTATCGGACACAGCAGCTGTCTTGTCTGTTATTGCGGGAATTTCGATTCAAACATTGGAAACGGGTCTTGGTAATCGTCCAATCGCACGTGCGATGCCGAACACATCCGCTACTATCGGTAAGTCGGCAACTGGGATTGCATGGAATGATGCAATTAGAGAGGGAATGAAACAACCTGTTCTCGATTTGCTTGCTGCTATTGGCATGGTAAAAGAGGTTGAAGAGGACCAGCTCCATTTAGTTACGGCATTGTCAGGAAGTGGCCCAGCATATGTCTATTATTTGGCAGAAGCATTGGAAGAGGCGGCAATTAGCCAAGGCCTTTCAAAAGATATCGCACGGTCACTTATTATCCAGACGCTGGAAGGCTCAGCAGTTATGATGAGGAAAACTGGCGAGGAGCCTGCAGAACTAAGGAAACATGTCACAAGCCCAGGAGGAACGACAGAAGCTGGGTTACAACTATTAGAGAAACGAGCATTTAAAAAAATTATTGCAGAATGCCTATCCCAAGCTGAAACACGTTCACGCGAATTAGGTAAACTCGATTAATTTAAGCTCTTGAATTACTTAATGGAAAAACCCGAACGACTTCTCCACACTAAAAGTGGAGGTGCCTTCGGGTTTTAATTGTCTATATTGACAGCTTATTCTAGTACAAAGTAATACCATATCCCATTTTCGACCTTTTTACCGATTTTATTAGTTACTTCCAAATAATCTAAGTGTCCTATAATTTCCGAGATAACCAACCCAAATTCGGTTGCGTACTTATACCCGTAATAAGATTTAGCCAGATCGTTCGCTGTAGAAATCCCCGATTCAATCAATTTCAAAATTCGCCCTGCTTTTTCATTTATTTTATCAAGCCGCGTTGTGATTAACTTTTTATGATCATAAATAAGTGGACCGTGTCCCGGAAAAACAACTTCTACATCCAACAATAAACAGGTTTGTAATGAATTGATATATTGGACTAAAGTGGGTAAGCGATTAAATTGCTGATCCGGTTCAACAATTGCATTACTAGAAATACGACTAAGAAGTAAATCCCCACCAAACAGCCACTTGCTTTCCTGATCAAAAAAAACTAAATGATCAGGGGAATGACCTGGTGTTTCTATAACTTGTAAACTTACTATGTTATCAAAACCTACTAGTGGGATTACATCTGCATGAATCCTATGTTTATGGTTCTCGTCTTTAGATCTCTTAAGTTTTTGGATGTGTTCATTACCCGCTGCCCCGCAACCCATTTCATTATAAAGTTGTTCAAAGAAATCGATTCGCTCTGATAAAAATTTTTCATCTCGTTTTAATCTAGGTATGGACAAAGCAGGAGCATACACCGGAATTTCTTGACTATTTGTAATTCGATTTACCAAACCCGTGTGATCGGAATGGTGATGGGTTAAAATAATTCGGTCTATATCCGTTAACGTAAAACCATTGCTAATTAAGGTTCTGTTTAAACCTTCCCAGCATTCATCTGTGTCAAATCCGGCATCAATTAAAGATAAAGAGTCACCTTCTTTGAAGAGAAAGAAATTAGTTGTGCCAAGATTACCAAGCCTCGTTGGAAGGATTATTGGATATGTTGCACAATTCTTTTTTAATAGTACTTCAGTCAAAAACTCACTTCCTCGATCATCAGATTAAAGTTTGTGCTATTTTTGTAGCATCCTACTCTATAAGTAAATAAAAAATAGGAACGAATCTAAAGGTATTATATAAGAATTCTTACTGCAAAGCCAATAGATATTCAAAAGGTTCCGTTTATTCTTACTTATAAGCTAAATTGACTGAACTAATGAAGTGCTTTGTTATACTTAAGTAGAAACTATTAGGGGGTTAGGACTATGGCTAAATTATTTGAACCTTATGTAATACGAGGTGTTGAATTCAAAAACCGAATTGTTATGTCACCAATGTGTATGTATTCCAGTCACAATGAAGATGGCATGATTGAAAACTGGCATAAGACACATTATGCTTCACGAGCCGTTGGCCAAATTGGGCTCATCATCGTGGAAGCGACTGCTGTTCAGCCTGCAGGTCGAATATCTTCAAATGATTTAGGTATTTGGAGTGATGCTCATATTCAAGGACTTGCAGAAACAGTAGAACTTATCAAAGAACATGGTTCACGAACTGGGATTCAACTTGCTCACGCAGGTCGTAAAGCGACTGTTGATGGTGATATTTACGCCCCGTCTGCTCTTGCGTTTAATGAGACGTATAAGACTCCAATCGAAATGACTTTGAAGGATATTGAAACCGTAATCGAAGCATTTAAAGAAGGAGCAATTCGTTCGAAAAAAGCAGGGTTCGATGTGATTGAATTACACGGAGCACACGGCTATCTTATTAATGAATTTTTATCTCCGTTAACGAATAAACGGACGGATGAATACGGTGGTTCTTCTGCAAATCGATATCGAATTCTACTTAGGATTATAGATGCAGTTCGCGAAGTATGGGACGGGCCTCTTTTTGTCCGTATTTCTGCAAATGATTACGTAGAGGGCGGTATGACACCAGAGTCTTATGTTGAAATGGCTAATTGGATGAAAAAACAAGGTGTGGATTTGATTGATGTTAGCTCAGGGGCTGTTGTACCAGCTCGAATCGATGTATTTCCAGGTTATCAAGTAAAGTATTCAGAAACCATTAAGGAAGCTGCTGATATTCCTACAGGGGCCGTTGGATTACTGACAACTGGTGTGCAAGCAGAAGAAATCTTAAAAAATAACCGGGCAGATTTAGTATTTCTTGCAAGAGAGTTATTAAGAGATCCTTACTGGGCATATACTGCGGCAAAACAACTACAAGTTGAAATACCTGCTCCAAAGCAATACGAACGCGGATGGACCTATTAGTCTAATAGAACAAGATTGACTCATTGTTACTTAACTAATTATATTATGACGATTATTCACTAATAAACCGGTATTCTCTCAAATTAGAAATGCCGGTTTTACTAGTTAAGAAGTTAAATTTATCGTTTGTGCACCAATTTCCCTTCTACCCACTCAAAACAGGAAAAGTCTTCAGCTATATAAACCGACGAAAATAGTTCTTCTCCTTGCGCTTTTAACCTTACCAAGTCGCTCGGCATAAAACGAGCGCTTATATGGTTAGCAATAAGTACGTTCACGTTAGCCTCTTTAGCAGTTAATGCCGCATCAGAAATAGTCGAATGCCCAAATTCTTTAGCAAGATCCCCTGTTTCAGCATCAAAAGTTGCTTCATGCACTAAAATATTTGCATCCTTTGCAAGTTCTACTGCATTGGTACAATATCTAGTATCACCAAGAATTGTTACCGTGAATCCTTCCTGTGGTGGCCCCGTAACATCCGAACTTTTGACAAGTTGTCCATCGCTTATTTGTACATCTTCACCGTCTTTTAATTTTTTTAATAACGGTCCCTTTGGAACTCCTAGCGCCACTGCACGATCAATAAGTAATTTACCCTGTAATGGTTTTTGCTCAACCCGGAAGCCTAAACACGGAATAACATGCTTTAATTCTTTTGCAAACACGCAGAAGTTCTCATTTTCAAAGACAACGCCTTCACCGATTTCATGAATCTTAAGTTCATAGTTTAAATGTGTTTTTGTAATCCGGAGTGTAGTCAAAAGCCACTCCTCAATTCCTTGGGGACCATAAATATCGAGCCGATCATTTCCTCCTAGAAATGAACGCGAACCGATTAAGCCCGGTAATCCAAAAATATGATCTCCATGTAAATGTGTTATAAAAACCTTTCCGATTTTACGGGGCTTTAGCGAGGTATGTAAAATTTGATGTTGAGTCGCTTCCCCACAGTCAAATAACCATAACCCTTCTCCTTCAGCCGAAAGGTTTAGCACAACGGCCGATGTATTTCGTGATTTTGAAGGCATACCTGCACCCGTACCTAAAAACTCTAGTTCCATAGTAGTTCTTCCTTTCAGTCGCTCCCTTTTTTTATCGATCCTGGACCAAATTTGTCTTCAAGCTCTTCAACAAGTTTACTTATTTTTTCATTCTTTGCATGTTCTTCAAATGTATAAATGGATAATTGTTCATGTAATTCAGTTAGAGGCAATGTATTCGCTATTGTTATTCCGAGTAGACGGACGGGTTCCCGGTCCCAATGTCTAGTGAATAAATCCGCAGCTTCTTTATATATTCCCTCTTCTTTATACAATGGATTCAATAATGTCCGACTTCTAGTATGGTTCTTCCAATCAGCGGTTCGAATTTGAATCATAACAACAGTTCCTGCAAGCTGCTCCCGATTCAAGCGGTGTGCCACATTTTTTGCAAGTAAGCTAAAAGTAGCTAGGCATGCATCTAAATCTGTTTCATCAATTGCTAATGTTGTTGAACTACCTACACTTTTTCTGTCCTCTGCTGCCTCTGGATCGACGGGGCGATTATCAATCCCATTTGCACGCCTTTGTAATCGAGTCCCATTTTTCCCGAGTGAAGAATGTATAATCGATTTCTCAGCACTTGCAAGTTCACCAATTGTATGAATACCAAGTGAATGCAGTTTCTTCTCTGTACTTTTCCCTATTCCATGCATCTCTATAACTGGCAGTGGCCAAAGTACTTGTTCAATTTCACGTTTCCTTAATATTGTAATGCCTAACGGTTTTTTCATATCTGATGCGGTTTTCGCTAGAAATTTATTAGGAGCTATACCAATAGAACATGGTAAATCAAGTTCCTTCAAAATTCGTTGTTGGATATTGGAAGCTATTGTTAGCGCATTCGTTAAACCGCCAATTGCAGTAATGTCAATATACGCTTCATCAATGGATACAGGTTCAACCAATTCAGTATACGTACGCAGTAGATTAAAGATTGCAGTAGAGGCTGTTCTATACTTTTCAAAATCGGGTGGGACTATGACGAGCTCAGGACATAGTCGCCTTGCTTCACCGACCGTCATTGTAGTATAGACCCCAAACTTTCTTGCTTCATAGGAACACGTTACTAAGATTCCTCTGCGCGTTTTAGGATTTCCTGCTACCGCTAGCGGAAGTCCTTTCAATGTGGGGTCATGTGCCTGTTCAACAGAAGCGAAAAAACTATTCATATCTAGATGAAGAATAACTCTTGCACGTGTTTTTTCGACAATTGTCAACTTACACTCCCCCCTCAAGTTAATAATGCAAAAACCGGACAATAGTTCATGCCCGGTTTGCGCTCAAGCAATTATGCTTCTTCAGCTATTTTTGTTTGTACATATTCCCCTATTTCATCCATACCTGCAAGTGTTTTGGATAATATAGTAGGATCAACAACTGTAATCATTCGATTTTCGAGATTCGCAACCGTTGTAAAATAAGGTGTTTTTGAATAAGCCAACAATCCAGAAGATGTCATCGAACTCTCTGGAATATCCAAGATTTCTTTCGCGTCAAGAACGAGAAGCCCGATAATTAAACTTTCTGTTTGAATGACAACGACACGCGCTTCTTCCTCATTTACAGCCGTTCTACCGTATAAAATTTGTTCGAAATCTAATATTGGAACAAGTTGTCCGCGAGTTTTCATGAGTCCAAGCATATAAGCGGGCATGCGTGGTATGAGATTCACATGCTCTAAATTTTCAATCGATACAACAGTGTCAATGGGTAATGCATACTCTTCATTTCCACATTGAATTATAACTGCTTTCAAAATACTCATGAATGAATCTCCTTTGCATTTACAACCGTAACTTGGACAATTTCTAACAGCAATTCTGCAAGTTTATTTAATTCTTCAACAGGCATTCTTTCATTTTTCGTATGAATCTCTTCATAACCTACTGATAATGTCACCGTCGGAATTCCTGCTCCATTAAAAATGTTCCCGTCACTTCCTCCACCGCTGGATAACAATTCCGGCAATCGGTCTATATTTCGAATTGCTTTCATCGCGGTTTGTACGACTTGATCTTGTTCTCCAAAATGAAAACCAGGGTACATCATGTTCACTTCTGTTTCAGCCTTGCCACCCATTTTAGTAGCGGTCTTTTCAAAGGTTTCTACCATATGTTCGATTTGTTTAGTTAGTTTTTCAGGTTGAATTGAACGCGCTTCTGCGACAATAGTCACTTCATCACAGACGATATTCGTGGCCTTGCCACCTTGAAAACTACCAATATTTGCGGTTGTTTCAAAATCGATACGACCAAGCGTCATTGCTGCAATGGATTTTGCAGCAATAGTAATTGCCGATACTCCCTTTTCAGGTGCGACTCCAGCATGTGCAGTTTTCCCGTGAATAGTTGTCCATAGTTTTGCCTGATATGGCGCTGAAGTAACAATTCCCCCAACTTTACCATCGCTGTCGATTGCATAGCCATATTTAGCTTTAAGTAAGGATATATCCATTTCTTTAGCTCCAACTAGACCGCTTTCTTCACCAGCTGTAATGATAAATTGGATATCTCCATGAGGTAAATTATTCTCTTTAATCGTTCGAATCATTTCAAATAAAGCCGCTATCCCTGCTTTGTCATCAGCACCTAGGATCGTCGTTCCATCTGAATAGATATACCCGTCATCACGGAGTTCTGGTTTTATGCCTTTTCCTGGTACAACGGTATCCATATGGCATGTAAAATAAATGGGGTACGCATCTTTCACTGACCCTTTCATAGATGCAATTAAGTTCCCAGCACCATGTCCGGTTCGTTTAGCAGAATCATCTTCTATGACATCAAATCCGAAATCTCTCATTTTTTCAGCTAAAACATCTGCAATTGTTCGTTCATCTTTCGTTTCTGAATCAATTTGGATAAGTTCCAAAAACTCAGTCAATAGTCTTTCTTCATTCAAAACTTACAGCCCCTTACAATGGTATATTGCCATGTTTTTTCTTCGGTCGAGACTCTTTCTTGTTACGCATCATATCTAACGCTTGTAATAACTTAATTCTTGTTTCACGTGGGTCAATAACGTCATCTACCATACCGTGTGAAGCAGCAACATATGGATTAGAGAACTTCTCTCTGTATTCTTCAATTTTAGCTGCACGCGTATCATCGGGATTCTCACTGTTTGCAATTTCACGAGCAAAAATAATATTCGCTGCACCTTCTGCACCCATAACTGCAATTTCAGCATTAGGCCAAGCATAGACTACATCAGCACCGATTGATTTTGAATTCAGTGCCACGTATGCTCCACCAAACGCTTTACGTAGAATGACCGTCATTTTAGGAACTGTAGCTTCTGAGTAGGCATATAAAATTTTGGCACCGTGACGAATAATTCCACCATGTTCCTGTTTAATACCCGGGAAAAATCCAGTTACATCTTCGAATGTGATAAGAGGAATATTAAAGGCATCACAGAAGCGAATAAACCGAGCGATTTTATCTGAAGAATCGATGTCCAGTCCGCCTGCCATAAATTTAGGTTGGTTACATATAAGTCCAACAGTTTCACCTTTCATCCGAGCAAGTCCAACTACAGCATTTTTTGCAAATTCAGACTGAACTTCCATAAATGAATCTACATCTACGACTTGTTCTATTACTTTTTTCACATCATAAGGTCGGATTGTTTCGTAGGGAACTATATCAGCCAAATCCTTACGGTAATCGTCATTTTCATCGTAGTCTTGAATAGGTGCTTTTTCTTCGTTATTTTGTGGCAAATAGGCTAGTAATTTTCTTACATCAGCTAGTACGGTTTGTTCGTCTTTTCCACGGAAGTGCGCATTTCCACTAATCGAGTTATGTACTTTGGAACCACCAAGACCTTCGGAAGAAATCTTTTCACCTGTTACTATTTCAATAACTTTAGGTCCAGTAATAAACATTTGGCTAGTTTCATCTGTCATAAAAACGAAATCTGTAATTGCAGGTGAATAAACAGCACCGCCAGCACATGGGCCAAGTATTACCGAAATTTGTGGAATTACTCCTGAGTAGATTGCATTTCGGTAAAAGATTTCTCCGTAGCCATCAAGTGAAACAACGCCTTCTTGAATCCGCGCTCCACCTGAATCGTTTAAACCAATGAAAGGCGCACCATTTTTTGCAGCAAGATCCATAACATTGGCAATTTTCATTGCGTGCATTTCACCCAGTGCTCCACCGAAAACAGTGAAATCTTGAGAGAATAAATAAATTGGGCGGCCATGAATTTTTCCGTATCCGGTAACGACACCATCACCAGGGCCTTCGAGTTGGTCCATCCCAAAATCTCGCGTTCGGTGTGAAACGAACGGATTCAATTCAACAAATGTATCCGGATCGAGTAAAAGGTCAATACGTTCTCTTGCCGTCAACTTTCCTTTTTCATGTTGTTTGGCAATTCGTTCATCGCCGCCACCCAGCTCAATTTTTCTTTTTCTATCATACAAATCATTTATTTTATCATAGATATCCATAATTTATTCCCCCTTGTCCTTTTTTTCACATAGCTCATAAAGTACACCATAAGATGATTTAGGGTGTAAGAAAGCAACCTCAGCTCCCCCAGCTCCCGGTTTCGGTTCATCTTGTAACAAACGAACACCTTTTTCTTCTAATTCCTTCATTCGCGCGCGAATGTTGGTAACTCCAAAAGCGATATGATGAACCCCTTCTCCACGCTTCTCGATAAAATTAAAAATAGGACCTTCATTATTTATTGGTTCTAACAATTCAATCTTAATGTTTCCTGCATCAATAAAGGCAACTCGTACTTTTTGACTTTGAACTTCCTCAATTGCAAGTAGTTTCAAGCCAAGTGTATTTTGGTAGTAATCTAGTGATTCTTTGATAGTTTTTACAGCAATCCCAATATGATCTACATTCTCCATTTACATCACCCCTACCTTCTATTGTACATTCTTGAGAACAAAACTGCTACATCTTGTAATAATCAAAATTTCTGTTAAAATAGAAGATACAATGATTAAGGAGTTTTGATCAATGAGCAATCGAAAAACACAGAAGATAATTGTCTACGTTATGGTTGGCGCAATGTTAATTTCTGGTCTCGGTATGGGCTTAACAATGTTTGCTGGTATGTAAAAAACTGTCTGTATCCGCCGAATGGCGAATACAGACAGTTTTTTTAATTATACTTCTTTACAATGATCCTCAAACTGGCTTTGCAAGTTTTGAATTACAGACATCGGGTCATGACCTTCAATTTCATAACGACCAATTTCAGAAACTAATTTTCCGTCTTTAAGTAGTGCAAAAGAAGGCGATGATGGTAAATGGTCATCTCCAAAAAGCATACGTGCTTGTGCAGTTGCTTCCTTGTCTTGACCAGCAAATACTGTCACTAAATGATCAGGACGCTTATCGTAATGTACCGAATGCTTCGCTGCAGGACGTGCAATTCCTCCAGCACAACCACACACAGAATTGATCATAACAAGAGTTGTTCCAGAACGCTTAAATGCATCCTCTACTTGTTCAGGTGTCGTTAATTGCTCATAGCCACTCTCATCCATATCTGTGCGTGCTTGTTTAATTGTATCATTCATTAACATATTAAAATCCATTGCCATTCGTAAAAACCCCTTTCTATATTTACATCTATATCATAGCAGTAGCACGTTTAAGATGCAAAGGACGTGCAACTTTAGAACAGCACTATTTAGGATTCGGGTTGCTCTTCCTTAAATAGTCGATCGACCGCTCCCGAAACAGTTAAGTTACCAGTTATTATTGCTTCCTCTAGCTGAACTACTTCATTCTTTTTCCCTTGTATTCCAAAGAAGTTGTCAATCAGTCGGTCGTTTATCATTGAATGAAACCAGTCTTTTGTTTGTGACTGTCTTCGCATTTCCCAATTAGTACTTTCCTCCATTACACCTTTGAACGTCATAACTGTTTCCCATACGTCATCGAGCCCTGTTTTAGCTAATGAGGAGACGGGTTGGGCAGTTGTGGTCCATCCTGGTGAAGCAGGTTGTAAGAAATGCAGCAACTGACGGTATTCACGAACCGTTTTTTTTGCCAATCTTAAATTATCACCATCCGCTTTATGAACAACGATACCGTCAGCTAATTCCATTATTCCTTTTTTCATACCTTGCAATTCGTCCCCAGCGCCCGTTAATACGAGCAACATAAAGAAGTCTACCATTCCACGAACAACTGTTTCACTTTGCCCGACGCCAACCGTTTCAATTAAAATTACGTCGTAACCCGCAGCTTCGCAAAGCAACATTGTTTCACGAGATTTCTTATGAACGCCTCCGAGAGTTCCGGCTGTAGGGGATGGACGAATAAATGCGTTTGGATGACGTGCGAGCTCTTCCATACGAGTTTTATCTCCCAAAATGCTACCGCCTGTAAGTGTTGAACTAGGATCGATTGCCAATACCGCAACTTTATATCCCGCATTGCAGAGCATCAATCCAAACTCTTCAATAAATGTACTTTTACCGGCACCTGGCACACCCGTAATCCCAATTCGAATGCTTTTCCCAGTATGAGGAAGTAAATTTAACAACAATTTCTGTCCGGCATTTTTGTCCTCGGAAGTCGTACTTTCAAGTAAAGTAATTCCTTTAGCCAAATGCAATCTTGATTTTTCTAGAATCATTTGTGTCCATTCATCGATTGGTACGCTACGATCTTTTTTCTTAAAACGTTTCCTTGGTGTCGCAGAAAGCCCATCATGAGAAGAAGCAATACCATTCATAACATGCAGTGCGCTATTGTTTGGTATGTTTTTTTTGTTCATTACCCAGTCACTTCCTCGTAACCAAGCCTACGATAGATTTCTTCAATCACTTTTTGTGCAGCCACAGGAATTACGGTTCCGGGTCCGAAAATTGCAGCGGCCCCGTTTTCTCTCAGGTATGCATAATCTTGTGCCGGTATTACACCGCCAACTACGATTAAGATATCTTCTCTTCCTATTTTCTTCAGTTCGCCAAGCAATTCCGGTACAAGTGTTTTATGTCCAGCCGCTAATGAACTAACTCCAATAACATGCACATCATTTTCAGCTGCTTGCAAAGCGGTTTCTTCTGGCGTTTGGAAAAGTGGTCCAATATCGACGTCAAAGCCTAAGTCAGCAAAAGAAGACGCAATTACTTTAGCACCACGATCATGTCCATCTTGTCCCATTTTAGCAATTAGGATTCTTGGACGTCGCCCTTCATTTTCTAAAAAGTCATCGGACATCGTTTTCACTTCATCAATTTCCTCTTTATTCGAGAAGTTCGAACTATACACGCCGCTCACTGATTGAATCACCGCCTTATGTCTTCCCGAAACACTTTCAATCGCATCAGAGATTTCGCCAATTGTAGCACGTGCCCTAGCAGCATCCACAGCACAAGTCAGTAGGTTTCCTTCTCCAGTTTGTGCAGTTTCCGTTAGTACTTTCAATGTTCGCTCGACTTCAATCTGATCTCGAGTTGATTTCATTTCATTGATTCGATCGATTTGTTTTTGGCGAACAGCTGTATTATCAATATCTAAAATATCAATAGGCTCTTCAACGTCTAAACGGTATTTATTCACTCCAATAATCGACTCAGACTTTGAATCAATTTGCGCTTGGCGTTTTGCAGCAGCTTCTTCAATTTTCATTTTAGGTAAGCCTGTTTCAATTGCTTTAGCCATACCTCCAAGATCTTCTATTTCCTCGATTAGTTCCCATGCTTTCTCCATTAATTCATCCGTTAGTTTTTCAACGTAATAGGAACCTCCCCATGGATCAGCAACTTTTGTCATCATTGTTTCTTCTTGGAGAAACAATTGCGTGTTTCGTGCAATTCGAGCGGAAAAATCAGTTGGTAAAGCAATTGCTTCATCCAGTGCATTTGTATGCAGTGACTGAGTATGCCCCATTGCAGCTGCGTTAGCTTCAACCAACGTCCTTGTAACATTATTAAACGGGTCTTGTTCAGTTAGACTCCATCCCGATGTTTGTGAATGTGTACGTAAAGCTAACGACTTTGAATTTTTAGGATCAAAAGATTGCATCATTTGTGCCCACATCTTACGTGCTGCACGCATTTTCGCAATTTCCATAAAGTAATTCATGCCAATTGCCCAGAAGAATGATAATCTTGGAGCAAACGAATCAATATCGATACCGGCTTTTAAACCAGTACGCACATACTCAAGCCCATCAGCTAGGGTGTAAGCAAGCTCTATATCTGCTGTTGCTCCAGCTTCTTGCATGTGATAACCCGAAATGGATATCGAGTTAAACTTAGGCATAAATTTAGATGTGTATTCAAAAATATCAGCAATAATTTTCATCGACATAGCTGGCGGGAAAATATATGTATTTCGCACCATATACTCTTTCAAAATATCATTTTGAATCGTTCCTGCTAGTTTGTCGGGTGAAACACCTTGTTCTTCAGCTGCAACAATATAAAATGCCAAAATAGGTAAAACTGCGCCATTCATCGTCATAGAGACTGACATTTGGTCCAGTGGAATTTCGTCAAAAAGGATTTTCATATCCTCAATTGAATCAATTGCTACTCCCGCTTTACCAACATCACCTGTAACCCGTGGATGGTCAGAGTCATACCCACGGTGAGTCGCCAAGTCAAATGCAACTGACAGTCCTTTTTGCCCCATCGCCAAATTTCGTCGATAAAACGCGTTACTTTCTTCTGCTGTTGAAAACCCGGCATATTGACGTACAGTCCAGGGCCTAGATACATACATCGTCGGATAAGGACCGCGCGTATTTGGTGCTATTCCAGGGTAATCGTTTAAATGATTTACGTCCGTTAGATCCTTTTCTTCGTATACCTTTTTCAGACTTATGCCTTCATTTGTCAAGAAAGGAGTGCCCGTCGGAGCTGCTGTTTCTTCGCTTACAGTTGGAGTCGATAAAAAATCTACTTCGCTAAATACTGGCTTTTTCATTTCTTTACAACCCCTTTCAACGCATTTCCGATTTCTGCAAGTTTCTGTACTTTATCTTGACCGCTATAGATAAATCCAGACAGTCCAGCAGCACGCCATTTATTTGAATCTTCCTCGCTATAGAGTCCAGCTACATCAACCAGAATATCTTTCGGAAGGCCATCTAATAACTCGTCCATTACGTTTTTCGTAACTTTAGGTGAAGCACAAACAACGACATATTCTGGCTTTTCAGTTGCTAACCATTGAACTACTTGCTCTGCATTTTCAAAGACCGGGCTCCATTCGACTCGAATTCCACCTGTTGATAAAAATCCACTTACAAAATCTGTTCGAGGTTTAAAGTCTTTGAGATCACCTATAGGTACTAAGTAAATTTTTGGTTGAGCTTCTTTATTACTCATTCTTAAAATTTCAAAAGGCTCCGCTAAGCGCTCTGCGACTTGAAAACTCGAAGATTCAGGTAAGGCTTCAGCTGAAAGATCTGCGTAGACATTGGTCCCAATAAGCGAACTCTTTCCTTTTGCAATATCTTGTTTTCGGATTAGCTTTCGTTGTTCCAGTAATTCAGCTAACTTTCCACTTTCTACATAGGTACTGTAACCACCGAAGGATTCGATAGTTAAGAATAATTTCCACGCTTTGTCTGCAAGTTCGAGAGTAAGATTTTCGATGAAGTAAGAACCACCAGATGGATCTAATACCTTATCGGCATGAGTCTCTTCTTTAATAACTAATTGCACGTTTCGCGCCAGTCGGATAGAAGTTGGCGTTACACCTGTTAAGACATCATGTGGGTGTACCGTAACAGCATCAGCACCACCAAGCACAGCTGAGAAAACTTCATTTCCAGCTCGAAGTAGATTTACATAAGGGTCTAGCTTTGAATATGAACGAAGTGATGTCGCCACCAAAATCGGTACATGACTCACACTCTCTTCTCCAAAAGCAGAACTAAATTCATTCCAAAGGACTCTAAATGCCCGAATCTTAGCCATTTCCATAAAGAAATGTGTATCTACTGCAAAACGTACAGAAAAGTCTTTTGCAAATGTAGTAAAGTCCTTATAATCCGTTGTTGACTCTGCCGCTTGTGCAAGTGCAATTGCCAGTTCGGTTACTCCATCTGCACCCTCATGATGGATGGACCACGTGTCCACCCCAATCGTACGTAAATTAAAGAATCCTTCTGGTTTCAACCACCCAGGTGAAAAAACTGACCCTTGGACTTTCATACGTATTTCAAGGGGAATCAAATCAAAAACCTTCAAAAAAGCATCGTTTTTGTCCGTGTTAAAAATAATAACTGGATACTTTGTAATTAGTTCCGCTATTTTATTAATGGAATCGTCACACCATTGAATTGAATTGGTTCCATCAAAAACAACGGCTTCATTTCCTCGCTCAATTGATGTTATTAATCCTGTAATGAAATCGTTTCCATTTGTCGCATATTGTTGTTGTGCAACAATCCATCCAGATTCATCCGTAGAAGCCCGAATAGAAGAAGTAATATGCGCAAGTGTTTCATCTGCATGATTCAAAAGATCTTTCTCGGTATATAAAGGCTTTAAATCAACGCCTTCAATTGTCTTTGTAATAAGTGCATCGAAAGGTTTTCCTTTTAATGATTGAGTCGCAACTTCATGCCATTCATCATAATTAATAGTTGCAAATGTAGTTGACTTCATTTTATGTATTGTCATAATATCATTTCAATCCCCCTCGAAATATTCAAACTATTTCTAGTTTACACGACTTCCCATTTATTTAAAAGTAAAAAAACCCAGAACCAAACGAAATGGTTCCAGGAAATTAATATAGTTAATAGATAGAAGTATTTTCTGGAGAAATATTTTCAAGTATTTCCTTAACGCGTGCAAGGAAACGCCCACAAACAAGCCCATCTAATACCCGGTGATCTAATGACAAACATAGGTTCACCATATCGCGAGCTGCAATCATTCCACCGTCCATAATTACTGGACGTTTAACAATGGATTCAACTTGGAGAATCGCCGCTTGAGGGTAATTAATAATGCCCATCGACTGAACCGAACCAAATGAACCCGTATTGTTTACAGTGAACGTTCCACCTTGCATTTCGTCAGATTTTAATTTTCCTGTACGAACTTTTCCTGCAAGCTTTTGAATTTCACGTCCAATGCCTTTTACTGTTTTTTCATCTGCAGCGTTAATCACAGGTACATAAAGTGCATCTTCCGTAGCTACTGCTATCGAAATGTTGATATCTTTTTTCTGAATGATTTTATCGCCTGCCCACATTGAATTAATCATCGGGAATTCTTTTAGAGCTTGAGCAATTGCTTTCACAAAAAATGCGAAGTAAGTCAAGTTGAATCCTTCTTTTTGTTTGAAATCATTTTTTAAAGAATCGCGATAGCTTACAAGGTTCGTTACATCAACTTCGATCATTGTCCATGCATGTGGCGCTTCGTGTTTCGAACGCAACATGTTGTTCGCAATCGCTCGACGAATACCAGTGACTGGAATTTCGATATCACCAACCATAACAGGAATATCTGGTTGTGCTGGTGCGCTTGCTGATGCTGGAGCGGCAGCATTAATCGATTGAACCTCTGCTTTTTCAACAGGCAAATCTTGTGCTTTAGGAATATCTCCACTTTCAATAATTGCTTGTAAATCTTTTCGTGTAATACGTCCTTCACGCCCAGAACCTGCTACCAGCGTTAAGTCGATATCATTTTCTTGAGCAAGACGAAGGACCGCAGGAGAATAACGGGATGCTGCTGCACCTTTTTCTCCTTGAATTGGCTGTACGGATTGTTTAACCTTTTTTTCAGGTTGAACGTTCGCTTCTTCAGGTTGACTTTCAGTTGGTTCTTCTTCTTTTTGAGGTGAAGCTGCGCCATCTGTTTCAATTACACAAATAATCGCGCCAACTTCTAAAGTTTCACCTTCTTTAGCAATAAGTTCTTTTATCGTTCCTGTAAAAGATGACGGAACTTCTGCTGTCACCTTATCTGTATTCACTTCTGCAAGGGAATCATACTTTTCAACGGTATCACCAACTTGCACGAGCCATTTCTCGATTGTTCCTTCTGTAACACTTTCACCAAGTTGCGGCATTGTAATATTTTCAGTTGCCAATATACTTACCTCCATCTCGAAATTCGGTCACCGATTCCAGTTTTTTGTACACTTAGAATTCAGCTAGTTCACGTGCTGCTTTTTCGACTTTATCTGGGTTCATCATAAAATAGCGTTCCATTGATGGTGCGTAAGGCATTGCTGGAACATCAGGTCCTGCAAGCCGCTTGATAGGAGCATCTAAATCAAATAAGCAATTTTCCGCGATAATTGCGGCAACTTCTCCCATGATGCTACCTTCCATATTGTCTTCAGTAACGAGAAGCACTTTACCTGTCTTGGATGCTGCTTCAATTATCGATTCTTTATCGAGTGGATAGACAGTGCGTAAATCTAGAATATGAGTAGATATTCCGTCCTCTTCAAGTCGTTCTGCAGCTTGCAAAGCAAAGTGGACGCATAAACCATATGTGATTATTGTAATGTCGTCTCCTTCGCGCTTAACATCTGCTACCCCTATTGGAAGAACGTAATCATCTTCTGGCACTTGCCCTTTAATTAGACGATAGGCACGTTTATGCTCGAAGAATAATACAGGATCTTTATCGCGAATCGCCGCTTTTAAGAGTCCTTTCGCATCGTAAGGAGTAGACGGAATAACTATCTTCAATCCAGGCGTGCTAGCAAACATTGCTTCAACGGATTGCGAGTGATAAAGTGCACCGTGCACGCCGCCTCCGAATGGAGCACGAATTACTATTGGACAAGACCAATCATTATTCGAACGATATCGAATCTTAGCTGCTTCTGAAACAATCTGATTTACTGCAGGCATAATAAAATCTGCGAATTGCATTTCTGCTATTGGACGTAAACCGTACATTGCAGCTCCGATTCCAACACCGGCAATCGCTGATTCTGCAAGGGGAGCATCGATAACTCGCTCTTCTCCAAATTGGTCATAAAGCCCTTGAGTTGCTTTAAATACGCCACCTTTAAGGCCAACATCTTCCCCTATGATAAAGACGCGTTCATCCCGTTCCATTTCTTCTTTCATGGCTAATGTAATCGCATCAATAAAAGACATAACTGTCATTATTCGTTACCCCCTTGTTCAGCATACACGTGTTTAAGCGCATCTTCTGGAGCTGCATAAGGTGCTTGTTCAGCATAATCTGTAGCTTCATTAATTTCTTTCATAATTCGCGCTTCCAATTCTTCGTGAATTTCATCTGTTAATATGCCGACTTCTTTTAGATATGTGGCAAAAGTAGTATTCGGATCTTTATTTTTTTCGCTTTCTAGTTCTTCTGCAGAGCGATATTGCCTTTGGTCATCATCAGAAGAGTGGGATGTCAATCGGAAACAAACTGTTTCAACCAGACTAGGACCTTCTCCACGACGCGCACGGTCAGCGGCTTCCTTTACCACACGATACACTTCTAGAGGATCAGTGCCATCGACTGTCACTCCTGGCATTCCATAACCAATCGCACGATCAGAGACATGCTCAGCAGCGATTTGCTTCGAGATTGGAACTGAAATTGCGTATTTATTGTTTTCTACCATTATGACGGTAGGCACTTTATGAACACTAGCAAAGTTCATGCCCTCGTGAAAATCTCCTTGGTTAGAAGAACCTTCACCGAGTGTTACAAAAGTAATAAAATCTTTCTTCTCCATTTTAGCAGCTAGTGCCACACCAACTGCATGAGGTAACTGCGTTGTAACTGGAGATGAACCTGTTAGTATTCTGTTTTTTCTTTGTCCAAAGTGACCCGGCATCTGGCGTCCACCTGAATTTGGATCTTCTGCTTTTGCAAAAGCAGACAACATGAGTTCTTTTGTCGTCATTCCAAAATGTAGAACAACTGCCATATCACGATAATAAGGTGCAATCCAGTCTTTATCTTTGTCTAAAGCAAAAGCAGCTCCGGCTTGTGCAGCTTCTTGCCCTTGACAAGAAATTACGAACGGGATTTTCCCAGCACGGTTTAGTAACCACATACGCTCGTCGATTCGACGTGCTCGTACCATCGTTTCAAATATGTCTAAAACATCTTTATCCGTCAAACCAAGTTCTTTATGACGATTCTTTGTCAACGTAAATTCCCCCTTAAACAATTCGTTTTTCACATATGAATGGCCTTACCGTCTACGGCAAGTGATGCTTCTCCCATCACTTCTGATAACGAAGGATGTGGATGGATCGTGCTTGCAACTTCCCAAGGAGTTGCGTCGAGTACCATTGCGAGGCCAGCCTCTGAAATTAAGTCTGTAACATGTGCGCCAATCATGTGCACTCCTAAAATATCATCCGTTTTCTTATCAGCAATGATTTTAACGAAACCATCTGAATTCCCATTAACAAGCGCTTTTCCAATTGCCATAAATGGAAACTTTCCAATTTTGACATCATAGCCTTGTTCCTTGGCCTGTTTTTCAGTTATTCCTACACTGGATGCCTCAGGGCTTGAATAAATACAACGTGAAATCTTTGTATAATCAATTGGCTCATTCTTCAAACCAGCGATATGTTCAACAGCTGCAATTCCTTCATGAGATGCAACATGAGCTAGCTGAAGCCCACCTATCACATCACCGATTGCGTATATATGACTTTCTTTCGTTTGGAAAGTAGATTTCGTTTGAATGTAACCACCATCAACAACAATTTCAGTATTGTTTAAGCCTATGTTCTCGATATTCGCTTGACGACCAACAGATACGAGCATTTTTTCAGCTGTAAATTGTTTGGTTTCTCCGTCTATTTCAGCAGAAATCGTAACGGAGTCATTTTCTTTCATGAGTGTTTCCGGTAATACTTTAGCAGATGTCGCAAACGTAATTCCCTTTTTGGTAAGTAACTTTTTCATCTCTTTTGAAATATCCACGTCTTCTGTTGGAATGATGTAATCTGCATATTCAAGTACAGTAACGTCTACGCCAAAGTCATTCAACATCGATGCCCATTCAATTCCTATGACACCACCACCAACAATAAGAATCGATTTCGGAAGCGCTTCCATGCCGAGTGCTCCATCAGAAGACATGACATTGACCTCATCGATTTCTAATCCAGGTAATGTACGTGGTCGAGAACCTGTTGCGATAACTAAATGCTTAAGTATTAGCATTTCGTTTTCTTCGCCATTATTCATCTCAACTGAAATTGTGCCTGGCATTGGAGAAAAAATAGATGGTCCGAGCATTCTACCTAAACCTTCGAAAACATCGATTTTCCCTTTTTTCATTAGCGCTGTTACACCTTGATGAAGTTGTTTAACAATTTTCTCTTTGCGTTCTTGCACTTTGCTAAAATCAAGGACTACTTCTTTCGTGTTTACTCCATAATCTGCTGCATGATTTTTAGCTACATCGTAAACTTCAGCACTTTTTAATAGGGCTTTACTCGGAATACAACCTTTATGAAGACATGTACCTCCTAGTTGCTCCTTTTCCACAAGTGCAGTTTTTAAACCTAACTGAGCTGCTCGGATAGCTGCAACATAACCACCTGTTCCGCCACCTAATATAACCACATCATATTCTCGTCCCACTTAAATAACCTCCTCTAAACTATACGTTATGACGGATAGTTTTTTGCTTCCTCTTCACCAGATAACACACGTAAAGCACCTTCAGCAAGAGCTTGCAATTCATCTTCTCCTGGATAAACAACCACATCTGAAATCCAATCAATTCGTGAAGATATCTGCTCGATAAATTCTTTGCCGTACGCGAGTCCACCAGTTAAGATAATGGCATCCACTCGACCTTTGAGAGCAGCGGCGGCACTACCTATTTCTTTTGCGACTTGATAGGCCATAGCTTCATAGACAAGTTTTGCCTTTTCATCTCCTGAAGAGATCTTTTTCTCTACGACTACTGCATCATTCGTTCCTAGATAGCCAACTAGTCCACCCTTACCTACAAGTAGCCTCATTATTTCGCTTCTGAAATACTCACCAGAAAAACAAAGCTCAATGAGGTCTCCCGTCGGTACAGTTCCTGCTCTTTCCGGACTAAATGGACCATCTCCGTGGAGTCCATTATTTACATCGATTACTTTTCCAGCCTCATGTGCACCTACAGTAATTCCCCCACCCATATGGGTTACAATGAGCCGAAGTTCTTCATACTTTTTATCAATTTGACGGGCGTATCTTCTCGCGACCGCTTTTTGGTTCAGTGCATGAAATATCGATTTCCGTTCGATTAGCGCTGTTCCAGAAATACGGGCAACTGGAGCGAGTTCATCAACTACAACCGGATCCACTATATATGCAGGGATATTCAAGCCGACTGCAATTTCATTTGCAAGTATTCCACCTAGATTCGATGCATGTTGACCGGAATAGCCAATCATTAAATCATCAATCATCTGGCTATTAACTGCGTACGTTCCACCTGCAATCGGACGGAGTAAGCCTCCCCGTCCACAAATTGCATTTAATTTAGAAATGCTAATTCCTTCAATTTCAAGAGCTTCTAGAATTGCTTTTTTTCTAAATTCATACTGATCAATTATAGATGGAAATTGTGCAATTTCATCAGATGAATGACGAATCGTATGCTCCATAAGAAGGCGTTCGTCTTCAAATACACCTATTTTCGTTGATGTCGAGCCTGGGTTTATAACTAGTACACGATAAAAGTCTTCAATCACATGAATCACTCCTTTTGACTCAAACGATGGAATCATCGAATGAAGACAAACATAAATCCAATTCTTTTAGCTTCCGCATTTAAATTGTTGAATATCTATAGATACAATTAACGTCCTGTTAGAATGCTTTTTTCATTTTGTAAAAATTGGCTACGAGTTTTAGCAACTCTCGCAATACGTTCTTCAGCTAAACGGTCAGCTGCTACGTATGTTGGAATGTTGTCGCGTTTTGAAATGGCAAAAATTTGTTCAATCGTACCGTAAATACCACCAACACGTTTCATAGCTCTATCCTGATTATAGCCTTGCAGTTCATCAGCCACATTTATCACGCCGCCCGAATTGATAACATAATCTGGTGCGTAAACAATTCCCATTTCATGGATTTTATCTCCGTGAATTGTTTCTTTTAGTTGGTTATTTGCAGATCCAGCAATTACTTTTGCCTTCAGCTGTGGAATTGTTACATCATTTATCACCGCTCCAAGTGCACATGGAGCAAAGATATCTACATCTTGTGAATAGATATCGTTAATGTCTACAGCTTTTGCATCAAACGCTTCAACTGCGCGCTTTACGGCATCTTTATTTATATCCGTTACTACCAACTTTGCACCTTCATCATGTAAATGTTTACATAGTGTGAATGCTACGTTTCCTACACCTTGAACAGCAACGGTTCTACCTTCAAGTGAATCTGTACCAAATGCTTCTTTCGCAGCCGCCTTCATACCTTGATAAATTCCGTAAGCTGTTACTGGTGATGGGTTACCCGCAGCACCTGTAGAAGTACCTGCTACAAAATCTGTTTCAAGATGAATAAGATCCATATCTTCTTCCGTTGTTCCTACATCTTCAGCAGTAATATATCGGCCATTTAGACCTTGAATAAAGCGACCGAAAGCACGGAACATTTCAGGGTTTTTATCCGTTCGTGGATCACCTATAATTACAGTTTTTCCTCCGCCAAGATTCAAGCCTGCAGCAGCATTTTTGTAAGTCATTCCTCTAGCTAAGCGAAGTGCATCTTCAATAGCTTCGCTTTCGTTTGCATATGTCCACATGCGCGTGCCACCAAGTGCTGGCCCTAGCGTTGTGTCGTGAATAGCAATAATTGCTTTAAGTCCTGATGTCTTATCTTGACAAAACACCAATTGTTCGTAGTCGTACGTTTCCATATAATCAAAAATCTCCATGTAAAATCTTCCTCCTTGAGTATGTAAATTTATTTGGATGAAACAATTGCAAGTGCTAAAGAATATAATTTGCTTTCTGCACTGTCTGCTCGAGATGTTAGAACGATTGGCGCCTTTGCGCCTTGAATTATAGCTCCAACTTTTGCATTCGCAAAGTACATAAGCGATTTATAGAGAATATTTCCAGCTTCGATTGACGGTACAACTAGAATGTCCGCTTGACCCGCGGTTTCACCTGTTAACCCTTTTTGTTCGGCTGCTTTTTTAGATATTGCATTATCGAGTGCAAGTGGCCCATCTATAATGCAACCTGAAATTTGACCCCTTTTATTCATTACAACAAGCGCGGCTGCGTCTGTTGTAGGTGTCATTGCAGGATTTACAGTTTCGATAGCTGCAAGGGGCGCAACAATTGGTTCTTCTACACCACATGCGTGTGCAGTCGCAACTGCATTGCGAATTATTTGGGCTTTGGCCATAAGATCCGGAGCGATGTTCATAGCTGCATCCGTAACAAATAACAATCGATTATATCCTGATACTTCAAACGCAGCGACATGAGAAAGGATTTTATCTGTTCGCAAACCGTATTCTTTGTTCAACACGGCTTTTAAAATAAGTGGCGTTGATATATTCCCTTTCATTAGAACATGAGCAAGGCCACTTGAAACTGCTTGTACTGCTTGAGTGGCTGCATCCATCTGGTTGTTCGTAGGATGAATACTCACTTTATCATTTTGGGCTAGTTCCGGAAATTCCTGATCAATTAACTTTTGCAACGTAAGAGCATCATCAAACAACATAAATGAAGCGAGTCCATGTGATACCGCATTACGAACAGCTTCAAGAACGTTTATGTCTGCTGCAGATGCAATGGCAACCACAGACCCTTTAAATGATAGCGCTTTCGAAACAAGTGCGTCGAGAGTCGTCATTTAGATTTCGCTCCTTATCAAATAAGTTGGAATTTCTCTAATTTGTAATAAAGGGACCGCAGTGAAATTCCCAATCGAGTCGCAGTAAGTGATTTATTCCCATCATTTTCACGAAGAGCTGCTTCTAAAATTGTTTTTTCATGGTCATCCATGATTGATGCAAGCGAACTTTCTTTCGGAAGTATCGATTCTTTCGCTATTGTATCCGGCGATGATATAGACTTCGTCACATCTTCTAATTTTAGAGTTGTAGCACTAGGATCCATGTAAATCAATGCCCGACTCAAAACACTTTCTAATTCCCGAACATTACCTGGCCATTTATACTGTTGCAACCAAGTGGCTGCTTCAGGCGTAACTTCTTCTATATTCATTCCAAGTTCTTGATTCAATTTCACCAATAGATGCTCCACAATAATTGGAATATCTTCTCTTCTTGAACGAAGCGGCGGTATTTGAATTGAGATACGGTTAAGCGCATAGTACAGTTCCTCGTTAAACAAACCTTCTTGCATAGATTTTTCTAGGTTTTTGGATGTTGCATTTACTACGCGTACAGATAATGAAATGGGTTGATTGTTCCCTTCTCTGTAAATTACACCTTCTTGAAAATAGAGAAGTAATTTATTCTGAATTGATATTGGTAAATCTGTAATTTCATCAAGAAAGAGTGTCCCATTATTTGCTTCTTCAAGAAGTCCTCGTTTTAATAGATAATTTCCATTTTCAATTTCTCCTTGTTCTTGTCCAAATAATTCGATGTCTATCGTTAGGGGATCAATCGTTGCACAATTAACGCGAATGAATTTACTAAACTTTCGTTCGCTTCCGCTATGAATAGCGTGTGCAAATAATTCCTTTCCAGTTCCAGACTCTCCTCGCAATAATACCGGTATAGAAGAATTCGATGCGATTTTTGCTTGTTCAACGGAGATACCAATTTCTGATGAATCACCAATTACATCATCAAATGTAAATGTCGATTCCAACTTTCTAATAATCGTTCTTGCGCGATCAAGCTCCTTCATTAAGCTTCTCATTTCGGTCATATCGTGGAGTACACCGACGCTTCCTTTAACCTGATGATCCACTATAATAGGAGCAACATTGACAATCACTTCTCGATTCTTTTCACCTACACGCATATTTACACCACGAATAGGTTTTCTTGACTCCAGAACTTTCATATGAATACTTTCACCTTCTGAAATGTCTGAAGTAGCTGGCTTACCAATTACTTCATCTTCTGAAAGTCCAGTAATCCTTGAATATGCTGGATTAACAAGGATTCCATTCCCTTTTTCATCAACCACTGAAATTGCATCATCACTTGAATGAATAATTGCTTCTAGCATCGTTTTAACTTGTTTCAAGTCAGTAATCTCTTCTGCTAACGCAACAACTTCGGTAATGTCTTTGAATACGGCAAATGCACCAACTTTTTCATCTTGATCATTAAATAGCGGATACCTTGAAGTTACGATTTTTAACCCATTCGCTAAAACAAGTTCTTGATTTAATTCAGACCTACCGGAATTTAGAACTCTAGGAAGTTTCGTTAAAGGAATCACCTTAGAAATCGGCTGACCCACTGCTTCTTTTATTGAAACTCCAGTCATTTTCGAAGCACTTTCGTTAAAAAAGTCAACTTTACCACGTTCGTTTATTCCAATCATACCTTCTTCAAGCGAATCAAAAACCATTCTTTGCTTGTACATCTCCTGGCGAGTCCGTTTTATATGTGCATCGTTTTTTTGAAGTAGTTGGACTAAAAGATTCGCAACTGTTCCTGGAATTAGAACGGTGTGTGTCGGCCTTACCGCTAATAACTCAGTAAACACAGAATCATCACCAGTTAAATCAAAAACAATCTGCAAGTCTTCTGTTAAATATTCTTTCCAACTAGATCCGTGTGCAATCCCAAGACTTTTCGCACGGACAATTCCCGGTGCATCTTCTTTTTTGTCGATAATGGCTTTAACTTTCATAAACTCTAATTTTTGGAGCAAATCCAGAATAATTGTTCCCCCAGTGCCTGCTCCTATAATAAGAACATTTTGCAAGGATATTCAAACTCCCCTTTTACTATATGCAATCTTTTGCATTTACTATTTTATCATACACGATTGCCCTTCACTTGACAATATAACTAGTGAGAGTAAAATTATTTTGTATGGAACTTCATTTAAGTATCTAATAAAATGCTCATATTTTGAGCTAGGCAAATTAGGAGTGAGTAAAGTGGCACGACTTGCAGCATTTATAGTACTGCTAATACCTGGCGTGATTGCAGCCGGAGGTATAAAGATTATGAGAGATTCATTGTTCGGGTTACCAATGTTCTCTTCAGATGAAGTTAATTCTACGGCACCTATTTTACCAATTTGGCTACAATTCCTCATTGGGTTGATTATGTGTATCGCTGGTCTCGCATTCTTTGCAGGTTTCCTTTTAAATAGGGACCGTAAAAATGGTAGAGTTCAACAAAGATTTCGTAGCAAGAAAAAACCGTGATTTTTTTCACGGTTTTTTTTAATTATGTATATTTTCAATGCCTTTACAGTGAGCCATTCTTTTCGACGATCAATTCACCATCTATATTACAAAACTCACCTTTTGCTTCTTCTTGCAGAACCATATTCAATTTACCTACTTGAATAACTGTTCCTGGAAAAGCTTGGCGTGTCACCTTGATTCTTGGGGTTTCTGCATTTTTTATTGTATTTAACATGATTTGTATTTGTTTATCGAGTTGACTTATTACGGAGTTGTTCGTTATAATTGCATCTTTTGACTTATTAAGAGCATTGACTTGTTCATCTGAGTAACTTACAGCAACCGCTTCAAACTTAGCTATTTGTTCCTCAAGTCTCTCAACGACACCATTTCGTCTTTTCAAATCAAGAGCTAATTCTTTAATTTCTATGTAAATCTCTTCCTTGTCCACTCCGGTTACACAAAGAGTCGTCATACGTTCATGATTGTTTCCAACCATTGCACATTCAATCGTGTACAATGCTTCAATTATCCCACCTATAATTTTCCCTTGTTTGTTATCAACATACACATTTTCTGCAATAATGTCGGTTCCAAATAAGTACACCCCTACTTGAACTTCCTTAGCGTAAAGCTTGCAATTATTTGCATGTTTTAAATAAATCTTCTCTTTCGCCTCAATAACTGTCTTTCCGCCTCCAAAAACGCCACCTTTTATATACACATCCCCACCAGAAGATTGAATCATTTTCGCGTTGGTTACCCCTTCATTTCCTTCTATTGAAATATCACCAGTAGCAGTAATCGAAAAATCGTCCAAGACAGTACCATAAACTACTACAGTTCCATCAAATGTTATGGACCCCGTTTTAGGCCCAACATCAGACTCGATGACTAAATGCTTTCCTACACTTACAACGCCATTAATAAACTCAAGAGCTCCGGCGTGGAGTGCACGTAAGACCATTTTGCCGTCTTCACTTTCGCATGTGACCGATTTTCGATTAAATTCTAATTTTGCGTCTAAACCTCTAGTCGATGGAATTACGTTACCGAAAACATCCATCCCATCCATTCCTTCTTGTGGGAGTATCTTTTCACCTAGCCATTCCCCTTGCTCAATTTGGGTAACAAAGTTCATTTCATAATAGTCGGCTGATCCATCCTCTCGTATATGAGGTTTTCGTTCGGGTTGCTCAATATAGGTGATCTTCGCGTCAGCACCACGAATTGGTTTCTTACCTTCCGCAACGATTATTGGTCGTCCCAACACAAATAAGTCTTCTGTTAGCTCTTTTATTCCCAAAGTAACTCCTAGCTCTTTAACTAAGCTTAGAGCAGCTTGCATAATTCCACTTTTTTGTTCAGTAAGTTGTGCATTCGTAACATTTAACAGTAGTTCTACAGTCATCTTATTCGTGGAAATGGTTGCATCAATTAACGGTAACCACGTTCCAATCACATGCCTATCTCCTACTTTAGTAAGTGCTTTCTGTAATACCGGAAAGGAGTTAATTTTCAAACGCGGATATTCGGAAGTGATTTTATCAAATGATTTTAAGAGAAAACCAGTTTTTTTAGTATGCATGACAACATTCATATCTTCTAAAAAAAGATCGAAATACGTATTTTCTATTATCACAAACTATTCACCATTCCTTTTTGTAAATCATCAAAGTATATACTGTTATTATACTATATTAAAAAAGACAAAGTGTTTAACTTACCCACTTTGTCACTTCCATTTAATTACTATGAATTATGAGTTGATTCCATTATACTACCTTTTTCATTAACTCGCCATATGTTCAAGACGAATCTTATCGGCAATCATTGCTATAAACTCACTATTTGTTGGTTTACTCTTTAGATGATGTACGGTATAACCAAACATCTTAGAAATAACCTCATAATTCCCTCTGTTCCAAGCCACTTCTATGGCATGACGTATTGCGCGTTCTACACGAGAAGCAGTTGTATTATATTTCTTAGCGATGTCCGGATAAAGTATTTTAGTTACAGATCCAAGTAAATCAACGTCAGTATAGACCATCTGTATTGCTTCTCTTAAAAATGCATAACCTTTAATATGAGCGGGAACTCCAATTTCTTTAATTATTGCAGTAATCGTCGTATCAAGTACCTTTTGACTTACTTTCATTGACCCGTTTGCTGCAACAACCTCGACGACAGGTAAGTTAGGTTTTTGTGTCCCTGCGATTTGAAAGATTTGATTAGTTAAGCGTTCAAATTCAAACGGTTTTAGCATGAAATAGGATGCACCTAAGTTAGCTGCCTGTGTCATAACATCCTCTTGTCCAAATGCAGTAAGCATAATAATATTTACATCACTGAATTCCGCTTTAACTCTCAATGTTTCAAGCACTGCGATTCCATCTAAATGTGGCATAATAATATCAAGTAAAAGAACATCAGGCTTCTGTTCTTCAAGCATTTCTAGGCAAAGTCTTCCATTATTCGCTGTCCAAATTACTTCGATCTCAGGATGTCTTTCGAAGTACGTCAACATAGTTTTTACTAGCTCTTTGTTGTCATCTGCAATTGCTACTTTTAGTTTATCCAAATTTTGCTCCTCCTTGTTTTGCTACGATGAAATAAATAAGCGACTTCGTAACATGTAGTGCTGTCATATTAATGTTTTTTCGACACAGCATATACTTTCCCTTTATTTTTTATGGAAAATGAACCTTATGTTGGATGGTTTCATCATAATTCGACTTTTTTCGAGAAGTACCTATAATTGTAAACAGAAAAAGAGCCAACCAAATTGGTTGACTCCTTTCTTCATTTTTCGCCCGATCGCATTGTCGAAAGAAAAAGACCAGCGCCTTTTTCTGGTTCGTCGACAAACATATGGGTGACAGCACCTGCAAACTTACCATTTTGGATTACCGGACTTCCGCTCATTCCTTGTAAGATCCCACCCGTTGTTTCGATGAGTTTTGAATCCGTAAGGGTAAAAAGAAATTGATCTTTCTCCACGCTGGTAATTTGGATCGAAAAAACCTCTACTTCAGTACCTTTAACTGTTGTAAAAATTTCCGCCTCACCTACTTTGACATTTGAAGGGTGAATAATCTCAAGCGGTTCAGCTAACACTTTCTTAGAAGTCGTGTTCCAAGATCCATAAATTCCGTAAACACCATTTTTCTTAATACTACCCAGAATTTGTTCTTCTTTCAAAATCGTAGAGATTTTATATCCTGGATTTCCAGGCATACTCTTCCGGATTTGGCCGATTTTTGAAAGGTAAATGGACCCTGTCTTAAATGATGGTGGTGAGTTAAATGAGCTATCGATGATTTGATGGCCCAGTGCACCATACGTCCGACTGTCTGGATCGACATACGTTAACGTTCCCGTCCCTTCGGTCTTATCCTTCAGGAATGGAATGAGACGTTTCAAGGCATCACGACTTGAATGGACTTGAATCTTTTCCTCATTCCTCAAGACGAGCATAGCTACATTTTGCTCTTCAGGTGCTGTAGACAGTGTATCTCCAAAATTTTCAACTTTTAAAATTTTTACGCTGTCAATTTCTCCAATCTGATCACCGGCTTTTAGCCAAAGATCTTTATCGAGCATAACGTCGTTTGTTACAAAGACACCCGATAAGTCCATCTTTATGCCAATAGAATGTCCCATCGGAATTAACGAACCACTATTTCCATATGCTAAAACTGGGTTAAACGGTACAAACAGCAAGACCAAAGAAAGCGATAAAAACAACCTCAACTGTCTACTCCATTCCATACTTCACCTCCTCGTGAAATGATACTATTGGTATGTCCGTTCACGGGAATGTTATGAAAGGGTAAATCAAGCAAATATGAAGCGTTATATATTTGAATGGGTTAACGAAATGTTTTTTTTCGCTCTGCTGCCAATTTCAATAATTCTTCGGCATGTTTTAAAGTTAGTGGCGTAATTTCTGCTCCAGAAAGAATTCTTGATAGTTCTGCCGAGCGTTTTGTATCAATGACATCTTCAATTATTGTTCGAGTACGTTCTTCCTTAATTTCTTTTTTAATTAAATAATGGTGATCAGCCATAGCTGCAACTTGAGGCAAGTGAGAAATGCAAAGTACTTGGGAATGCGTGGCTACCATGGAAATTTTTTCTGCAATTGCTTGTGCGACTCGTCCACTCACACCTGAATCAACTTCATCAAAAATGATTGAGGTTACGCCCTGATGTTTTGAAAAAATGGTTTTAAGAGCAAGCATAATTCGAGATAACTCTCCTCCAGATGCAACTTTAACAAGAGGTTTGAGCGGTTCTCCTATGTTTGTTGAAATATGAAAGGCTATATTATCTTTTCCATTAACGTCGAAATGATTCCCTTTTAATTGTTCAAAATTTACGCGAAATGCTGCATTTTCCATATGTAACTGCTTTAATTGTTCCATAATCGCACTTTCTAAATGTGACGAAGCATCTTTACGAATAATGGATAGTTCCTCTGCTTCTATTTCAAGGTCTTCGATTAAATTTTTAAGTTTCTCCTGGTCAGCAGCTAGTCTTTCATCACGATTTACTAATTCATCTAATTCATCGGCTATTTTGTCTCGATAAAGAAGAATATCTTCAACAGTTCGTCCATATTTTCGTTTCAATGTCAAAAGTTGTGAAAGCCGATCCTCGACTGTTTCAAGTCGAATTGGGTCAAATTCCATGTCGTCTAAGAATTTCTTTAATTCATGCGCCGTGTCCTGTAATGCGAAAAAGCTCGTTGCGATTGTCTCATAATGAGGATTCAATTCCTTGTCGACAACTACCGCATCTTCTATATCACTCATTGCAGACCCGACCCAATCTATCGCACGAGAGTCTCCACTTAGGGATTCGTATGCCGTATGTAAGCGTTCATATAATCTATTGAAATTTTGAAGTTTATGTTTCTCCTCTTCTAATAGGGATTCTTCTTCTATTTGTAGAGAGGCCTCATCAATTTCTTTTAACTGAAAAGAATATACGTCAATTCTTTGCGCAACAAGTTGTTCGTTCTCATTTGCCATCTCTAACTTTCTTTGTAGTTTTCTATAATCTTTGTACAACTCGGAATAACTTTCATATGCACTTGCTAACTTTTTACCTGCAAATTGATCTAACAGGTGTATATGTCTTCGTTCTTGCATAAGTTCTTGATTTTCATGTTGCCCATGAATATCAATAATTTGAGAACTGATTTCCCTCATAGTCGCGATAGTGACGAGTTTGCCATTTACTCGACAAACACTTTTTCCATTCGAATTCAAATCTCTTCTCAGGATAACTACGCCATCTTCTGCTTCTATTCCAAAGTCTATCAACTTATTCAAAACTGGGTGTGAAGGGTTCTCAATCGTAAACTGACCTTCTAATTCAGCCTTTTTCGCTCCATGTCTAATAAAGTCCTGAGAACCTCTTCCCCCTGACAATAGCTGGACTGCGTCAATAATAATAGATTTACCCGCACCAGTCTCTCCGGTTAGAACTGTTAATCCCTCTTGAAACGTAACTTCCAAACTTTCAATAATTGCAAAGTTTTTAATTGAAATTTCAGTTAACATGTTGTGTCACCTCTTTCAAAGCATTGCTAATAACTTTTCTTTTACTTCTGAGGTGTAGGATTCCTCCCGACAAATTAGAAGGCACGTATCATCTCCGCAAATTGTGCCGAGTAATTCTTCCCAATCTAGGTGGTCAAGAAGAGAGCCTACTGCTTGAGCATTGCCCGGCAGTGTTTTCAAAACAAGAAAATGTCCCGCACCATCAATGCTAACGAAAGCGTCATTCATCGCCCGACTCAATTTTTCTTCGGTATTATGCGACCGTACTTGAGGTAAGCTATATTTGTATCGTCCATCTGGTAAAGGTACTTTAATTAAATGCATTTCTTTTATATCACGCGATACGGTTGCTTGAGTTACTTCAACACCCGCACTTTTCAAACTTTCAACCAGATGATCCTGTGTTTCAATTTCAAATTTCGAGATAATATCTCGGATTCGTATATGCCTATGCCCTTTATTCAATGAAATCACTCCAATGCTATATTATCCGTCGATAAGAAAAGCGCGCATCGACTGCGCGCTACACTAATTCCTTGTATGCGTCACGGATGAGCGTATCAAACATTTCGTCATCAAATAACTTTTCCGGTGCGTCATCGGATGTTAGGTGAAAAAGAAACTCAATATTTCCCTCTCCACCTGTTACTGGTGAAAATGAGGCTCCTCGCAAACTAAACCCTTCTTCGAAAGAAGCATCCGCAATTCTTTTAAGTACTTCTAAATGAGTTGAAAATTCTTTCACAACACCTTTTTTGCCTACTTTACCTTTGCCTGCCTCGAATTGAGGTTTAACGAGGGCAATAACATCTCCACCATCGCAAATTATCTGCTTAAGTGCGGGCAAAATAAGCCTTAAAGATATGAACGATACATCGATCGTTGCAAATTCAGGACGCCCCTCAGTAAAAAGATCCAGTGTTGCGTGCCTGAAGTTTGTTCGTTCCATGACTGTTACTCGAGGATCTTGCCTAATTTTCCAAGCAAGTTGATTGTACCCCACATCCAGAGCATAACAGTGAGATGCACCTTCCTGCAGCGCACAGTCTGTAAATCCACCTGTAGAAGAACCAATATCTAGAAGGATTTTTCCGCTAACATCAACCTCAAACACTTGCAGTGCCTTTTCCAGTTTTAATCCGCCACGACTGACATATTTAATTGCTTTTCCTTTAACAAGTAAAGGGGCATCCGATAGAATTTTTTCCCCTGGTTTATCAAGCCTTGTTTCTGCAGAGAAAACGATTCCTGCCATAATAGAGCGTTTAGCTTGTTCCCTTGTTTCAACTAATCCTCTTTCAACAAGTAGAACATCCACCCGCTCTTTACTAGGCCCGGCCGTCATACTGGTTCACGTTCTGTTGATTTTTTTCGAAGTAAAGATTCGATATCTTCAGCAATGTGATTTGCAGTCATACCAATTTCTTTTAGTAATTCGTTCACATTACCATGTTCTATAAACTTATCTGGAATTCCCATTCGACGAATTGTAGATGATGAATACGACACATCGTTGGCATATTCAAGAACTGCACTTCCAAATCCTCCGGCAAGTACCGCTTCTTCTACTGTTAGAATTGGGAGTTGTGAAGCAAATATGGAATCTAACATCGCCGTATCAATAGGTTTAATAAATCGGGCATTTACAACTCGAACCGAAATCCCTTTGGACTCCAGTTTTTCTGCAGCTTCAAGCGCCATTGGAATCGTTGTTCCGAAGGTTAAAATCACAGCTTGATTCCCAGGTTTAATTACTTCCCAACTGCCAATAGGAATCGCTTGGAGCTCTTCGTCCATTGGTATACCAAACCCGTTACCTCTTGGATAACGCATAGCAATTGGACCATCATCGTAATCAATTGCGGTTTTCACCATATGCTGACCTTCATTTTCATCTTTTGGCATCATAATTACAAGATTTGGCATATGTCTAAGAAAAGCAATGTCGAAAACACCTTGATGGGTTTCCCCATCGGCGCCAACTAATCCAGAGCGATCAATTCCAATAAAAACATTTAAGTTTTGTCTAGATACATCGTGTAGCATCTGATCGTAAGCACGCTGTAAGAATGTCGAATAGATTGCAAGGAATGGCTTCATCCCTTGTGTTGCGAGTCCAGCAGCCATGGTTGTCGCATGTTGTTCAGCAATTCCAACATCAAAGAATCGATTTGGAAATTCCTTGGCAAATGATTCTAGTTTCGATCCAACAGGCATTGCTGGTGTAATCGCAACAATTCGCTTATCCTCACGTGCTATCCTTCGAACTGTTTCAGCTACTAAGCCACTCCAAGATGGCCCACTGGAAGCTGATTTAACAAAATCGCCTGTGTTAATCTTATATGGACCTGTGCCATGCCATGTTCCAACTTTGTCTTCTTCTGCTGGTGTGTACCCTTTTCCTTTCTTCGTAATCACATGAAGAAGTACGGGACCTTCCACTTTTTTTGCATACTGAATGTTTCGCTCTAAATCTGACAGATCATGACCGTCAACAGGACCTAGATAAGTAAATCCAAGCTCCTCAAAAAAGACGCCTGAAACGAGAAGATATTTCAAACTATCTTTCACGCGTTCTGCTGCGTCCGCAACTTTCCCGCCGACAGCTGGAATCTTGCGTAGAACGTATTCTAATTCATCTTTTGCTGAATTGTATTTTCCAGTTGTACGAAGTTTAGCAAGCACGCCATGGAGTGCCCCAACATTTGGAGCAATCGACATTTCATTGTCGTTCAAAATGACAATCATATTCGTTTTTTCATCACCGATATGATTTAACGCTTCGAGGGCCATTCCTCCTGTGAGTGCACCGTCACCTATTACTGGTATCACAAAATTCTTTTCACCCTTCACATCACGAGCTGCTGCCATTCCCATCGCTCCGGAAAGCGAAGTTGAACTGTGGCCTGTTTCCCAAACATCATGAATGCTCTCGTTCGTTTTTGGGAATCCGCATAAACCCTTATATTGTCTTAACGTATCAAATTCAGATGCGCGTCCAGTCAATATTTTGTGGACATACGCTTGATGCCCTACGTCCCAAAGAATCTTATCATTCGGACTGTCAAACATTCTATGGAGCATAATTGTAAGCTCAACAACACCAAGGTTCGGTCCAATATGACCACCGGTTACAGATAATTTCCCAATAAGAAATGCCCTAATTTCTTCAGCAAGCTTCATCATCTGATCTTTATCAAGTTTCTTAATAAAAGACGGGCTTGTAATTTCAGTCAAATCCATAGTTATCACACACCTTCACAAAATAATTTCTACGGATGAATAATGTTGCTAACAGTATAACAATAAGAACGATTAGTATAAAGGATTGGTTCCTTTCTCGACATATAGTTATTAGCCTGTTCCTCACTCGACTTATTAATACATACCCGTTAATAGCTCCGCTTAACAATATAGTCAGCAAATAAAGCTAAAAGTGATTCTTCATTTTCTAAAAACAAAAGTGACTGTTTCGAAATAAAGTGATATTCATCTAGTTGTTTCTTTGCGCCTTCTAGGCCTAACAATGAAGGATAGGTTGCCTTATCGCTAGCTTCGTCACTTCCAGCAGTCTTTCCTAATTCTTCCGTTGTTGCAGTAATATCAAGTATATCATCTTGAATTTGAAATGCTAAACCTATATTTTTGGCATAGGCTTTTAATGAGTCTGTTTGATCTTTTTCTAGACTTGCAAGTTCTGCCCCAGCCTCTATGCAAAAAGAAAGGAGGGCTCCGGTTTTATTCAAATGAACTTCTTCCAACATGGATAATGTAGGTTTACTTGCTTCTCCTTCAATATCAAGAATTTGTCCACCAACCATACCTTGTGCACCTGACGAATTGGACAGAAGGCGCACTAGTTCTAGTATTTGTGTTGGCGGGGTATTTGGAAGTCGACTCAGTACGTTAAACGCTAATGTTTGAAGAGCATCACCAGCAAGAACCGCTACTGCTTCTCCGTAAACTTTATGGTTTGTTAATTTACCTCGTCTATAATCGTCGTCATCCATACATGGTAGATCATCATGAATTAGTGAATATGTATGAATGAATTCTACTGCACAGGCAACGAGTAAAGCATCTTTTGACTCGACTCCAAGATCTTTGAGCGTGGCAAGTACTAGAAGTGGCCGGATTCTTTTACCTCCGGCGTTTACAGAATAGGCCATAGAGGATTTCAATAGTATGGGTCCTTCGATTTCATCCAATAAAACATTTAGTTGGTTATCAATAATGGGTATATGTGTATCAATAAAGCTTTTTAGTTTTTCATGCATCTGAATCCACACCTTGTGTTGGATCAATTGGTACCTTGTTGCCATCTTTGTCAATCATCGAAATAAGCTGTTTTTCAGCATCCTGTAATTTACCATGGCAATATGCGGATAATTCCATCCCTTTTTTGTACAAGGTAATTGCATCCTCAAGTGGAACATCACCCGTTTCAAGCTGCTGTACTACTTTTTCTAGATTTTGCATCGCTTCTTCAAAGCGGGGCGGCTGATTTTCCAATTAGCTTTCCTCCTTGTCATTTGTAGATTTTGCTTGGACAATCGCTTCCGCTGTCCCATCATGTAGTTTGATTTCTATTTCCGAGCCTATCGGCAAAGAGTTAATTGAATTTACTACATGTCCTTCTTGATATATGATCGAGTACCCTCGTTCCATCACATGGAGGGGATTAAGTGCCTGCAACATTCTTACAGAGGATGTAAAACGGTCTGTATGTACTCTTAAGTCCTGTTGGACAATCCTTTGTAATCTCTCCGTCAACATCGTGACAGACTTTTTTTCTTCTTTAATTTTTTGGTTTGGAGAATACGATGCAAGTATCCCAGTAAGTTTTGATAACTCAGAAGTTCTACTTCTAGTTATATCATTTCCACTTCTTAACAGTCTTTCTTCAAGACCGCTTAACTTCTCAGTAAATGGTCGATAGAGTCGATCAGGATATTGAAGTGGATAGGAACTTTGTAGTGCAGTAAATCTCTTTTGTTCAGTCGCTATTTTACTTGCTAGTGACCGATATACAGATCGTTTTCGATCAAGTATTCGTTCAAATAGTTCCAATTGCGAAGGAACAACAATTTCTGCGGCCCCAGTCGGTGTTGGAGCCCTTTTGTCCGAAACAAAATCGGCAATCGTCGTGTCTGTTTCGTGACCTACAGCACTAACGATAGGAATTTTACTGCAGAAAATAGCTCTAGCAACAATTTCTTCATTAAACGACCATAAATCTTCAATCGAACCTCCACCACGTCCAACTATCAATACATCAATCGAACCAACTGATTCAGCTTGTTCGATTGCGCGAACAATGGACTTAGCTGCTTGGGTACCTTGTACAATTGCTGGAAACAGAACGATTTCAGCTAACGGATACCGTCTTCCGATAGTTGTACAAATATCTTGAAATGCAGCCCCTGTTTGTGCTGTTACAACACCAATTGTTGTCGGAAAAGGAGGCAACGGCGATTTCCAACGCTCGTCAAACAAACCTTCTTTACTCAACTTTTCTTTCAATTGCTCAAATGCAAGATAAAGTTCGCCAATTCCATCAGGTTGCATCGTTTGCGCATACAATTGATATTGTCCGCTCGCTTCGTATACACTGACATCTCCTGTAATAAGAACATTCATACCATTTTCGGGTCTGAATTTTATTTTGGATGCATTTGCTTTAAACATTGCGGATTGAATCCGACTTTTGTCATCCTTTAACGTAAAATAAATATGACCACTCGGATGGTTGTTTACGTTTGATAATTCCCCTTTAACATAAACGTTTCTTAAATGGGGATCCGCATCAAATTTCCTTTTTACATATTTAGTTAAAGCTTGTACTGACAAATAAGGGTTACTAGTCAAAATATACGCCTCCAAATCCCCATATGCCAAACACTTACAAAGTAGAATGGTTGAAACGAACCCACTTCTACTCTAAATAAATGTATATTGATTCGACGGCATTATTATTGGGTGCACTCTTTTTAAATTAATGATTGTTCAGCGCTATGAAGCGTATTTTTTAAAAGCATTGTAATTGTCATAGGGCCAACTCCACCAGGAACAGGTGTAATTGCAGATGCGAGATTTTTAACTGCTTCAAAATCTACATCCCCACAAAGCTTTCCATTTTCATCTCTATTCATTCCAACGTCAATAACGACTGTTCCTTCACTCACATGCTCTGCGCCAATGAATTTTGTGCGTCCAATAGCTACAATTAAAATATCAGCTTGTTTTGTTATGGAAGCTAGATCTTTTGTTTGAGAATGACAGTATGTTACAGTCGCATCTCTTTGAAGAAGAAGCTGCCCCATTGGCTTACCAACAATGTTGCTACGCCCAACAACTACTGCATGCTTCCCTTTAATTGGCGTGTTCGTACGTTCGAGCAATTTAATAATTCCGTATGGTGTACAAGGTAAGAATGTTGGCTGCCCAATCATCATTTTACCAACATTGACAGGGTGAAAACCGTCAACGTCCTTTTGAGGATCAATTGCGCTGATTACTAGGTTTTCATCAATATGTTTTGGCAATGGAAGTTGAACCAATATTCCATGTATCGTCTGATCTTCGTTAAGTTTCTGGATTTGAAGTAGTAATTCTTCTTCAGTAACAGTCGCAGGTAGCGAAATCAATTCCGATTTCATCCCAACTTCTGTACTTGATTTCTGTTTATTTCTGACATATGTATGCGATGCTTGGTTTTCACCCACAAGAATAACCGCCAAGCCCGGAGTGCATCCTTTTTCAATCAAAACATCTACTCGTTCTTTTATTTCCTCGCGAATCATTGATCCAATTACTTTACCGTCAATTAAACTCCCGTTCATTTTGCATCTCTCCGTCCGAAATTATTGGTCTTTCGTGAATTTCGACAAAACGCCATTAACGAATCTACCCGACTTTTCATCGCCAAATGTTTTACAAAGTTCGATTGCTTCATTCAATACTACTCTGTCTGGTACGTCCTCATTAAATAGCAGTTCATAAACTGCAAGTCGTAAAACTGTACGCTCAATTTTAGGTAAACGATCCAACGACCAGTTCTCTAGATTTTCTTTTAAAGCTGCATCAATTACTTCCTTATTTTCAACCATTCCACGAACTAATGTCTCGTAAAATTGATTGGCTGGTTCTTCTGTAATATACATAATTGCATCGTCTACGGACAAGTCCGTGTTATCAAGCTGAAAAAGTGTTTGGACCGCCTTTTCCCTTGCTTCTCTTCGTTTCATGTTCAGTCTCCTCTACTACCGTATCTCTAAAGAGATATCATAGCATATTTAGGTTATTAAAATACAGTATGTCACTTTTAATTTACATTGAAAAGCACCATCCTTTTAGGACGATGCTTTTTGGGTTCCATTAATCTAATTCTGTTTCACTTTGAATTCCGGTTATATGGACATTAACTTGTTTTGTCTCAAGAGAAGTCATATGATATATTGCATCTCGAACTTGTTTTTGAATTTCCTTGGCTACCGCCGGAATTGAAAAACCGTATTCTACAACACAATACACGTCAACGGCTAGACCTTCCTCAATCCACTCTGTTTTAACACCCTTACCATGCATTGCACGCCCAAATTTTTTCGCAACTTCTGAAGCAAAATTACCCCTTGTGTTTGCGACACCTTTCACTTCGGTCGTTGCGATTCCAACAATAATTTCTAAAACTTCGGGAGCGAGCTGAACACGTCCCAATTCAGCATCCCCAGTTTTAGCAGATCCTATGAATGAAGGCATTGTTTTCTCAGCCATTTTCATCCTCTCCCTTCTTACTTACATTACTTCATATTTTTCAAGAAACTTCGTATCAAAATCTCCTGATTTAAATACTTCATGATCCATTAGATTGGCATGGAATTGGATCGTCGTTTCGACACCTTCTACGATAAATTCATCAAGTGCGCGCTTCATCCTCGCAATTGCTTCTTCACGAGTATCAGCATGAACGATTAACTTCGCAACCATAGAATCATAAAATGGCGGGATCGTATATCCTGTATAAACTGCAGAGTCTACACGTACACCGAAACCACCTGGTGGCATATACATTGTAACTTGTCCTGCTGAAGGCATAAACTTTTTCGCAGGATTCTCTGCATTTATACGACATTCTATCGACCAACCGTTAATCTTCACATCTTCTTGTTTATAGGCTAGTTTTTCACCAGACGCAATTTTTAATTGTTGTTTAACTAAGTCGATGCCTGTAACCATTTCAGTAATTGTATGTTCAACTTGAATACGCGTATTCATTTCCATGAAATAAAACTTTTGATTAATATGATCGAAGATGAATTCCACTGTTCCAGCGCCTCGGTAATTTACTGCCGTTGCTGCCTTAACTGCTGCTTCGCCCATTTCTGCTCGAAGTTCAGGAGTTATAGCCGGAGATGGAGCTTCTTCAATCAGTTTTTGCATACGACGTTGGATTGAACAGTCTCTTTCGCCTAAGTGAATCGTATTGCCATACTTGTCTGCAAGTACTTGAATTTCAACATGGCGAAAGACTTCAATGTATTTCTCGATATAGACACCAGGATTACCAAATGCAGCGGCCGCTTCTTTTTGGGTGATTTTCACACCACTAATAAGCTCTTCTTTATCACGCGCTACACGAATTCCTTTTCCGCCACCACCAGCAGTAGCTTTAATGATGACCGGGAAACCGATTTCTTCTGCAACAACCAACGCTTCATTTGCGTCAGCAACAATACCCGTAGAGCCAGGAACTATTGGAACTCCAGCTTTGCGCATTGTTTCTCTAGCCACATCTTTAGTACCCATGCGTGAAATAGCATCCGATGTTGGACCAATAAATTCGATATTGCATTCCTCACACAATTCAGCAAAGCTAGCATTCTCCGCTAAAAAGCCATACCCTGGATGGATTCCATCACAGTTCGTAAGGTTAGCGACACTCATAACGTTCGAAAAGTTTAGGTAACTGTCTTTTGATAACCTAGGACCGATACAATATGCTTCGTCTGCAAGTTCAACATGAAGTGCTTCACGATCCGCTTCTGAATAAACCGCTACAGTTTCAATACCAAGTTCTTTGCAGGCACGGATAATACGTACCGCGATTTCTCCTCGATTTGCAATTAAAACTTTTTTCATTTGCTTATCCCCCTTCAATTCTTTCTAACTAAGAAAAGGGGCTGCCCGTATTCAACTAATTGTCCATCTGCTGCGAGGACCTCAACAATCTCCCCTGAAACTTCTGCTTCAATTTCATTGAATAACTTCATAGCTTCAACGATACAAACGATTGATTCTTCATTTACTTTATCACCAGTCTGTACATAAGCCGACGCTTCAGGCGAAGACGACGCATAAAACGTACCTACCATAGGTGATAGTACTTTGTGTAAGGAAGGATCTTCTTCCGTTGCTACTTCTGTAGGAACAACTTGAACGGGCTGTTGAGGAGCAGCTATAACTGGCTGTTGCACTGCCTCAACTACTGGCGCTGCTTGTTCTTGAACTGGAGCAACTTGTGATACCTGTCCGCCGTTACCTCCTTTTTTCAAAACAATTTTTGTACCTTCTGATTCAAATGTAAATTTCTCGATTGAAGATTGATCAATTAATTTAATAATTTCCCGAATTTCTTGAATTTTCAACATAATCAATTCCCCTTACTAATATTTTATATAGTTCTACTCTATATTAGACGTTTTCGCTTCATATTGAAATAGATTTGGTTAATTTATCTTCAAATCACCTGTTATTTGGTCTAAAACCACTACCAATTGTCGGAATTTGCGAGGGGTTGCGCACATATTTTCATTACCAATACAAATCGTAAATCGATTTTCGTTCAAAAAAAACCCTTTTTAGCAAGGGTTTTTGTTTTCTTAAGTAAACTGTTTCAAGATCTACCTAAAATCTATATATATATGTGGTGGAGACGGCGGGAGTCGAACCCGCGTCCAAAGGCTCTTTCACTCAAGTATCTACGTCACTAAATATCTGTATATTAAGCCCTTATATACTTGGGAGAATTAAATAAAAACTAATTTTAAACAAAAAAAAGAGACCCTACATGTAGGGTCTCAATTCAGCTAATATTAAGCTTTTTGAACGTTAGTAGCTTGTAGGCCACGTTGTCCTTCTTCAATTTCAAATGTTACACTTTGACCTTCGTCTAAAGATTTGAAACCTTCGCCTTGGATAGCTGAGAAATGTACGAATACGTCTTCTCCTGCTTCACGTTCGATAAATCCAAAACCTTTTTCTGCGTTAAACCATTTTACTGTACCTTGTTCCATTATTGTTGCCTCCTAGTGTGGAATTCCACACAATGTGTTACTATCCTTGCTCAAATACCTTAGACGAATAACAAAATCTATTCTTAATCTGAAATCGAACAAAAATAACTCTTCTTAACAATAACAGATTCAAGTTGAAATAGCAACTAGTTTAGTTTGTTAATGAATTTTCTTTGCTATAAGTAAGAGTTAGATGTTGATTTCAAAAAGACGACTAGATGAATACATTTCATTAATCATTTGACCATCGTGACTTTAATCCACTCCACCTTCTAAAGAAATATCATCAATTTCTGTTCCCTCTTCATTAAAGTTTATGTTTAAGTAATAGTTACCGACTTTATAATACATATGTAAATAATCCCTACTACGCCACTCTTCAATTGGTTCGCCCAATTCTTCCTTTACCTCTTCCATACTAAGCATTGGCTGAATGATACTGTTATTCACGGTAATCCCATTTACTTCGGCACCTTGAATTACATAACCATCGTAGCCGAGACTCACTGTCCCAAATGCAGGAATGCTATGATCAATGATTGGTTCTCCTAGCCGGGAAATTACGTCTTCAATATTTTCCCCAAGATAAACATTGATGCCGTTTATCAAACCAAGTCCTACTCCATATAGCAAATCTTCATCAATACGTACTATTGGCTTTTCTGAGACTTCCCAATCCGCAGATCGTTCTGCATCGACTTGTACTTCATTTTCTTCATCGTCATAATAAATATCATTTGTGTTTTCTCCATAATAATATTCACTTGTATTTTCATTTTCAAATCCTTGTTCCGTTGATGATTCTGTAACTTCTGGATTTACGGGTTCCCCATCTGCACTTCCATTTAGAGAATGATTCAAACCTATGTTTTCTTCACCTACAAATGACACTTCAATTTTGTAGTCTTCATTGGAACTAGGATCTACCTTTCCAAAGAGATCGTTTGTACTACGAGAAATGGTTATTAAACCGTACAGACTTTGTTCAGGCAGTTCATAATAATATTCCGAAACATCATGAATTTTAGTATATCGAGCTAATTCATTTCTTTCTTCTGTAGAATAACTTTCTTCATAAAGATAGTAATTGCTAAAAGGAAGCATTTTTTCACCAATTGAACGGATCTCGCTAATATCTCCCTCTACATAAATTCCCATCGCGTCAATACGATTTGTATCTGGATCATAATTCACAAATATCTTTTGTCTGTCGCCTAGCAGATAAAAATCGACTTGATCCCCTGATTCAAACGCTACATCACGGAACATTGAATAGGCTTTGTTCATGTCCTGTCCTATGCGAGGGTATTCTAACTTTGATAATTTGGAAACTTCGTCTATCTTTAAAACAACTTTTCCGTTTTCGAATCCCTTATCTAGTATTGGCATGTCAAAATTAACAATCCCCATTTTCCCTAAAATAAATAAGGTAGCAATTGTTGATACGACAACGATACCCACAATTTTGATGATATTCTTCAAAGCAACTTCCTCATTTCAAACTATGTTAATGAATTCCCACGTTTCAATTCTGTTGCTCAATCGATTCGTTGCGCTTCATTTATGAAAGATTAATAGTCGGTAATATAAAAAGTAGTAGAACTCCAAATTAATTGCTGCGCTCAGGTTCTATACTCCTATTATAATGTTTAACTGTAGATCTATTGTACTTGATACTTCATGATTCAACAATAGTCTGTGGTTAATTCTATATACCTAAAAAAATATCATTTGAAAATTTATGTTCAGGATTAAAACAAAAAAAAGACCCTTTTACAAGGGCCTTCGTTTCCTTCAAGAACCTGTTTCAAAGTCCACCTTAACATTACGTGCTTCTTCCCAAGTTGTCATTACTAGATGCATAATCTCATTCGCTTGCTTCTTAGATTGACCATCCATCGTTAAGACCCTAACGTTAACTTGACCTTTATCCGTCTTCACAAAAGCATCTGGATAACCCAGCGCTATTATTTGCATTTCCATTAAGGTCTCTATGGAATCTAGTTTTATAAGTGCTTCCATCTGATCGTATGCCTCGTTCTTTTCATCTGATGAAAGACCAGCATTTAATATTTTCGATGTAAGTTGATCGTTAAGTAAACTTCTTTCATTCCGAACCGTCATTCTCATATCATCAAATATATAACTCTCCGCAAAAACCGGAGTTTGTATATCCGTCTCATTTGCTTTATCATCATTTGTTACCTTAGGCTTGCCCTCCCCAAAAAGTGCTATACCATCAAATGGTTTTGGGTTGTTGTTCATGTAAAAAATCGAGATCACAGCAACTAGACTTATCAATGTTAGAAACCATACCGTTCTTTTATTCGCTTTCATCCAGATTCCCCCTTTTTTTTCATTTCAGAAATGACGATTCGATGTTCTGGTACTTGGAGAACAGCAGACAAAGTTTTCGATAATTCATTTCGAATCCTTCGGTCGCCTGCACCTTCAGCAATGACAAGTATGCCTTGTAAACGGTTTGCTTTTTTCGTTGTTGTGTTGGAAAGGGAAAAGTAATCGGATAAAGTATTTCCTTGTTCCCCATCTTCAAAATGAAAGTAAATCGTTACTTCTCCTACCCCTTCCATATTCATCAATACATCTTCTAGTGCCGCATACTCTTGACCAGCCCCCTTATCCTTTGCCTTCTCTCCTCCAATTCCAAAAATACCGGAATTAATACTAATGATGATCAGAACAATAATGGTCCCTAAGAGAACTGTGTGACTTTTCTTCTTCGGTTTTTCCACATTATCACCATCTTCGTTCAATGAGCGGTCTATACTATCTGTCATCAATGGTTTAGTTTATGCACTTTCACATGAAGCTATGACCAAAAAGTGAGAAGACAGCACGGATAATCCAAATTCCCATCGCCATTTTAATTATCGGAAGAAATGATTCTTCTAAACTATCCGGAAACAACAGCAAGAGTAGAGAGGCTAGCAACGATATTGAAATGACACCCATCAAAAATTTTCCATGTTCTCACCTCACTGGGATGACGTTAGTAATTTAACGAGAATAATTGAAAAAAGTGCAGTATAGATGAAGGCAAAAGCAATGAGAAAGGAAACCGCACATAAGACAAATAATGTTTTACCTATGTCATCAATGACGCCCGTTATATCTTCATGAGCGAAAGGTTCTATTAGCGCAGCAGTCCATCTATAGAAAAATGCAGTAATTAAAGTTGATAAAGATGGTATTAACGCAACAGTCCAAATCGACGTGATGAGCCACCCACCTGCAAATATACTGACACCTGATGAATATTTCCCAATTGTACTCAAACTCTCTGTCATAAATGAACCGATGAGTGGAACGTTTTGTCTAATGAGTTCCTTTACAGGGCCACTCGTTAATCCTGAAAGAGCCCATGTAAGTGTTCCTCCTGTAGTAATGAAGATCGAATACCCCGCAACTAATGCGGATACAACTCCAAGCAGAGTCGTCCGAATAAGTTCTGCCATTTTTGTAAAAGGAATTTCTGGTAACAATCTAGATGCAACGTCAAAAATTAAGGTTGCGGTTAGTAAAGGGATGAGCAATTGATCGGTAAGTACAATCGCACCATTCGCAAATAAAAGCATAGCCGGTTGAAAGTTTAGTAAACTAAATGCGCCTCCCGAAGCAATCATACTGGCTGTTAAAATTGGATAAACACCTATAAACATCAGAGATACTGACTTGGCTATTTCTCGAATAAACGAAAAGTGTTCAAATGCAGGTTGAAGTGAGGCTGTAATAATAATGAAAAACAAGATAATTCTCGTCCATCTAGTAAATGACGGGAATACGAAGTCTACAGCCAATGCAATAAATGTAGAAATGAGTATGATAACTAGGCTAGATACTACAGTTCCAAGGATTGCCTGGATGAATGAAATCATAGATATACCCGTCCGATCATTTTGAAATTAGTGAGGAAAGAATATCGATAACCGCTGTCGTTTGATCGATCCAAAGGGTTAAAATTGCTACTTTTACTGCAAAATGGGACATAGACGCCAAGGAACCGTAACCCGCTTCCTCAATATGCTGAGAAACCAACTCCGATATATAAAAAAGGATTGCGCTTCCAATGAGTAGTTTTGCATAAGGGCCAGGTATAGAACTGAATAATTGTACATAGGTTTTTCCGAACGGGAAAATGAGTGTTGTCAACAAGTACAAAAAAAAGAAAAAGAAGATTGACGTGTACATAATTGGTTGAAGTTTAGGCGCTACAAAAGAGAGCATTAACAAAAGCATAAAAACGACGATAATTTGAAATAGAGTCAGCATCACATTGCCATAGATAGCCATTGAAAGAATTCGGATATTTCACTGAAAAAGATCTTCAGAAATCGGAGCATTTCAGCAGTTATATATAAATAACCTATTAAAAATAAGAAAAAAGAAAAATCTTTTTTTCCAGATTGCTCGAAAAAGACATGTAGAATCCCAATAACTAACCCGATACCGGCAATTCGAAGCAAGTCATTTAGTTCCATCCGGTACTCCCCCCATGTCAACATCTTATGTAGCTACTTCAGTCCATATGAAAAAGACCTTACTTCCACAATGGAAGTAAGGTCTTTTAAGGTTAATTATTGAGATCTAGAAACGTATTCGGCTTCTTCTGTATTGATAATTAATTTGTCTCCCGCATTTACGAAGAATGGAACTTGTACAGTAAGTCCTGTTTCAAGTGTTGCAGGCTTCGAACCCCCACTTGAAGTATCGCCTCTAATACCTGGCTCCGTTTCAGTAACTTCTAAAACGACAGTAATTGGTAACTCTACACCCAATACCTCATCTTTGTACTGAATAACATGTACTTCCATATTTTCTTTCAAAAACTTCAATTCATATTCAATTTGACTACTTGTAAGTTCAATCTGTTCGTATGAAGTGTTATCCATAAATACATGATTGTCCCCATCTGCATACAAATATTGCATACGAAGATTATCAATTTGCGCGCGTCCAACTTTCTCTCCGCCACGGAACGTCTTTTCATTAATATTACCTGAACGTAAGTTACGTAGTTTCGAACGTACGAAAGCTGCACCTTTTCCTGGTTTAACATGTTGGAAATCCAACACACGCCAAATATCGCCGTCTACTTCAATCGTAAGACCTGTTTTAAAATCGTTTACTGAGATCATTCTAATTCCTCCAATTATAAGATAAGTAATTCTTTTGTTGAAAATGTCAGACGTTCGTTTCCGGTTTCTGTAATTACGATATCATCTTCAATCCGGACACCGCCGATTCCCGGAAGATAAATTCCAGGTTCAACTGTTACCGTCATGTTAGGTTTTAAAATTGTATTCGAACGGAATGAGAGTCCTGGGCCCTCATGCACCTCTAGACCAATCCCATGCCCTGTCGAATGACCAAATTCCTTACCGTAACCTTTAGACGTAATGTAGTCCCGAGCAAAGCTATCTGCCTCTATTCCTGTCATGCCAGGTTTAATGCTTTGAAGTGCAAGTTCCTGTGCGGCAAGAGTAACTGCGTAGATTTCTTTTAATTTATCAGAAGGTTCTCCTACGGAAACGGTACGAGTGATATCCGATATATACCCATTATACAACGCGCCGAAGTCCAGCGTAACAAAATCGCCTGATTCAATCACTTTATTTGTCGCGACTCCGTGTGGAAGTGCGCTTCTTAGCCCAGATGCGACAATGATAGAAAAGGATGAAGAGGTTGCACCTTGTTTACGCATAAAAAATTCGAGCTCATTGGATACATCAAGCTCCGTAATACCAGGACGAATAAACGTAATAATATGATCAAACGCATCATCCGCAATTTTAGCAGCCGCTTTTAAGACAAGTAATTCTTCGTCAGATTTGACCATTCGAAGTTCTTCAACTAATCCTGCCACAGGCTTCATTTCTACTTCTACTGCTTTATTGTACAATTCATACATCCCAAAAGACATGTCTTCTTTTTCAAAACCAAGCGCTTTCACATTCATGTCTTTTACTTGATGCGCAACTTCTTCCATAATTGTTTTTGTATGCTGAACAATACGAAATCCTTCTATTTCTTTTGCTGCTTGTTCTGTGTAGCGGAAATCAGTAATGAAAACTGCATCTTTCTCTGAAACTACAGCAACACCAGCAGTACCCGTAAATCCAGTTATATACCGACGATTAAATGGATTTGTAATTAATAGAGCATCAATCTCTTCTTTTTTCATTAATTCACGTAAGTTTGTTAGTTTCATAGATTTTTGTCTCCTTTTCTTCGGAGGAGGAAAGCATGCAACGCAAGCTCATATCCGTCCATGCCAAATCCTGTTAATTGCCCTACACATACGGGCGCAATAACGGATGTCTGTCGAAACGGTTCTCGATTATGTATATTTGATATATGCACTTCTATTGTCGGTACATTGACAGATGCAATTGCATCCCGAAGTGCGATGCTGTAATGCGTATATGCACCTGGATTAAAGATAATCCCATCCATTCCTTCATTGACAGTCTCATGAATTCGATCAATCAAAGAACCTTCCGTGTTTGATTGATAAAAAGATACTTCCACATCATGATTGGATGCAAATTGGGTCAAGTTACGCTCTAAATCCATGAGTGTTTCATGACCATACACATCTGGCTCTCGTTTTCCAAGCAGATTCAAATTGGGGCCATTTAATATAAGTAATTTCACCGTTGCAACATTCCTCTCACCGTTTCCTTTCCTATTTTATCACACCGAGAATAAGTGGCAACTTATTTTGGAGTTTCAGTAAAAGTTTCTTTCATATAAACGGCAGTTCCTGTGATAAATCGAAAAATCATTAAAGATACTCCAAGGAAAGGAATAGACAAAGAACCGAACAATGCAATCAAATTTTCCGGGTGATCAACGAACCAGTGGACAATAAATACAAAACTAAGTCCCAAAACGATTGCTGAAATAGAAGGCGGAATTTTATAAAGTAATGAAATAACGATATAGATGATTGCAAACAAAACTGAAAGTGCTAAAATTAGCATCAGCCAATTCACAAGGTGATGCATTAAATGATCCGATGTAAAGAGCTTCCATTTTTTTGACCAACCTACGGGTGACCACTTTATAAAACTAAAATAATGAAGAAACTTCAGTGCAAAGGCTAAAGTTAATGCAGCAAAGAGCGATGTATAAACGAATGTTTTATTTATCATGTCGAAACCTCCTTCACTAAGTGTCGGGCGGTTCCAAAATTTTTAAACATCATTGTGGAGTAGCGAGTGAATTTTTAGTATACTAAAGAAAGATTTAATTTGATTTGATAGAAAGTTGGCTAAATAATGGAGAAATCACAATCAGCGCCCGTTTTTGGTGGGCAAGCACTTATAGAAGGTGTAATGTTCGCTGGTAAGGAAAACACGATTACCGCAATACGAAGAAAAGACGACACCATTGATTATTTTCACCTTCCAAAGGAGCAAAACACTACGCGAATGAAACTGAAGAAAATTCCCTTCATCCGTGGATTGGTAGCACTCTTTGAATCCGCTATTCTCGGTTCAAAACACTTAAACTTTTCCAGCGACCGGTACGACATTATGCCTGGCGAAGAGGAAGAAAATGAAACCGAAGAAACGTCTAAATTAGTTATGGTCCTCGGCGTTGCAGCAGTTGCTGTGTTATCTTTCGTTTTTGGAAAGTTTATTTTCACTCTAGTTCCCGTTTTTCTTGCAGCATCGTTAAAATTTGCCGTTCCATCTGATACGGGTCAAATTTTATTAGAAAGTTTATTTAAGCTCATTTTACTGTTAGGGTATATATCCATTATTTCGATGACTCCACTCATTAAAAGAGTCTTTCAGTATCACGGCGCGGAGCATAAGGTAATTAATGCCTATGAAAACAAATTGCCACTAACTGTGGAAAATGTTCAAGTGCAATCTAGATTGCATTTCCGTTGTGGAAGTAGCTTTATGCTCTTTACTGTTATTGTAGGAATGTTTATTTACTTTCTTGTTCCAGCAGATCCACTTTGGTTACGACTTCTCAATAGAATTCTTTTAATTCCAGTAGTCCTAGGCATTTCGTTTGAAGTGCTACAGATTACAAACGCAATGCGAAATATCCCGGTCCTTAAATATTTAGGTTACCCAGGATTGTGGTTACAGCTATTGACAACGAAAGAACCCGATGACAAACAGGTTGAAGTTGCAATTGCATCATTCGAAAAGTTACTTGAAGTTGAAATTCATGGTGCTTCAGCTCTAGAACCAGTCACACAACCCGAAAAAGAGTCTTCCGCAAATCCGGTGTTGGCGCAATAATAAAAATGGCATCCTCTTCTCGTTCTGAGAAAAGGATGCCATTTTTATATTCTGTTATTAGAGTCCGCACTTCAACTGTGCATTGCAATTTGTACACGTGTTACAGCCGCCCAATTCTTGAACGTTCCCTTGGCGACAAACCGGACATGTGTTGCCCACTTCGGATCCTATCGTTACATTTGTTGAGGCCAATGCTTGAATTGTGTTCACAAGCATAATTGGACGCTCTTTATTTACTGCTTCTTCTTGATAATCCGAGTCCATCTCGTTTTCTTCTGCTTTTAGAGTAAGAACCTGTGAATCTCGGCTTCCGTCAACGTAAACCGTTCCGCCTTTCGCTCCACCCTTATACAAGCGCTCATAAACACTTTCCACTTGCTTCACAGTGTATCCACGAGGGGCGTTCACTGTTTTCGAGATAGAACTATCAATCCAACGCTGGATGATGCACTGGACGTCAGCATGCGCTTCTGGTGCAAGACTCATTGAAGAAATAAACCACTCTGGTAAATTTTCCGGGTCTGCTTCTGGATTGCGCGTTAAATATTCTTCAACAATTTTCGCCTTAACTTCGATAAACTTGCCAAGACGTCCACTGCGGTAATAAGAAAAGGAAAAATATGGTTCTAATCCGGTACTAACTCCTACCATTGTTCCAGTACTCACTTTTGTTACTCTCCTGATTTTAGGAGGGCGGGATTATCAGTACCCGCTCCATATGTCGCCATATGGGTCAGACTATATCATCAACCGAAATAATTCGGTTGTTAAGCGTAACGATGTATACCTATTAACTATATTGCAAATCAACCTTATATTTCATACTTGAAATTATATAATCTTCAATAATCCCAAAAAATATTTTCGCATTCGTAGCATTCATGACAATTCGATAACTACCTTTATTTTTATAAATCTTAACTTGAATTCCCCATTTTACAAGAAAATATCTTTGTATTATTTCATGTTCTTCATAGGAAAAACACTGTGTATTAATGGCTACTTCTCTGCTCTTAATTCCAGAATCTCCATTCTTCTTTTGGTATTTATGAATAATTAGATTACCGTCATCCATGTACCAAATTGCTAAACCCAAAGGATCTAATAAGTTTAATGTCTTTCGAGTGACAACTTTTTTTCCTTTTGGATAAAACAATTTCAAATAATACTCGAAGATTTTTGATGTTCTGGTTTGGAAGCGCCACTGTGGATATTTCTTCTTCATACCAGACATAACCATATTGGGAGTAGAGACTTCAATCTTAGATTCAATAAAAATATTGTATTTCCAGTACAGATAGTCTTTTTGTTTATCAGAATGCGAAAAATGAATCCTTGGTGTTTTGAATGTCCTGTTTATAGATGAATCACCCAATAAACTACCAATAATTAGTTGATTTGCTTTGTTCGAAATGGAATTCATATTATATAATTCCTTTCTACTATTAGTATCATCTTAGTCGTTGAGGGGTCAGCCATGACTTCCCTGCGGATTGTCTGCACCTTTTGATTTTTACCTTTACGTACTGGCAAGGTACAGGTACAAAAAGGATACTCAGAGTTTCCCGCATACAGCCCGATTTGCACGGTATGATTACTCATACCGGGGGCAATTCATTTACCCGTTGGAGCAACAGTTAGTAGATGAGAGTTTCGGATACCGTGTTCAAGGATTGCTTGACGGATATCTTCCGGCATTTTCTTCATGAATCCGGTGTTAATGAATGCGTTACGAAGGGCTTGTGTTTCTTCATCTGTTTTACCGATGAGGAATGGGAAGCTTCCTTTTTCTTTCGCAAGTTCGATAGATTCACGGTATGCTGTCGTTGCAATCGTTTCAAATACGTTGTCAACGAGTTTGTTCCCTTCCTCTGATCCATATTCATTTTCACAATAGATTAGAAGATCTGCAAGACCCATTACACCAAGTCCGACACGGCGTTCACCGAGGGCTTGTACTTTATTATCTTCAAGGAAATACGGAGTGGCGTCGATAACGTTGTCTTGCATACGAACACCGACTTGTACGATTTCCTTCAATTTTTCATAGTTCACTGTTTTTGTTTCTTTATCAGCTACTTCAGCAAGGTTTACTGCAGCTAAATTGCAGACGCTGTAAGGAGCAAGAGGTTGTTCCCCACACGGGTTTGTAGCTACGACTTGCTGGCCGTATGCTTTTGCATTTGTTTCATTGTTTGCATTGTCAATAAAGAAAATACCAGGTTCTGCTGAATACGTTGCACAAATATTAATTAAATCCCATAGTGCACGGGCTTTAATCGTACGGTAGACGCGTACTGCGAATCCTTGTTTCTCCCACTCGCGTACATCTCCGACTTCGTGCCACTTTTCGTTATAGATGACCATTTCTTCTGGTGAGTATTCCTCAACTGCCGGGAATCTAAGATCAAAGTCTGCATCTTCTTCCACAGCCTTCATGAAGTCATCTGTTAAGGTAATTGAAATGTTCGCTCCGGTTAGGAACTCTTCATTATGTACCGAATACGTTCCACCGTCGCGTAATTTCGTTTCAGCATCTTTCAAGATTGCTTCATTGAACCCACCTAATCCAGGGATTGCCTGGTAGTTCAGGATACCTTGATACATAGCTTCTTCTTGTGTTGTGAGTGCTTTAAATTTCAGTTTTTCACTAACGAGTTTTTTTACCAATTCTTCTTCCGTATGTTCCAGAAGATAACGTAGAATTCTTGGATTCTGCATTTTTGAAATAATAAACTCGAAAATATCAGGATGCCAATCCGCCAACATAATCATTTGTGCTCCACGCTGGTTGTTACTCCCTCATTTACTTAAGGGGGCTAGGTCATTTCTGCCTAGCTCTCATGCTTTCACATGAGATCAGACTATCTCATCAAAGTCGAAAATTATTTATTCATCTTTGTCCTGCGCCCCATAACCACGTTGCCGTTTGTTATGGTTTACTTCTTCCTTTGCTTCCAATTTATCCACCATCAAAAGCTTTAGGAAGTTTTAATAGTCGTTGAACGTTGATCTTCGTTTCCAAAGACCCTTCGCTGCTGATTGCCCAATCCTCATTTTTTTCAAACCTTCACGCCCACCGTCGCCGGTCACGTTGTGGTAAATAAGGCTCTAAGGGTGTTCCAGCAATTCGCAGAATTTTAATCCCGCCGTGTTAAGTTAACGGGATCCACCTTGTTCGACAAGATGCGTCAATTTAGCAATATCATCAAGCCATGAAACGGATCCTGATGATTTACCATTCACGCCTCGTGCTAGCGTATTACGTGGTCTTAAGGTTGAGCCGTTCGTTCCAACTCCGCCGCCTCGACTCATAATTTCCATAACCTGCTTGCGATGATCCGAAATACCTTCTCTCGAATCTGCCACAAACGGCATTACGTAACAGTTGAAGAATGTTACTTCTGTATCTGATCCTGCACCGTAAAGAACACGTCCTGCTGGAATAAAATTCAATTTTGAAAGTTGTTTGTAAAAACGATCGAATGACTCTTGACGTTTTTCCTCTGTTGTTTCAACTGACGCAAGTCCCGTTGCATTACGCTTCGCTATTTGTTCATAGTAAACTTCCAACGGCTTTTCGATGACTTCGATAGGACGAGTGACGATTCCAGACTCTTGTTCTACTGGATTGTCAATAGCTGAACGATAATCCTTCTCTATCCAAATATCAGCTTTTCCATTCTTTTTATCAAGCGCTGTAATAAAGCCAAGTCCACGAGCTGGAAACTTCGGATCTTCCTTAACTGTTAATACGACAAAATCTCCAATTTCCAGCGTTTTCTTTTCCGTATCTTTAAATGAATACCTGTCAATCATGACCAATCTCGATACGCCTTGGTGTTCGATATGCATCTCTTCTGTAATTGGATGCACTTGCGCAAAACTTGCGATATCATTGTTCAATTGTACTTTATCCAATATCGGTTCCTGATGTTTTGAAGCGATGACCATTTACGCACCCCTCCTTCAATTATTTTTTCATAAACACTATATCTAGTGTCCATCTTATTATTCAATGTACTACATCTTGAATTCCCGTGCAACGAATTGATTTTAACATCATTTTACAAATCCATAAATGACAGTGTTCTTCATTACGCTCCCATTAAAAATGAATCCAAAGTTCCATGTTTTCACTTCTTGCGAAACACTCTTTTTCCCCACCAATTAAATTGAATTTCTAGTCGAAAAAAGTCTCATCTTGAAGGACTAGGAAAGAATTTATCATGTTGCGACCTTTTATATATTATCATTCTTGAAGGTGTATATCTATAAATCCATGAAAATGTTTCCTTTCATAATTATCATAAAACTCATTGACATGCTCTTGTGATTAATATAAGTAATTTATCTGAATTCATCTAAATCCACTTTCAAACGAATATTCCTAACCGTTCCCATTGAATTCTCACCACTCCATACCTTATAATTGAACACAGAAAGAGAAAGGGGAAAGTTGTTGTGGATTTTTTATATTTAAGCGTTGGAATTTTATTGGCACTTATCATCTATATGGTGGTAACGATGCTTCGATTGCGGAAAGCAGTCACAAACCTTACACAAGAAGAATTTATTGAAGGATACAGGAAAGCTCAATTAATTGATGTTCGTGAAACAAAAGATTTTGACGCTGGTCATATTCTCGGATCTAGAAATATTCCTTATTCACAGTTTCGTCAGCGCTTCAAAGAAGTACGACCGGACAAGCCCGTTTATTTGTACGATCAAAACGGTGGAAAAAGCGCGCGTGCAGCTTTGTTCCTTAAGAAAAAAGACTATAAACATCTGTACCACCTCCAAGGCGGATTCCGTCAATGGACTGGTAAGATAAAAAGTAAGTAATCGAAAAGTTCTTCCTACCTAATAGGAGGAACTTTTTCTTCTACTTATATGAATGAGGAGAATTGAATGAAGAACGATATCCTATTGCAAGTAGAAACAAACTTTCGCAGCACATTCCCTAATTATGAGGACTACTCTATCGTCATCCGTCACATTATGGAGCGACTTAATGCAAGGAAAGAACAAAATTGGCAACTCGTCATGGCAGACGAACTCGTTTCCCATACCCAATCCGTTATTGATGAATTAATGAAAAAAGGAAAATTACATTTTGAATCACTCGGTCATATATTCGGTGTACGCCCGACTGGAAAAGTTGAACAATCTGATTCGGACAATGGATTTACACTCCGCGTTACCGAAACACTAGACAATCAGCTTCTATACTTTCCTGATTACGATGTAGCCTATACATCCATTCTCAACTACGCTGGGTCAGGAGCTACGTGGAATGAAGATCATTTCTTCTCCTCCTCACCCGAACAAGTACGGGGATTCATATACGACTTAAATCAGTTGCAGCGTGAAATGATGAAAACTACTGTTACTTACCTTGTCGATACGGACGAAGGTGTTAAAAAGAAAACCTACGAACACGACGATGCAGTCAGTCGAGACGACGTTTTTCTAGAGAATACCATGAAAAAAGATATCTTCCGAGGGATTGATGAATTTTTCAAGGATGAAGGGGCTTTTTATAAAGAATATGGACTTCCTTATAAACGTGGAATTCTTTTATACGGAGCACCTGGAAATGGAAAAACGACGCTCGTCCGATCCATTACAGGTTCTACTTCCGCCCCAGTAATTTACTGGCAAATTACTGAACACACCGGAAGTTATTCCGTACAAGAAGTTTTTGAAACAGTTGCGAAGATGGCTCCGGCCATTCTAGTCATCGAAGATATTGATTCGATGCCTGAACATACACGGTCTACATTTCTCAATACACTAGATGGTGCACGCGTTCGCGCGGGACTTTTCATCATTGGTACGACGAACTATCCAGAAAAAATTGACCCGGCACTCATTAACCGTGCTGGACGATTTGACAGCACATATGAAGTTCCATCCCCTTCTTCGGAAGTCCGTCGTAACTATATGAAGAAACTCGACATCAAAGGACTTTTCGATGAAGCCCAATTAAATGAAGTAAGCAAGCGAACCGAAGGCCTGTCTATTTCGCAATTAAACGAACTCTATATGTCCGTAGCACTCGGTTTTCATTATGATGGAACAATTGATTTCGAACGTCGGATTCACGACCTACAAAATCAGCATAAACGCGCTGAAAAAGGGGTTTGGGAAAAAGAAAGCATCATTGGGTTTTCATAAGAAAAAGATCGAGCACACAGAATTTAGTCTGTTCGCTCGATCTTTTTATTAAGAAATATCTAGTCAACTTCATGCGGATTTCAACACTTTACTTGTAATGAAAAAAGTGATTGGAATCGTAATGACCACCGCAGCAATCGGTGCTAGACTCTTATCCATTTGAAATAAATCGACCAGAAAAAACAAGAATAGTGCCGTAACTAGTAAATTTACTACTTGAGTCAAGGGAAATAAGAAAAACTTCCTCCAAGTTGGCTTTACTTTGTAGGTATAATACGAATTTAAGAAAAAAGAACCACAAACGCTTATTAATACCGCTATCGTATGTGCCAACAAATAATGAAACCCGAACACATGAATCTCGATTAAATAACATATGTAGTAAACGATTGAATTGACACCGCCTACAACTATGAATTTCAAAAATTCGCGATTTGTAATATGCATAACGCTCTCTTTCCCAGTCGCAACAAAGCCAACTGTAGAATTGAAATTCCTTTCATTTTTCAAGAAAAAAGATCAGGCGTACAGAATGTTAATCCGCATACCCAATCTTTCATCTACATAAAACTTATCCCATTATGTTGTATCCGCCATCTACGTAAATAACTTCTCCTGTTACACCGCTGGATAGATCGCTTAGAACTGCAAGCGTCATCTTACCAACTTCTTCTTGTGTAATATTTCGTTTAAGAGGTGCGGTTTCTTCTACAATTGTTAAGATCTTATTGAATGAAGGAACACCTTTAGCCGAAAGTGTTCGTAGTGCGCCTGCAGAGATTGCATTCACACGGATATTATTTTTCCCTAAATCAGCTGCCAAATACTTCACAGACGCTTCTAGAGACGCCTTCGCAACACCCATCACATTATACCCATCTAGAACTCTATCGGCACCCAAGTAACTCATAGTAACGATGGAGCCACCTTCTGTCATTAACGGGCTCGCTTCTTTTGCTACTGCAATTAATGAAAATGCACTTGTGTCCTGAGCAAATGCAAATCCACTTCTGCTCGTATTGACAAAGTCAGAACGTAAGTCTTCTGCATGAGCAAACGCCAGTGAATGAACAACGCCGTGAACAGTTCCGATTTCCAAGCCAATTTTAACGAATGCTTGTTGAATACTGCCATCGTCATTGACATCACATTGCACAATTAATTTGGCTTCCATATTATTATCTGCTAAAAGCTTCGTAATGCGAGTCATGGAACGCTCTTTACGATATGTGAAGATTAAGTTTGCGCCTGCCTGATGAAGGGTCTTCGCCACTCCCCATGCAAGACTTCTCTCGTTCGCCACGCCCATAATAACAATGTTTTTACCTTTGATTTTAAGTAATTCTTCCATAGTAGCCTCCTGAGTAATCTTATAATTTTATACACCTTTATATACTAAGTTCACAATAATTTAGTACCTGATACTAATTTATTATAACATACACACCCTTGAAGTTAAATATCTTTTCCAAGAACAGACAGAAAAAAGCAACCACTTCAAAATAAAGTGATTGCTTTTGATTCAACTTATTATTTTTTCGTATAGCGCAATACTGGGTGACGTGCCGCTTTCGTTTCATCTAAACGGGTCACAACAGTCGTGTGAGGTGCATTTTGCACAACCTCTGGATTTTCTTCAACTTCCGTAGCAATTTGAATCATAGCATCTATAAATGCATCGAGTGTTTCTTTAGATTCTGTTTCTGTTGGCTCGATCATCATAGCTTCTTCCACGTTCAACGGGAAATAAATTGTCGGTGGATGGTAACCAAAATCAAGAAGTCTTTTCGCTATATCAAGTGTACGTACGCCTAGTTTTTTCTGACGACGACCTGAAAGTACAAATTCATGTTTACAATGTTGTGTATATGGAAGGTCGAAGTAAGGCTCTAATCGACGCATCATATAGTTCGCATTGAGAACCGCATTCTCAGTAACAGCCTTCAAACCATCAGGCCCCATTGAACGAATATACGTATACGCACGCAAATAGATACCGAAGTTTCCGTAAAAAGGTTTTACGCGTCCAATTGATTGTGGAAGATTTGTTTCAAATGTATACGTGTCGTCTTTCTTCACTAGAACAGGAGAAGGCAAGAACGGAATTAGATCCTTATGAACGCCTACTGGACCTGAACCTGGGCCACCGCCACCATGTGGACCTGTGAATGTCTTATGCAAGTTCAAGTGAACTGCATCAAAGCCCATGTCTCCAGGACGCGCCTTAGACATTACCGCGTTCAAGTTGGCACCGTCATAATAGAGCTTACCGCCTACACCATGAACGATAGCAGCCATTTCTAAAATATCTTCCTCGAACAAACCTAGAGTGTTTGGGTTCGTCAGCATAAGAGCTGCCGTGTCATTTCCGACATGAAGTTTTAAATCCTCAATATCAACAAGGCCCCGGTCGTTCGACTTTATCGTAACTGTTTCATACCCTGCAACTGTTGCAGAAGCTGGGTTCGTACCGTGTGCTGAGTCGGGTACAAGTACTTTCGTACGGTGGAAATCCCCATTGGACTCATGAAATGCACGAATCATCATTAACGCTGTCCACTCACCGTGAGCACCTGCAGCAGGCTGTAACGTCATTTCATCCATCCCAGTAATTTCAGCAAGATGCTCTTGCAAATCATACATGATTTCCATTGCACCTTGAACTGTCGATTCATCTTGAAGTGGATGAATGTTTGCAAATCCTGCATAGCGAGCAACGGACTCGTTAATTTTCGGGTTGTATTTCATCGTACATGAACCAAGCGGATAAAAACCCGAGTCGATTCCATGATTTCGATTCGATAAAGCTGTGTAATGACGCATAATATCAAGCTCAGAAACTTCAGGAAGTTCTGCTACTTCTTCTCGTTTATATCCCGCTGGTAATAAATCGGAAAGATCCAGTTCGGGTACATCAAGTTCAGGAAGGCTATAACCAATTCGTCCTTCTTTTGTACTTTCAAAAATAAGTGGTTGATTGTCCTTATGCATTGAGGGCCTCCATTTCCTGCACACAAGCAGCAGTATGCTGTACGAATGCATCAATTTCTTCTTTTGTACGTTGTTCTGTAACTGCGATAAGCGCATGATTTTCAAGGTTTTTATATGTTAAACCTAGATCATAGCCACCAAGAATCCCTTTTGAGAATAAATACGCATTAATTTTTTTAATCGAGCCTTTAACATTTACAACGATTTCATTGAAATGAGAACCGTCAAATACAACGTCAAAGCCCGCTTTAGTGAACGCTTCTTTTGCATAACGCGTCTTCACAATGTTTTGATACGCCATTTCTTGTGTACCAACTTTCCCTAATGCAGTCATTGCAACAGAAGCTGCAAGCGCGTTAAGTGCTTGGTTCGAACAAATATTAGAAGTCGCTTTGTCACGGCGAATATGTTGTTCACGTGCTTGAAGGGTTAACACATACCCACGTCTACCGTCCTCATCTGTCGTTTCTCCAATAAGGCGACCTGGTAATTTACGCATTAACTTTTTCGTTACAGCAAAATAGCCACAATGTGGTCCTCCAAAGGACTCTGAAATACCAAATGGTTGTGCGTCACCGACAGTGATGTCTGCACCCAATTTACCTGGAGAAGTTAAAACACCAAGCGCTAATGGATTCGCTGACACAACAAACAAACCACCCGCTGCATGCGCAATCTCACCAGCTTTTTCGATATCTTCAATCTGGCCGAAAAAGTTTGGATATTGTACAAGAACTGCTGCCACCGAGTCGTCCATCAATTCTTCTAACTTACTTAAGTCCGTCACGCCGTCTTTTTGAGGAATCGTAACAACTTCAATTGATTGTCCGTGTGCATAAGTTAGAACGACATCGCGTGATTCTGGATGAACCGTTTCTGAAACTAACAATTTCTTTCTTTTTGTGTGACCCGCAGCAAGCGTACCCGCCTCAGCAAGGGCCGTTCCACCGTCATACATAGATGAGTTCGCAATATCCATTCCCGTTAGCTCAGCAATCATTGTTTGGTATTCAAACAGGGCTTGCAACTCCCCTTGTGAAATTTCCGGTTGATAAGGCGTGTACGCCGTGTAAAATTCTGAACGAGAAATTACATGGTCCACGATAATTGGTTTGTAGTGATCATACACACCCGCACCAAGGAAAGAGGCATAGGATTGTGCATCGGCATTTTTAGCCGCAATTTGTTTAAGCTCTTTTGTTAAGGAAGATTCAGATTTAGCCTTTTTAATATTATATGCGCCTTGAAAACGAACTTTTTCTGGTATATCTGCAAATAACTCATCTACTGAAGAAATACCAATCGCTTGCAACATTTCCTGTCGATCTGTTTCCGTCATTGGAATGTAACGATGTTTCATGTCTACTTATCCCCTTTTCATAATTAGCGTTTATAAAATGGTGTTGCAATAATTACTGCTCTCAATTGTCTTTTTCGAACTTGTACAATTACTTCAGTTCCAATTTCCGTTAATTCCTTATTAATTAAAGCAAAACCGATATTTTTTTGGAGTGTAGGTGATTGCGTACCTGTTGTGACTACACCTATTTCTTTACCATCTACCAAAACCTCATACCCCGTTCGAGGAATACCTTTATCAATCATCTCAATACCAACAAGCTTTCGGGGTACGCCATCCTCTTTTTGTGCAGCAAGTGCTTCTTTTCCAATAAAGTCCTCTTTTTTGTTCAACTTAACAACAAAATTTAGACCCGCCTCAAGTGGAGTAATGTTTTGAGACAATTCCTGTCCGTATAACGGTAAGCCCGCTTCAAAACGGAGCGTATCTCGGGCACCAAGACCAGCAGGAATAACACCTGCCCCTTTACCAGCCATTAAGATAGCTTGCCATAGTATGACAATCGATTCTGGGGATGCGTATAATTCAAATCCATCCTCACCTGTATAGCCCGTCCGTGAAATCAGAACTTGCTGACCACAAATCTGGACATTGTCTTTAAAACGGAAAAACTTAATCTCGTTTAATGTCTCTTGCGTTAATGTCTGAAGAACTTGCTCTGCTAAAGGACCTTGAAGAGCTAGCAAGCCAAAAGAATCAGATACGTTAACGATTTGTACATCTCCAGATGCATGTTTGTTCATCCAATCCATGTCTTTATCGATATTAGATGCATTTACTACAAGTAAATAGTCGTCTTCTCCTCGTTTATAGATAAGGAGATCATCTACCGTGCCACCATTTTCATAACACATCGCAGTATATTGGGCTTGCCCATCAACTAATTTTGATACATCATTTGTCATCATTTTTTGCAAATAGGGAAGGGAATCTTTACCACTCACTAGAACTTCTCCCATATGAGAGACATCAAACAAACCTGCTTTTGTGCGCACAGCTGCGTGCTCGTCTTTAATACTAGAGAATTGGACCGGTAAATCCCAGCCGCCAAAATCAATCGTCTTGCCACCGTGCTCCGCATAAAAATCATATAACGCGGTACGCTTCAATGCATTCGTCAACGTAAATTCCTCCTTAAATTTCCAAAAAAATAGACAGAGATTCCTTCGAAAAGGAATCTCTGTCCGGTTACCTGAAAGTTTGACCTTGCGGCTTTCCTCGTTGGTGGTCGGTCGAAGCCGACACTCTCCAGAGTTGCGTCATGTAAGAGTCTTTTTGCCTGAGAGATTCATAACATTAGTTACTTGCTCCTTCGGCGACGCCTAAGCGTTCTCTCCCCATACAATCATTCGCGATCATATTTACAGAAAATATACTTATTCATTCAACTAATATCTTAACATTGGAATAATATAAGCGCAATCCTTTTCAGTCAAGAGCTGAAAAGACGAACAAAGCCTCTATTTAAAGAGACTATGTTCGTCTTTAAAGACTTGATAGTATGGTTCAGCGGATGCGGATAGTATGGAAGTGAAAAATAAGGCGAATTGCCAAGTTTCGTGTTAACTATCTCCTTTTAATCGGTCGACTTGAAATGCTAAGTAATCAGTAATTTGTCGCAGCGTCCGTTTTTCTGTTTCCACTTTAAAATGGGCTGTACTCAAATAATGCGGAAGTCGGCCTTTAAATATTTCTTCCAGCTCATTTCTAGTTGAACGCTGAACGATTGGCCGATTTTTGTCCGTAGAGATTCTTCTCCAAATATCCCTAAATGGCGCATTTAAATAAAATACAATTCCCGTATGGCGCATAATTTCCCGATTTTCTCGCTTCATCGGGACCCCGCCCCCTGTAGCAATAATACAATACTCGTCACGAAACGTACGAAGAAATTCAGTTTCTTGTTCACGAAAATAAGCTTCGCCATAAGTTTCAAATATTTTTGGTATGGACATACCTACTTTCTTTTCAATTTCAGTATCCATATCATAAAACGGAAGACGGGTCGCAAAGCTTAACCTTTTGCCTATAGCACTCTTGCCACAGCCCATATAACCTATTAAATAAACCTTCTTCATTTCCTCACCTACTCGGTAGGACAGTGATTCTTCACTAATCCCGTATCATTATCTTCATCGTTTCATTTTCGTAGTATGTTTCTAGCGAATCAAAACTTTTATATATACTATCATGCCACGAAACGATAGAGAAAAGAAAGAGACTTATGAAAAATAATAATACAATGGCTGTCGCAAGCAGTGCACCTCGCTCATTTTGCATATATACCAACTGTAAATCCCCTTTCCCTTTTAGTCCCATCAAGTAAGGTTACGTCTGCAAGTAGAACAAATCCATCGAGTGAAAATCGAACCGAGTGTACATTTGTCAAAAAAGGAACATAGCCCTTTCCGTAAACCCTTTTTCGAATAACTGCTGTTCCTTGTTCTATAATTATTACACCGCGTTCATTTAACAATGTAATTCCGCGCCTATTTGGAAATACACTAATTTCCTCAACATCAGATAACAGCTGTTGCATATCTACTGCAAACAACTCCCAATCTAGTGCAGACAGTTCGCTATATTTTTGCTCAATGGGAGCTTTCCAAAAGAAAAAAAGTAGAAAAAACTGGGCGAATACAGCTAAAATGAGTAATTGGAATAAGCTTTCAATGAATGTATACCCACCATCAGCTAAGCGTTTATCTAATCGACACATTTCATTGCTTCCTTTTGATCCGTAATATAATACACACAGATTGTGTTGCCATCAATAATCCAATCGTAACTGTCATCTTCGATAGTGCGTGAACCCAGCTCGATTCCGTAAGCACTATACAAAATCATACCCTGGTAGGCTGTCTCAGCCGCACGCATCGCCTGTTTTTTTTGTATAAGAACGGATGTCATATGTGACGCAAAAGGAAGAAGACTACCGAACACAGTAATTAATATTGTGAGCGTCAGTAAAGCCTCTACAAATGAAAAACCATTTTCATCCATCGATAATCATCCTTCCTCTTTGGAATTGAAACCTAATTTGGAAAGTTCGCGAATTGGTTTCAATTGAAAGGACTCCAAGTATACGAATATCTCCATCAGGTTGAAACTCCACACTTTTCAAACCACTCCAATACGGTACTGCCATTCCTTTAGGCATAGCTGTTTTAGAGAAGACTTTCCTTCCAGGTGCAGATGAAATGTAGTGAGTCCCTTGTTCTACAAATTCCATTTTTGTAAAAACATTATTTGCAAGTGAGTAACTTTGCAAACTTTGAATTTCCGCGACGATAGCTTTAAATGCATCTTCTTCAGCTGTAGTTTGGACCCAAGTGTTTCCAAGAGGAATGATGAGGGCTGTTAGAGTGAACAAAACAGATAAAACGAGCATCATTTCTATTAAAGTATACCCATCCTCTTTTTTAAACGAATTAACTACCATCCGATCCACTTACTAAAGCGATTACCTCTCCTTTTTCATTAATTTGGATATCCCTGCCATCAGGGCATTGTGCACTTTCGGGAAGGTATCCCTCTGCCTCAAGATTAGCAAGCGTTGCCTCCCCTTTTTCATCCATTTTATAGGCCTCAATTTGTCCTTGAACCATTTTCAAATAGGCCATACAGCCTTTATCGTCAATTGATTGGGATTGCTTCGCAACATTTGGAATCGCAATCAGAATTAAAACCGAAATAATTAATAATACGATCATCATTTCTATTAAAGTAAAACCTGATTCTTTTTTGATTATATTCATAGTTTTCCACCCTTCAGTATTTTTCAATCATCCCATAGACAGGCAGCAGTAAAGCGAGGTATGCGGCTAGAATACATAAGGCAATAAGACTAAATAATGCAGGTTGTAATACCGCTAGTCCTTTTGCGATTTTCCCATCAATTGTTTCGTCTAAGTGTTCACTGTAAATAATCAATTCTTTTGCTAAATGACCACTTGTAGCACCGTGCTCTGCAAATCCGGTGAATTGTTTTGTCAGCCCCGGCGTTAAAGCTACAGCTGAATGGAATGGTTCACCATATACAATAGATTCCTTTACATTTTTCGCTATCTCACTAAGCACTAGGTCTAATCTTTGAGCAATCAAAACATCGAGAGCCTCTTGTATAGATAATCCAGATTGCAACAAACTTCCAAGTTCACTCGAAAATGTTTTCGTCTTCAATTCTTTATACACTTGAGCGACAAGTGGAATTTGAATCATGATACGAATCTTTTTTTCCGGAGTATACTTTTTATACATTAAGTAAAGACTAAACCCAACAATTCCGAAAATAATCCCCGTTCCTAAAATTAGATCTGGTAATTTGGAAACCAGAGCTGGAATTCTAGAGATTATCCCTTCTTCACCAGTCGTTCTAGAAGTTGCGAGCGCCTCCATGTTCGGAAGGAAATATCTTCGAAAGGCAAGTAGAAGCAACGTAATGAAAATAAATAACGTAATTGGATAAGCTAATAGACTCTTCACTTTTTCACGTGCATCATCCCTTTTTTTCAAGCGAATAGCTAAACCATTTAACGCTTCTGGAAGCCGACCATCAGCTTCCGCAAGTGAAATTGGCAACAATAAACCCGGGGGAAATCCTATAGTGTTTAAAATATGAGAGACTCCAAATCCTTCCCTAAAGCATTTATCAACTTTAAATAAAGCTTCTTCATATTCCTTTACATGATGCGGTAGTAAAAGATTCAAAGCGTCGTGAAATGTAAAGCCTTCTTTTAATAGAACGGCGAGTCTTGCTAAAAATGATGAACGGTTGATTAAATCTGTTTTATTTAACCGATTTGACTTATTCATTGTTTTCGCTATGCACGTCCATGTACTTCATCGCAAGCTCATCAATTCTCTGCTCTTTCGGAAACACAAACCGCTCTCCCTTCATGATTGTGTCCATCATGTCCTCAAGTTTTTGTTCCATAACAATCTTAAATACTGCACGAACATCTCCACTAGTTTTTCGAATTAAACGTTGCGTTGCAATGCATACTACAGTCTGCCTAAGTTCTTCGGCTGAAACACCAAAATCCATCATCCTATGAATACATCCCGCTGGATTTTTCGAATGAACTGTAGAAAGTACTAAATGCCCTGTTAATGCAGCACTAACTGCAACTTTTGCTGTTTCACTATCGCGAATTTCACCGATCATTATTACATCTGGAGAATGCCTTAATATCGCTTTCAGGCCTGTTGAGTAAGTCATTCCAGATTGTTCATTCACCTGAACTTGAAGTAAATGAGATTGTTTATTTTCAACAGGATCTTCAAGTGTGATTACATGTCGATTCAACTGATTCACGCAATAAGCGGTTAATGAATACAAGGATGTCGTTTTTCCACTTCCTGTCGGGCCGCTCAAAAAAACTAACCCTTGTTGTTCATTTGCTACTTGACGAAAATCATCTGCCCACGTTTTTTCAATACACAAATTATCCAAAGATACAATTTTGTCATGCTTCTGCAATCGGATGACAACACTTTCTCTTAACTGAATAGAAGGAATGGTCGATACTCGGAAGGAATAATTCTCACTTTGTATATTTTTGTGGAAGGAACCACTTTGGGGCTTGCGTTTATCACTAATATCTAATGATGAAAGAAATTTGTAGTACGAGATCATTCGATCCGCTAACTGTGGGGGAAGTGTGTAGGACTTTTCAAGCCTTGCATCTTTTTTAAATGAAACATCATACCCTTCTCTTGTGGGAACTAAGTGAATATCCGTGGCTTCAAAACTAAGTGCTTTTTCAAGTAGTTCAATACATTTTTGCTCAATAATATTACCTTGGCTTTCCAATTAACCCCCCTCTTTCTAAACTCAAAAACTTTGGTGTATTTCACATTCAGCTAAATGATAAGGACGAGTGACCGCAACTCGCCTTATTCAAATTATACAACGCGGGATTGACTTTTGGAATGGCATTCCCCATAGCCGAATTGTGTCAAGTGAAAACCGATTCAATTTTATAATTCAGTCCGAATTACGGCCCAAAAATCAAATTTCAATTTTGCGGGTTAAAAAACGACCTAACTACACCTCTTTGTCACAATCATTAACCAATTGAAGTTTACTTTTATAAGTGGTATCCTTTATAATGAATATGAGCTTATTGTAATGTTTTTTTAAGGAGGGACGCACACATGGATAACATGTTTAAACTGATGGGCTGGTGGACTGGTATTTTCGCAGTGATGTTTTTTGTAGGTGGAATGTATACTGCTTCACTTCTTTTTGTCGCTAGTACAATTTTCTTCTTACTGCTTGGATACCTAAATCTGACAGAGCGTATGTACATGTACATGTTCGGCGCTTACCTGATGGTGTTCATGGTCGGTTTCAGTTATTACTCGACATTCATACACGTTCCAGGACAGCACTAATCGAAACAAAAAAACAGCCTATCAATGGCTGTTTTTTTGTTTCAGTATTTTATTAAAAACCTCTTAAAAACGGATTCGAAGCCTTTTCACGTTCTGGTGTAGTTTTCGGACCGTGTCCCGGATAGATTACAAAGTCGTTATCCAAGGTCAACAACTTAGTACGAATGGAAGACAGCAACAAATCTGTGTCACCGGCAATTAAATCCGTTCTTCCAATACTATTTTGAAACAACGTATCCCCTACAACTGCAAACTTCCCTTCCTTAAAAATAAAGGAAACACTCCCAGGAGAATGCCCAGGGGTGTGACGTGTTTCTAAAGTAAACGACCCTATTTTCAAAGTTTTATCTCCATATAACAAATGTTCTGCTTCTCGAGTTGCAACATTCGGTAATCCTGGATACTTACCCGATCCATTAAGAGCAGGATCTGTGAGCCATTCATTTTCATCTTGATGAATATAAACGGCTATGGAAAAGTAATCTCTAATTGCATCGAGAGCGCCAATGTGATCGAAATGTGCATGCGTTAATAAAATTGCTGTAGGTATTAATTCAGCTTTTTCAACTTCTTTAATAATTCTCTGGCTCTCTTCACCAGGATCAATAATTAAACAATGACCCTCTTCGTTTTGAACAATATAACAATTCGTTTGAATTGGACCTAATGGATATGTACTAATTTTCAACATTTAGTCAGCCTCCCTATAGCTATATTAACGAACCGACGTAACGATTTCAAACAATCGTCACTTATTAACCTCGACAAACTTACTTGTAAACATTACAATAGAGGAGGAGTATTACTAAATTTGTATTTAATTTTTTTGTCTTGAAAGGAGTGTCATTACGATGAACTTATTAATGATTATTTTTGGTCTCGTTGGAATTCTTGCGGCTGTCGGTACATTTCAAGCTATTAAAGAACGTAACGTTTTGGGCATCCTTTTCAACGTTGGTGCTTGTGTAGTTTTCGGTGGTTTCACAATCGCGACAATTATTTTCCAAGGCTATCCAGTTTATTTGTAACAGAAAAAGAACCTTTGCATAATTTGCAGAGGTTCTTTTTTTATTCATCAAAATGAATCCATCTATTTTTTTCACCTAAAGGTATGTCAATTAGATTCTCTCCAAAATCTCCGGTCAAACACTTCGTACCCTCCGGTGAGCATCTTAAAAAGGTAGACAAACCAACGTCCGCCACAACCTTCTTTTCTCCATCTACTATATGAAAGAGTCGATAAGGAGACGTAAGCTCATCAAGTTGTCCCCCCTCATCAGGCGAGGACATAAAGAGCTTGTCTTCAGATATCCAAGAAAATTCCGGGAAAATCCATTCAGAATAATTGCTGACGGCAGGATTAAACCATTCAACAGTAGGATTTCCCTCCACATCGATTAATGTATAAATTGCTTTCTGCTCACCATCAACTTTAACTGTCAGCAGTGAATTACCGTATGTATCAAGGTAAACGATATTTGTAAGATCGGTAATTTCTTCTTCCCCAGTATTCATATTTAATAGCATTAGTGTACTGCCATCTAATGGATGACCTTCAAATAAATTTATGACGATACGATCTGTACCGTACCACTTTGGAAACGGATCTCCGCTTTCAATTAATTTAAGAACTTCTTCATCCGGATTGTATAAAAACACATCGAAAGACCAGTCTTGATGAAACGCCGTTAACAGAACAAGTGACGGATCTAAATCATTCCATTCAATTGCAAGTTCAGAAGACTCTAACGTAATCTCATGATGAATCGTACCGTCTAATGAAAGTATTTTAAGTACTGCGGATGTAGGATTGTCAGTCGTATGAAGTAGAATATACTCCTTCGAAGGATGGATGAGGACGTCTGCAATTATCGATATGTCTTTATGTATTATTTCTATTTTTCCTGTTTCCAGGTTAAATGATTTCACATAATAAAAGTTCGATTCTTTCTCAACAAATAAAACCTCAAAGTCTGAAAGCCAATCGGCAACAAAGTGGAATTTAGAAGTATTTGTTTGCAGTGTTTTAAGCTCTACTTCTTCTTTAATTGGATTTTCTTCTATAGGTTCAAGTGGTTGAATTGGTTCTTCCACGTCTTCTGTCTTCGCTACGCAGCCTCCCATCAATAATAGTGTCACAATTAAGAAGTAAAGCAATCGTCTCACCAGCACACGCTCCTTTCTATCCAAGTTCTACTTTCTATAAAAAAATTCTGCACGGAGTAACTCCGCGCAGTAGTTATTGGTTTTATTTCATTTTATTTTCGCGAAGTATTGGTTGATTCCTATCGTCTTCTTTAAAACGAAGAAGATCTCCAATAATTGTCCGATCTGAATATCCAAGTTCTGTTGCTGCTCGCTCGATAAATGGTTCACAGCCAGCAATATCTGTTTCTTCACTTGTTTCAGTATCGTAACAAACATCTTTCACAAAAACATGTTGATTCGTAACGAATCGACCATCCCTGAAGATTACAAACGGTTCATGATCTGGCGACAGTATATCTGAACCGAACTGAAGGTCTCCCTTTGTTTCGATACCCATAAGATGTAGCAATGTCGGGCGCAGATCTAATTGTCCAGAAACCTCATCAATAACTTCACCTTCACCTGAGCCGGGAATATGAATATATAATGGAACACTTTGCAATTTAGCATTGTCATATTCAGTAATTTCTTTATCCAAATACATACCCATCGCTTTATTATGGTTTTCAGAAATACCATAATGGTCACCGTACATCACGATAATCGAATTATCATATAAACCTTTTTCTTTCAATTCATCAAAAAGTACTTTAATCGCTTCATCCATGTAACGAACAGCTTGGAAATACTTATTTAATGTCTTTGAATTGGAATCATACGGTTCGATTAGCATATCTTCTTCATCCAAATCGAAAGGGTAGTGATTTGTTAATGTAATTAGTCTTGAATAAAAAGGTTGAGGCATGTCTTGCATATATGCTACAGACTGTTCAACAAAAGGAATATCTTTCATTCCCCAGTTAACCGCTTGACCTTCTCCTATCACATAACTTTCAACATCATAAAATTTTTCAACATTTAACGAATCGTACATTATATCGCGATTCCAAAAACTACGGTTATTTGCGTGCATTACATTTGTAAAGTAGCCATTTTCACCTAAACGTTCGGAAAACGAATCGTACGTATTTCCACTATTCGTGAAGAAAACTGCTCCACCATTCACTCCGTATAATGAGTTTTCTAAAATAAACTCAGAATCCGATGTTTTACCGAGACCGGTTTGATGGTAGAAATCTGAGAAGTAAAATGTGTCTGGATCTTTTGTAAGCTCATTTAAAAACGGAGTAATTACTTGCCCGTTCATTTCTTCATTAATAACAAAGGATTGTAGTGATTCTAGTGAAACAGCAATTATATTGCGTCCTTCTGCAAGCCCAAACTTCTCGGGATCAGGTTGAGCATATTTCGCATTGATATAGTTACTCACTTCTACTAGTTCACTGCCATCAGCAAGTGCACGCTGAGCATGTGATTTTGATTGAAGAAAAACATCATAAATATGATAATTATAAGCACCAATATTTTTCACTAAGATTTCTCTGTCAAAACTACGTGTAAGTAGCTGTGGTCTTTCTGCTTCTGCTAAACTAAGATTTAACATCAATATTGCAGCAGTCATTACGAAATAAAGTTTACGAGCCACTTTCCCTTGTTTTTCAGTTTGTTCAAATTTAGGGATGAACTTTATTGCTACTAGTATAATCATTACATCAGCAAAGAAAAAGATATCTGTCAAATTCATATTGCCTGTAACTGAACTTGATAAATCTCCGAAGTTACTCGTTTGAAATAAAACAGGGAGTGTTATAAAGTCACTAAAAAAACGGTAAAAGACGGCATTACTAAACATGACTATCGATGTCAATATACTAACTGTAACTATATAGATGTTTCGCCTCTTCGTACTTTTCATAAATAATGCAATTCCATAAACAAACAAAAGAAAACTAAGCGGGTTTAAGAATAGAATAAATTCTTGCATCCCATTATCGATTTTCATATTAAAGCTCGTAATATATCCAACGTACGTTGTAACCCACGTTGCAATGATTGCTATGATGAGTACGGAATGTTTCGGCAAACTAAATTTCTTCATTCCTTCTCTTCCTTTCAGATATACGATAAATTTTGTAATTTGATTCACTCTTTAATAGACGGTTGAAGTCTCTAGAAGTTTCTATTTTAGACGTAAATAGGTACTAAAGTTTTCAATTTAGGACTATTCACTTACCTTGAACTCTTCTTTGATCTCTTCATTTCGTAAAACAACCAACGCTAGTAAATAATCATCTTTTAACAATAATCCACTTTCGTAAAGATCCCTCACTTCAGACTCCATTAAAATGATATCATCTTTTCGGTTCCCAGTATAAATATAGACACCAAATCTTTTCAATAAGTTAATGATTCCAAGCAGATCCTTCATAGTTGTTCACCTTTCCGACACGATATCCGACTTTTCTCAGTAAGTATTGCCCCAATCCCGATATCATGACTCTCTACTGGGACATTGAATCCAACTTGGCATTCAAACGCTAACGACAAAGTATTCCCTTTATATGTCTTTAAATAACGATCGTAATACCCTCCTCCAAATCCAATACGATATCCATCGTTGGAATATACAACTCCCGGTACAATTTGAAGTTCAATTTCACTTTGTGGAACTCTTGTTGTTTCCGATGCAATTGGCTCCAGTAAATCCATATATACAATTTCTAACTCATCAAAAGAAGTAATTTTATGAAACTCCATCATCCGCGTTTCTCGAATACACCTCGGCACGACAACTACCTTCCCCATATCCCAAACTCGTTCTATGAGTTTCCGTGTTTCAACTTCAGGGAATCGAGAGATTGTTATCCCGATTGTTTGCGCAGTCTTAAACTCTTCGGAGGAAAAAAAGCGATCTGTGATTGCTCGTGACAATTGATTATATTCCTGCAGATTCATCTTATTCAAACGAAAAAGCATATCGGCTCTTAATCTATTCTTATTCATATCTATACCCCATATCGGCAATAAAAAACCAAAACCGAAATTGGTTTTGGTCTGAGCGATTTATTTTGTTTCACGGTGCAAAGTTTGTTTCATTTCACGTGAGCAATATTTGTTCATTTCAAGACGTTCTGGGTTATTACGTTTGTTTTTCTTTGAAGTATAATTGCGCTCACCACATTCTGTGCAAGCTAGTATAATATTTGTGCGCATTGTTGTCCCTCCCACTCATCAGTAGATAACAGTTCATATGAGCATGATTTATTCGACTTCTCAATTATAACACAGCGTTTTAAAATAGCCAATAAAAAAGAATGAAATTACCCTAATGAAATACTTATGTTAAAATAGACAAAAGAACTTAACTTAGGATGTGGATATATGGATTTTCCATTGGTTTTAATTGTTATTGGATTAGTTGCGATTGTAGCCTCTTTCTTTCTAGGCAATTCGAGTAGTAACTATTCCGACGAACTTGAAAAAGTATCAATGAGTTTACATCAAGAAACAAGCGGGTTAAAGAAACGATTAAGAGCTGTTGAAGAAGAATTAATGATTGGCGTAGGACCTGTAAATACAAAAATCCAAAAGAAGAGTTCTATAAAACCAATTCATGAAATTATTGTCAATCAGATTTTATCTCTTCAAGCACAAGACTTTTCTGTCGAAGACATTGCTAAAAGATCCTCCTTGTCGAAGGAAGAAGTCCTTTCAGTTCTTCGAGAGAAAGGCGAGATTTAATTGATACGTGAGATTTTACGCACACTTGGGGGTGCATGTATACTTGCGGGTACTTTACTTTATTTCGTTCAGACAGATGATGATGGTAAGTCAAGTAACGAAACAGTAAGTGGGCTACAAGCCAAGGTGGATACTCTCCAAGAAAAACTAAATTCAACACAAATAGAACTGTCCAATCTACAAACGGCTTCTTCTGTGGATACTAAAGAAGATGATAAGCAAGTAAATCCACAGAAAGAGGAGCCCGTAGATGTTAACGAGGAGCCACTTGAAAATTCAACTTTCGTAATTTCACCTGGCACAGATTCAGCAACGGTTGCCCAATTACTTGTTGAACAAGGGATTCTCAACGAAACTGCACATTTTGAACTTTACTTAGAAGCTAAGGGGTTAAATGGAAGGATTCAAATTGGTGAATACGACCTTGATTCGACGATGTCAATCGAACGTATTGCCAAAATAATTACAACGCCGAATTAAAAATAGCAGACCTATCAGCTAGAACTCTAGCCTGGTAGGTCTGCTATTCACTTATATACTATTCTTCTCTTTCCAAAGGAGGTTGTATCTCATTAAGTGTATTAAAATCATTTAATTGTCCACTCCGCGCTTCTTTCAATTCGAAATACGCGTCCAATGCAGCAACTGCAAGTTGGTTATGAAATGGTTTATATTTACTTTGGTTTGTGGATATATGTGGGATGATTACTGCGAAAGCAACTTCAGGATTGTCATAAGGCGCATAACCCACATGAGATAAGTTAATTGTATTGTATTTCTTTCCATCTACGTAAACTTCGTCTTGGGCTGTTCCTGTCTTCCCTGCAGCATCGTATGATTTTCCTTTTAGATACCCAAACGCGGAACCTTTTGCCCCGTAATAAGTATGGTACATTCCACGCTTTACTTGTGTTATCTCTTGTTCAGTATTGTTGATTCGATTTAACACCTTTGATTCACTCTCCTGAACAAGTGGACCAAAATGCTTTCCATCTTCAGAGGGTTCACGAATTTCTTTCAATACTTTAGGTGCAATGCGGTACCCATCATTCGCAATCGTAGACACATACTGCGCAAGTTGTAACGTTGTATATGTAGCGTATTGGCCAATTGAATAGTCCAAAATCAAACCGGGGTTATCAGGCATTCCAGGTATACGAACAGCTTCCCCAGGTAAATCAATTCCAGTTTTAGATCCAAGTCCAAAAGATTCGTATGAATTTCGCATTGTTTCAAATGCATATGCTCTATCTAATGATAAGTTCCCACCTCTACGATAGGTACCGTTTCCAATAGCAAGTGCAGTTTTAAACATATACACGTTAGAAGAACGACCAATTGCCTCGATATCAGAAATGGAAATTTGATTAAATGAACGGTTAAAGATCGAACTTTTTTTGAGTCCATTTGAAAAAAGTAACATCTCATCTATTTTACGTTCTCCAAGGCGCGCAGCTCCTTCTTGGTAGCCCGTTAAAAGTGTTGCCATTTTAACAGTTGAACCTGGAACATATGAATCTGTGAATGTTCCGAACGCGTAATCTCTCACTTCGCGTTTCCCAGTTTCCCTGTCTGTAACTATTTGCTTGCCTACTAGAGCAAGTACTTCACCGTTCTTGGGATTCATCATAACAAGAAAAGCACGGTCAAGCATTTGTGAATTGGGTTCTGCTTTTGCTTGTAACAATTGATCAGTGAGTGCAAGCTCCAGATTATGTTGCAATTCACTATCAAATGTAAGTATCAAATCTTTACCCGGAATTCCAGCATTCACTGTTTTTGTTTCAATAACTTTACCACTTCGATCTTTAATGTTTTTTGCAATTGCTTTTTGACCCTTCAATAAATCTTCATACGTTTTTTCAAGAAAGCTTCTACCAACCCGGTCATTCATCGAATAATCTCTCCAAAGGAAATAATCCAAGTCTGTCCTTGGTAACCCTTCCCTTGTATTCGTCGTAGTTCCAAGTACCGTCGCGGTTGACTTTCGGACGCGGTCCCAGTCAGTCGTTGTATTTACGCCAGGAAGATCTCCTAACTGTTCCGACACCGTTGCATATTCAACATCCGATACGTTGCCACTCTTTACAATTTGCGGTGAGTAAGCGTATCCCGACATCATTTCTCTGTAAATAGCTAGAACCTCTAGATCTCTTTCAGAAAAAGAATTAATTTCGGCATCTGTAATTCGTTGCCGAGTTCTACGATTAACTTCCCGTTGGACTTCTGAAGTTGAACCTTCAATTTCTCCCACTTCTTCTTTGGGTACTTTCATAGCTGCTGCTTCTCTATTTTTCAATATCCAAAAGTCTCTCTTATCACCGAGCGTGACTCTATTTGTATCCTGTTCAATTAAATCTGCTAATTTTTCTGCAACTTCTAAAATTTCACTTGAAGAAGTTCTTGATGTTTTCGTGTAGGTAATAGCATTCTTCGGTTCATTATCTACCAGTATTCTTCCGTCTCTGTCAAAGATCCGACCTCTAGGAACACTTGTATTTATCGGGATTTCCTCAGTTTTTTCAAGTCTTAGAACATACTCTTCGCCTTTTACGATTTGTAAATAACCTAGTCTAAATATAAGCAATGAGAAGAGGATGAATATCGAAAAGAATAGGAAGTTCATTCTAAATGTTAGTATTTTCCGTTGTCGAACTTTGGCTTCATCTACTTTTCTTTTTCTAATCGGCTGTTTCAATCAATCACTCCTCTCTAACTATCAATTATCGATTATACCATCTCCAATAAAAAAAGCACATATCTTGTGACGAACAAGATACGTGCTTAGTTTCAAAAATCGTACTTATTTGTTAAAACGCTTTGCAACTTCTTCCCAATCGACTACATTCCAGAATGCAGCAATATAATCAGGACGACGGTTTTGGAAGTTTAAGTAGTAAGCATGCTCCCAAACATCTAATCCAAGAAGTGGAGTTTTACCTTCCATTAATGGAGAGTCTTGGTTTGCAGTTGACATTACTTCTAATTCTCCGTCATTAAGTGCTAGCCATGCCCAACCTGAACCGAAACGAGTAGCTCCTGCGTTAGCAAATGCTTCTTTAAAAGCATCAAAGCTACCAAATTTCTTATCGATTGCTTCTGCTAATGCACCTGTTGGAGTGCCTCCGCCTTTTGGACAAAGAATTTCCCAGAACAATGTGTGGTTAGCATGTCCTCCACCATTATTACGAACTGCTGTACGAATGTTTTCAGGAACAGCGTCTAAATCAGAAATAAGTTCCTCGATACTTTTACTAGCAAGATCCTCATGGCCCTCTAGTGCTTTGTTAACGTTTGTAATGTAAGCATTGTGGTGTTTAGTGTGATGAATATTCATCGTTTCTTTGTCGATATGTGGCTCAAGTGCATCATATGCATAAGGTAATTCAGGTAATGTGTATCCCATTATTAAATTCCTCCTAATAAGTTTCTTTTGTGTATTCCACTATTAATACTAGCAAAATTTGGACACGCATTCAAATAAAACGGACTATTGTAAAAAGTACTTGTCTATATTTTATATGTTTTGTTAGATTACAAACACCATGAATACAATAATCATTACAATCATAATGGATCCTTTTGTAATTATTGATGTGAGAAATCCAATCAGAGAACCTACACCTGTCTTAATAGATTGTTTTAGACCAGAGCGTGTAACTATAAGCTCTGCAAGTACCGCACCTAGAACAGGCCCTATGAGTATACCAGCGACAGGAATTACAAATGGTCCAACCAGTAGACCAATCGTACTTCCCCACATTCCCGCCTTCGAGCCACCAAATTTTTTCACACCTACTAAACTCGAGAGCACATCCGCTCCAAATAATAAAATAATAAACAACACTTGAATTACCCAAAAAAACCAGTTCATTTCATCAAATGAAACAACAAAGCCATATGCCAGAAATCCAAGCGCCATAAATAAGGCCGACGGAATAATTGGGTAAATCAGGCCTGCAAAAGCAACTACGAAAAATACTATAGCTATTAGCCAACCTATAATTTCCATTTAGTTGCCCCCTTCACCACATTTTAGTAACCGCGTTTACCGAGAATAGCCTCGGATATGTTTACTGCATGGTCACCTATACGTTCTAAATTCGATACAATATCAACAAATACCATGCCGGCTTGTGCCGTACAATTGCCTTCATTCAAACGTAAAATGTGATTCTTCCTAAATTTACGTTCCATTTTATCGATTAAATCTTCTTTTTCTGAAACCGTTCTAGCAAGGTTCATGTCATTTAAATCCAATGAATCAACAGCTTTTTGAACCGTTTCAATCGTCAGTGTAAACATTTCAGTAAGATCATCCATCGCATCTTCTGTCAATTTCACTCGATTTACGTCTCTATAATCAATTAACTCAATAATGTTTTCAAAGTGGTCACCAATTCGTTCAATATCACGCACAGTTTCCATTAAAACAACATGACGTGCTGATTCAACAGGAGAGATACTTACTGCAGAAATTTCAATTAAGTAATCCGTTATCTTTCGATCTAGATTATTAATTGCATCTTCTATTTGATATCCTGTTTCCGCATGTTTTTTATGTCCTGTTTTCAAATACTCATACGTTTCTTTTAATCCCTGTATACTGAACTCGCCCATTCGAACTACTTCTTCTTTAGCTTGTCCAATTGCGACTGCAGGAGATTGTTCGATGAAGTGACGATCTAAGTGTTTAGGTTTGTATTCAATTGTTACGTCTTCACCTGGTATCAATTTAGTTACTAAAAATGCCCAAAACCCGATAAGCGGAAACTGAATAATTGTATTTGCAATGTTAAATGAACCATGGGCAAAAGCAATTTGCATTTTCTTTTCAAGTCCCAGAAGTGTCGATAGCCACTCAACATATGCCGTAAATGGAATTAGTAGTATTAAGAAAATTACTGACCCAAGAACGTTAAATAGAACATGTGTCGCAGCTGCACGTCTTGCAGCAACTGACACCCCAATAGAAGCTAATACAGCCGTTATTGTGGTTCCTATATTATCTCCAAAAAGAATCGGGAGTGATGCTTTTAAATCGATTAGGTTTTCAGAGTAGAGACCTTGTAAGATACCAACTGTTGCACTAGAGCTTTGAACAATCAGGGTAAACACCGTACCTACGACAACCCCAAGAAACGGATGATTACTCATAGATACTGTCAACTCAGCAAATGAAGGCAAACTTCTAAGTGGTGACATCCCCCCACTCATTAACTCCAAGCCTAGAAACAGACCACCAAAACCGAAAACTACTTCACCAAAGTTTTTAATTTCATTTTTCTTAAAGAAGAAAATCATAAATGCACCTACAGCCATAATAGGTAGCGCATATGCTCCTACATCCAAACCAATAATGAATGCAGTGACTGTCGTTCCAATATTCGCCCCCATAATAACGCCAATCGATTGACGAAGGGTCATAAATCCAGCACTAACTAGGCCAACTGTAATTACAGTCGTTCCTGAACTCGATTGAATAAGAACTGTTACGATAATTCCTACGAGAATACCCATAATTGGATTTGTTGTAAATCGATCAAGAATATCACGGAGCCTGTCTCCTGCTACTTTTTGGAGACCATCCCCCATATATTTAATCGCGAACAAGAAAATTCCCAGTCCACCAAAAAACTGGAACAACATTTCCTGCCAGTTAATATCCATTCAATAGTCAACCCCAATCATTCTTTTCTTTAACATACTAATTATGCAGATGCCGAACGCCTATTGTAAATAGAAACAGAGCAATCTTTACAATACCTTAACAATTGAATACAGAAATGACATGAAAATGTCGAAATCTGTTCTTACCTGATTGTTGTACAAAAATGGTAGACTAATCTATAAGGTAAGGAGGTTGTCGATTTGAAATTCCATCAAATAGTGAGTGCTAGTCTGAACCAACCCAAAAAGTTGGCAGCATTCCGACTATTACCCATAGGAAAAGTATTCTCCTATGTGTTTATTTTTGTGGCGTTTTTCACTGGAATATCTTTCATCCGATTTATCGGTGGAGATGTTGTCCTTTTCGAAAATTCACCTGAATTAATGGAACACGCACAAACAATAGGCTCATTAATTTATCCGATTGCTTTTTTAATGCAACTTGTAATAGGCACTTTCTATATTTTTATTCGAATAACCATATTTGCCTATGTCGGGGTACTTCTCATTAAAGTGTTCAAAAGGCGTGGTCAGTTTCTTCATATATGGAGAACATCAGCAATTGCACTAACGGTTCCGATTTTAATAACCGTCGTTTTCGATCTGTTTCCAATCGTAAATGGTATTACCAGTACTTTCATTACTTCAATCGTTCATATCATTTATATTGCACTCGCAGTTCAGTATTACCCAAAACAGTCTCGATGAATATCCTCACTTTTATCCGCATATAGTTTCGGATAGGGGGGATTCTATGAGAATACTATTACTCGCAATTATACTTTTTATAACGATTCATTTTATCCGAATAGATTTTGCTGAAGGAACCATCCCAATGGCTTCATTTGCGAATCAACCTGATACTTGCATAGAAAATGAAACTATATCGATACCTGTGACGTCAGTTGAAGGAGATACAATTGAATCATTGTTTGCACTTTACCCTGACACGTCAACGGGTTTCATTGAACGTTTGAATAACTTTTACGTATTAAATCCACACCTCAAGCTTCAGGATTTAATAGGAGGAGAAACTATATTAGTTCCCATTTCTCGAAAATTAACTACAACTTGTACGGATTCCAAGGTATAAGTGTTGTCTTTTTCCGAGTTTGATTGCTAAAATAGATAGAAGCAAAACGGCTTAAGCCAACTAAGGAGAGAACCTAATGTCCGAAGTAATAAAAAGAACTAATACCCGTCCAGTCCGCATTGGTAACTTGACCATCGGCGGAAGCGACGAATTATTCATTCAAAGTATGACCACAACTAAAACACATGACGTAGAAGCTACAGTTGCTGAAATTAAGCGACTTGAAGACGCTGGCTGTCAAATCGTACGTGTAGCTTGTCCCGATGAGAGAGCTGCTTATTCAATCGGTGAAATTAAAAAACAAATCAACATCCCTTTGGTAGTTGATATTCACTTTAGTTATAAGCTAGCTTTAATCGCTATCGAACAAGGTGCAGATAAAATTCGCATCAACCCTGGTAACATAGGAAGACAGAGATACGTAGAAGAAGTTGTTAACGCAGCCAAAGCGAAAGGGATTCCAATCCGTATCGGAGTAAACGCCGGTTCCCTCGAGAAGAAAATTCTTGAAAAGTACGGGTATCCAACTGCCGATGGTATGGTAGAAAGTGCACTTCACCATATTAAGATTCTTGAAGACCTTGATTTCCACGATATTATCGTGTCTTTAAAAGCATCTGATGTAAATCTTGCTGTTGAAGCGTACATGAAAGCTGCTGCAGCGTTTGATTACCCTCTTCACCTAGGGATTACTGAGGCAGGAACGTTGTTTTCTGGCTCGATAAAGAGCGCCGCAGGGTTAGGTACACTTTTATCCGCAGGGATTGGAAACACTCTCAGGGTATCGTTAAGTGCCGATCCAGTACAAGAAGTTAAAGTTGCACGTGAGCTACTGAAAATTTTCGCTCTTTCTTCTAATGCTGCGACACTTATTTCTTGTCCAACTTGCGGAAGAATAGAAATTGATTTGATTGCAATTGCAAATGAAGTAGAAGAATATATCTCAACAATTAAAGCACCCATAAAAGTGGCTGTTCTTGGTTGTGCAGTTAACGGTCCTGGTGAAGCACGCGAAGCAGATATAGGGATTGCTGGTGCAAGAGGAGAAGGTTTGCTGTTCATGAAGGGCGAAATTGTTCGTAAAGTTCCAGAAGAAACGATGGTCGATGAGCTAAAGATCGAGATCGATAAACTTGCGGAAGAATATTTCGAGAAAAAAAGACAGGAAGAACTTCTCTTGTCAGAAGGTGCAAAATGAAAAACGTTCGCTTCGGTATAGATATTGACGGTACTGTCACTTGCCCAACGTCGCTTCTTCCTCATATTAATGAACAATTTGGATGCAAGCTTGAACTAGATGACATAAAAGAATACGACTTAACAAAAGCGTTCCCAATAGATCATAAAACGTTTTATGAATGGTATAAGACGGCGGAGGGGCATATTTACGACACTTCCCCTCCTCAAGCCTTTGCAAAAGAAATTTTATCAACTTGGAATTCCCAGTTTGAGCTGTTTTATATCTCTGCACGTGGAAGTAATGTTTATGATATAACCCAAAATTGGTTCGAACGTGAAATTATTCCATTTGACCATATTGAATTAATAGGTAGTCATCATAAAATTGAAGCAGCAAAAAATCTTGGTGTTCATGCATTCTTCGAAGATAAACATGATAATGCTGTGGAAATTCATGAAGAACTGGATATTCCTGTTATATTATTTGATGCACCTTACAACCGCAAACCCATTCCAGAAGGGGTCATTCGTGTCCACGATTGGAATGAAGCAAACGAACACATACAACAATTGTTTCTTAGCGAAGAACTTTTAGGTAAATAAAAAGACAGTGTAGATTCTCTTCAAAGAGATCTACACTGTCTTTTTAGTTTGTCACACAAAGCGGACACTTGCCGTAAATTTCAAATTTATGCCCTTCTACTTCATATTCAGGTAAATTTACCGTAAGTAAATCCATCGGGCAGTCCGGAATGTTTTTAGTTTTTCCACATGTTGTACAAATAAAATGATGATGATGAACACCAGGGTCACACTGCATCCGAAAATGGCGCTCACCTGTTAAATCTGTTTCTTCCAAAATACCAAGTTCTGAAAATGTAGTGAGATTGCGATAGATTGTGTCAAAGCTAATTCCGGGATTAGCTTCTTCCATAAAGCTTTTAACATCTGCAGCTGTCATATACTTGTCATTTTTTGAAAAGAAATGAAGTATCGTTTCTCGATTTTTCGTTCGCTTAAATTGTTGTTTTTGAAGTATCTCCCAAGCTTCGTCAAGCGTCATAACAACTCGCCCCCTAGCTGCGTCTTTCGTCTACCTTCGAATTTCTTCCAAGCGAGTACAACAAGTAATATAGCAATTGAAGTCAAGACTATAGTGCCGCCTGGTGCTATATCTAGGTAAAAAGCTGTGACAAGGCCAATTAAAACCGCCGCCTCACCGAAAATGATTGAATAGATTAATGCACCTTTAAAACTTTTAGCCAGCTGAATCGATGCCGCTACAGGAATTGTCATTAAGGACGAGACAAGTAAAATACCTACAATCCTCATTGAGGCACCAATAACGAGTGCTGTAATTACCATAAAGAATATTTGAATGTACTTTGAATTAACACCTGAAACTTTCGCATATTCGGGGTCAAAAGATAACACAAAAAGTTCTTTATATAAAAACCGAATATACCCAACAACAATGATTGCAATGACAAGAACAATGAATAAATCTTGTCGACTCACCGCAGAAACGGAACCAAATAAGTAACCGATTAAGTCGGAGCTAAAGCCTTTAGACAATGAAATGAAAATAGCGCCTAAACCGATACCCGCAGATAAAATAACGGGAATCGCGAGTTCCTCGTAATGTTTATAGGTGCCCCTTAACTTTTCTATTAATAAGGATCCTGCGACAGCCGAACCAATACCTAAATAAATCGGGTTAAGTGCAGTAAAAAACAGTACTTGTTGACTTAAATATAAGCTTCCGGCAATTCCGGCAAGTGAAACGTGGCTCAATGCATCCGCAATTAACGCGAGTCGCCGAACAACTATGAACAAGCCTAAAAGAGGTGCAATTACACCGATTATTAGTCCAGATATAAAAGCATTTTGTAAAAATTCATACGTTAAAATAGCGCTAATCATTGCTTGCCCACCTCCGCATGCTGATGGACCCGCCTTACAGGATGACCATACCATCTAGAAACTTGTTCATCACCTAGCTGTTTGTAGTCTGATTGGACACCATGAAAATGCATCGTTCGGTTTAAACATGCCACATGCGTCGCAAGATCCGTCACCAAATCAATTTCATGTGTCACCAGCAAAATTGCTATTCCGTGGTCACGGTTCAATTCATTCAGCATAGTATAAAATGAATTTACATTCTGTTGATCAATCCCAACAGTTGGTTCATCCATAACAAGCAATTCAGGATCTCCTACAAGAGCTCTAGCAATAAAAACACGTTGTTGTTGCCCTCCGGATAACTCACCGATATTTCTACTGGCAAACCGATCCATACCGACGATTTTTAAAGCACTTAATACCTTTTTATCATCATTCTTTTTGAAGCTTACAAATAAACCTTTTTTACGTGTTAGTCCACTTCGAACTACTTCTAAAACCGTTGCTGGAAAACCTGAGTTAAATGAATTCGATTTCTGTGAAACATAACCGATTCGTTCTCGTTGTTTAAAAGTTTCAATAGGAGCACCGAACAATTTAATGGAGCCGGAATCGGGTTTTAGTAAACCCAATATTATATTGATCAACGTAGATTTACCAGAACCGTTCGGGCCTATTAGCGCCCAGAACTCCCCCTGTCGAACGTTTAAAGTAATATTTTCTAGGACTGTTGTATGTTCGTAACGAAAAGCTACATCGTCCAATTCTATTAAGATATTTTTCATGACTTGTTCCTTTCCACCTAAGTAGGAATCATTCCGATTGCTACAAATAAATTATAAACGATGAGTTGACAAGAAACAACCATTTGACTCAAACAAGCTTCCATGAACTCTTATTAAATCCCTGCAGAAAGATGAACACTAGGATAGAACGTTTTGTAAAGTGGGAGGTAAGCTTTTAAAAGACAAAAGTAAGTCTCAGCTCCGTCAAGAAAGGATGAATTTATGGATTATGCAGAGCTTTTACATCAGATTAGTATGAGTGATGATTACGGTGCACAGCAAATTGCGAAGTCTTACGGAATTAACCTTACAATCTCAGAAATTCAAGCATTACGCCCTTTACTTAGTGAGATTTCCTTTCATTGGATATTCACAGGAATTCCAGAGAGTTTTGTGAATAAAGTTGCGCAAGCAATTGGTTCAAAAAAAGCAGAAATGTTGTTTCGTATGTATTTAGATGCCAAAAAATAAAGTGGTAACCAAAGACTTATAACATATAAGTCCTAGGTTACCAAGAGTTTCAAACGTTCTATTATGACTTAGTTAGCTCATATATACATCTTAAATGACTCTTAACGAGTCTATTTTTTCTGGTTGAAACACGTTTTCTTGAAACATTTCAATTTCAAATTTATAAGGAGCCGATTTCTTTTTTGGGTCTACCCCTGGCACATATGGCGTTTCCAAAATTTTAGGTACGTCTTTAAAGTCCTTATGATGAACAATATAAGATAATGAACCGAATCCAATATGACCGAAGCCAATATTCTCATGTCGATCCTTCATAGCCCCTTGTTCATTTTTGCTATCATTTACATGGATAACAGAAATTCTTTCTTTACCAACGATTTGATCAAACTCTTTTAATACACCCTCAAAGTCATTCACAATATCATAACCAGCGTCATGAACATGGCAAGTATCGAAGCAAACGGATAATCGTTCATTATTCTTCACGCCATCAATGATTTTAGCAATCTCATCAAAGTTCCGTCCACATTCTGTCCCTTTTCCTGCCATTGTTTCAAGAGCAATGCGCACTGGGAAATCTTGTGACAAGACTTCATTTAAACCTTCAATAATTTTCGCGATTCCTTTATCTACACCCGCACCCACATGCGCGCCTGGGTGCAAAACGATTTCAGTCGCTCCAAGTGCCGCTGTTCGTTCAATTTCTTTTTGAAGAAAGTCTACTCCAAGCGCGAATGTTTCAGGCTTAGTCGTATTGCCAAGATTAATAATATACGGCGCATGGACAATTATATTTGATATTCCGTTGTCTGCCATATGTGTACGCCCTAATTCTATATTTAAATCTTCAATCGGCTTTCTTCGTGTATTTTGAGGAGCACCGGTGTAAATCATAAATGTGTTAGAACCGTAACTTGCTGCTTCCTCGCTAGAACCAAGCAACATCTTACTGCCGCTCATTGAAACATGAGAACCAAGAAGTAAAGAATTGTCTTTAATCATTTTTTACGCTTAATTCTCCTTTCGCGCTTTTTAATCATTTCCATTTTTTGAGTCATTTTCTTTTTGTATCCAGGCTTTACCTTAGCGGGCTTCTGAACAAAAGAAGAAACTTTCCGATCAATATCATCGACTTGTTTCACACGATTTTTTCTTGCATGTCGCTCTTTTACCTCAACCCAATGTCCAGCTTTTACTTCTTCATGAATGAATGGAACACCCATTTGTTCAATACGTACAATTTTATCATCTTCTGACGGATCATATAGCGTAATTGCATGACCTTCTAGACCTGCACGAGCTGTTCTACCCACCCTGTGGATAAAGAATTCAAGTTCATCTGGTAACTCGTAGTTCACAACATGACTGACACCTGGGATGTCAATTCCTCTTGCCGCAAGATCAGTTGCGACGATAAATTGAAAGTCTAAATCACGAATTCGTTTCATCATACGCGTACGTTCCCGTGGCGATAAATCACCGTGAATTCTACCCGTTTTGATTCCTGATTCAGCAAGGAAATCTGCAAGTCTGTCTGCATTTTGCCTCGTGTTCGTAAATATAATTGCTAAATAAGGAGAGATTCCTTCAAGTACTTGGAGTAATTTCTTTTGCCTATCCATCCCACGTACCGGGACTAAAGAATAACGCATTCCTTCAGTCAATGATTTCTGTTTTCCGATTTGAATATGTGCAGGCGATTCCATATATTTTGAAAGAAATGGCTTCAGCTTCTCTGGAATTGTCGCAGAAAAGACATACATTTCAAGATTTACTGGCATTTTTGAAGCGAACTTATCGATATCTTCAATAAAACCCATATCAAATGCAAGATCGGCTTCGTCAATAACTAGAATTTTAGCTGTATGAATAGCAAGTGCACCATTTTCAGCCATATAACTAATCCTACCTGGAGTTCCAACGATGATTTGTGGATTCGATTTTAGTTTTCCAACTAACCGTTCCTTATCCGTACCTCCAATTAAGAGTGTAGTACGAATCGTAGTACCTTCAATCATTTTAGCTAACTCATTATACAATTGCGTTGCAAGTTCCCGAGTTGGTGCAACAATAACGGCTTGCAGCTCATCAGCTGCCTCGTCTAAACGTTCCAATGTAGGGATAAGGAAACTATGTGATTTCCCTGTACCCGTGTGTGCTTGACCAATTGCGCTTGTCCCTTTTAAGATAAGCGGAATGATTTCTTTCTGAATCGGTGTCGGACTTTCAAACCCGAGCCCCCCGATAGCTTCCCGAATAAACGGCTTAAATTTATAATCTGTGAATTTTGACATTAAAATGCCTCCTAACCTTATTCTATTGTATCACGATTTCGTTCCGCCGTATGTGAATTTTGCATAGTATACTATGTGTTCATTGATATTTTATTGACGAAAGGAGATTATAATTGAGATACCAGTCCTTTTATCCATTTGTGGGCAACCAGTCAACTCCGCCTCCCATTCGACAATCGGGCTTTGGAATGCCACTGGCTCCCGGGCAACCATTCCCTCAAGGGTCACCGTTTCCAGGTGGAGAAATGAATCAATCGCCATATGCGAATATGCAAGGAAATCCACCGGCACAAAATACATCTAAATTAGAAAGTTATATGCAAACCGCTAATAATTTCCTAAACACTGCACAACAATTCGCACCCGTCGTCCAACAATTTGCCCCTATGGTCCAAAACTTGCCCGCCATGTGGAAACTGTATAAAGGCTTTCAATCAATGCCTGATGCAAATCCGCCTGGAGGAAATCCAACTTTTTCACCTAGTCAACCTACAGTACAAAATACACCTACTGGTCCACCTGCACCTAGAATTTTTCAACCCCGTGGCTTTTAACTTTGAAACGAGGACTCTACTCCGCTATAATAGATTGAAGATCCTATTAGAGGAGTGAATTTGATGAAAGTGTTGAAGATTACCCCTAGAGGTTATTGTTACGGGGTTGTCGATGCAATGATTATCGCAAGAAATGCGGCTCTCGACAAATCGTTGCCTAGGCCAATTTTTATATTGGGGATGATTGTCCATAACAAACATGTTACGGATGCCTTTGAAGAAGACGGGATTGTTACTCTAGACGGTGAAAACCGGTTAGAAATCCTTGAAAAAGTTGATTCAGGAACTGTTATTTTTACCGCTCACGGTGTTTCACCGGAAGTAAGGGAACTCGCTAAGAGAAAAGGTCTTGTTTCAATTGATGCTACTTGTCCCGATGTTACTGTAACGCATGATTTAATCGAAGAAAAAACAACTGAAGGTTTCGACATTGTTTATATTGGTAAAAAACATCACCCTGAACCAGAAGGTGCAATTGGTGTTGCTCCAGATAAAGTCCACCTTATTGAAACGTTGGAAGATGTCGAAAAGTTAACTGTCACAAACAAAAAACTTTTAGTGACGAACCAAACGACAATGAGTCAATGGGATGTTGCTCACCTTATGGAAGCACTAAAGGAAAAATATCCACATATCGAAGCGCATCAAGAGATTTGTCTAGCGACACAAGTTCGACAAGAAGCTGTCGCAGAGCAAGCTGGAGAAGCTGAGCTACTTATCGTCGTAGGTGACCCGATGAGTAACAACTCCAATCGCCTTACGCAAGTATCTGTTGAAATTGCAAATACGCCTTCCTACCGAATTTCGGACGTTTCAGAATTAAACGTTGAGTGGCTAAAGGGCATTGAGACCGTCGCTGTAACAGCTGGTGCCTCAACACCTACACTTATCGTTCGAGAAGTCATTGCTTTTCTTGATCAGTACAAGGACGATGATCCCTCTACCCATAATCCTGAGAAGAAATTCAAACTGGACCGGATATTACCAAGAATTAAAAATCCACAACCAGTTCAACGTATTGAACCTTACGCATAATATCTTACAAACCGACCTTTATTTTCAAAGGTCGGTTTTTCTTTGGTTATTTTAGATAAATTGAAAAGGTTCGGTCACTAATAAGGATTCGATAAATTCCACATCATACTTTGCTAGTTTACACGCTTCTGTCATATGAGTTGCGACGCCCTGAATCATCACTCTCTCCACATTATGACCAGGGTCTACAACATTCAGACCCATTGCTTCCGCGTCATGGGCTACATGATAATATAAGTCGCCTGTCACTAAAACGTCTGCCCCAACGCGCTTGGCAGCATAAATATATTTATTTCCATCGCCACCAAGAACCGCGACTTTACGAATTGATGAATTAGGGTCTCCGACAAAACGAACCGCTGGAACGTTAAGTGCAGATTTTACTAGTTCAGAAAACGAGCTCAACGTCATTTCTTCTTTAAGTTTTCCTACCCGCCCTAGTCCCAATACATTTACCTTTTGGTCAAGTTGAATAAGATCATATGCTGGCTCTTCGTATGGATGGGCTTTTCTCATCGCCTTTACTACCTGCTCCTTTTTGGAACTTGATACAACGACTTCTATTTTCTCTTCTTTAACTTGCTCCACCTTATTGAGCGCTCCAATAAAAGGATTTGCGCCTTCAACTGGTGTAAATCGCCCCTCTCCGTGAGAAGTAAAACTACAACCTTCGTAATCCCCAATCGAACCTGCACCAGCTTTTAGAAGGGCATGTCGTATTTCCTCAGAATGGGAGACCGGACTAAAGATAATAAGTTTAAAGAGAGATTCCGAATACGTTTCCTCAACAATTTTTGTTTCTTGAAGTCCCAATAAGGAAGCAAGCATATCATTTACACCACCAGGAGCCACATCGAGATTTGTATGAGCGGCATACACAGAAATGTCATTTTTGATACATTTCTCAATCATTCTCCCTTGTGGCGTATCCGTCAGAATACCTTTTAGCGGTCTGAATATAGGTGGATGATGGGCAAGGATCAATGTTGCGCCCTTTTCAATCGCCTCATCTACAACCTCTTCATTTACATCAAGAGTTACGAGAACTTTTTCCACTGGCCTGTTTAAAGCACCAATGTGGAGCCCGACTGGATCTCCTTCCATTGCATAGTGTTTAGGTGACCACTTTTCAAATAATGAAATCACTTCATGTCCATTCACTTTTTTCACTAGACCAGCGCCTTTCTCACTAATTGTATTTGATGTCTCAATTGCTCTTTTTTTTGTTCAATTGCAGATGTTTCATTTGCTTCTTCAAGAGCAATTAACACACGGGTCCATTCCTCAATTTCACGTTCCCATTTTTCTATAAAAACATCACTTTTTTTCAAGCGAAGAATAGGCCCTAGCAAATAGTCTGCCTCACTATAAGATATTTCACCTTTTTCTAACACTAAAATTTCGTATATTTTACTTTCCTCTTCTAGAATCCGCTCATCTATTATTTTCCATCTGTTTGCAGTTGCCCACTCACGAATTGCTTCGGCATGAATATTAGGTTGAACAATTATCCGCTCAACCGTTTCTAACCGATTTTTACCATCCTCTAAAATAGAGGCAATTAACGAACCGCCCATTCCAGCAATTGTAATCGTATGCACCTGATCACTTTCTTCAATCGCAAAAAGACCATTTGCTAAACGAACCGTAATTTGTGCTTGAAGCCCTTCTTTCTTCACACTTTTAACAGCTGAATTATAAGGCCCTTCCACTACTTCTCCAACAATTACTTTTTTTACTTTTTCTGTCTGAATTAAATAACAAGGCAAGTAGGCATGGTCACTTCCAATATCTGCGACAATTACATCTTTTTCTACAAAAGAAGCAACAGCCTTTAATCTTTCCGATAATCGTTCAATTAGCATTCGTATACCTCCAATCTTAATTATTACCTTTTTTATGAAAAGGTCATGTTAATAATAGTATATAAAGTATTTGTACACTCCTTATCAATAGAGTGAGAGGTGTGAGAATATCGCTTGGGCGCTTGGTGATGGCCTCCCGTAGTAAGCCCGTCAGAAAGTTCACTGTCGGTCTTACTACTTCGGCTCACACTTGTCGCTTCTGCGCTGGATCGTTTCGATTCAAGGTTAATGGCGTGGGAATAGTACGACAAGAGATTTTTGTACACTCCTAGTTGATTGTAGTGGAAGACGGCGACTCCGGGAGGACAGCGGGTCAGGTGAAACAACAGCGGGTTGGTCCACCGCCTGCCCTCCGGAACGCGTCAGGGAAAGATTGAACTTTATCTTTCCGCACTTCAGGGAAAGATTGTACTTCATCTTTCCACTTTTTGGGTCTGAAACGGAAATTAACAGGACTATTGTGAAATAAGTTTTATCAATATTAATTATTTAACTGAGCTAAAAAGAAAAAGCCCTCTGTTAACAGAAAAATTCTGCAAACAGACGACTTTGACATTTAAAGACTTATTGAAGCGTTAAGAGATATTCTGCTAAGTCTTCTGCATGTTCAGCAGGGATTGCATTTGGTACTTGTGCTGGCATAGCGCCTTGGCCATTTTTTAGTACGTCAACAATTTCGTCCGCTGACATTCCTAAACCAACCAATGCAGGTGCTGCACCGCCCATACCACCTTCAAGCTCGCCTCCGTGACAGCCGATACATTTACCGATTGCTACATCTGGGTCAAACTCCGTAGTAACAACTTCCTCTGCAGGATTAGCATCTTCACCTTGACTAGCAATTTCCTTTTTTTGATCAAGCCCATAGAGGGAAAGGAAGAAAATTAGACCGATTCCGAGTGAAAAAATTAGGATATACGGTATTACTGGATTTTTACTCATCAAATAACCCTCCTTTTTACATATCTAGTTTGTAATGAATTCAGTACACAATTAATATTGTACTGTATCTGTTTGAAAACATAAAGGGTTATCAGCTTTTTTTAGACTGAATGTGACAAATTCGACAAAATTGATAGTCTTCGGAACAGGATAAATCTCTTTATCATCACCCAACCTCAAACACTGTCTATTTAACAGCCAATTAGCCTTGCAATAACCATTCGCTGAATCTCTGAAGTTCCTTCACCAATTTCAAGAAGTTTAGCATCTCTCATAAAGCGCTCTACCTCATATTCTCTCATATATCCATAACCGCCATGAATTTGAATTGCTTCATTTGCAACTTCCATAGCTATTTCAGAAGCATATAATTTACACATAGCGGCCTCTTTCGAGAATGGCCTACCTTGGTCTTTTAACCAGGCTGCCTTATATACCATATTTCGAGCTAATTCAATTTTCATTGCCATATCCGCAAGTTTAAATTGAGTAACTTGAAAAGTCGATAGAGTCTTGCCGAATTGCTTTCTCTCTTTTGAGTATCGCAGGGCACGATCGAAAGCCCCCTGGGCAATCCCTACAGCCATTGCACCTATTCCTATACGTCCACCATCCAATGTGACCAAGAACTGTTTAAGGCCCTCACCACGCTTCCCAAGGAGGTTTTCAGTTGGAACATGAACATTGTCTAATACCAACTCAGTAGTATTCGACGCATTTAGACCCATCTTGTCGTATTTGTCGAGAATTGTAAATCCTTTCTGATCAGTTGGAACGATTATTGCACTGATTTCTTTTTTTCCATTATTCGTTCCAGTTATAGCAGTAAGCGCTAAATGTTTGGCGTAACTAGCATTTGTTATATAGACCTTGGATCCATTAATAACAAATTCATCGCCTTCTTCTTTAGCCGTTGTTTCTGTACCACCCGCATCCGATCCCGCATTCGGCTCGGTCAGACCAAATGCACCAAAAGAATCACCTTTACAAATCGGAGTTAAATACTTACGCTTCTGCTCCTCAGTTCCAAATAAGTTAAGTGGCGCGCCCCCCAGCGAAATATGCGCGGAATAAGTAATTCCAGTTGACGCACATGCGCGACTTAATTCTTCTGTAACAATCGCAAAACTAATCGTGTCTGCTCCGCTGCCACCATATTCTTCAGGAAACGGTAATCCCATCATGCCCATTGAAGAAAGTTTTTTAAATATCTCGACAGGAAACATCTTAGACTTATCTCTCTCAACCGCACCAGGAAGAACTTCTTCATCCGAAAACTCTCTCATCATTTTTCGAATCATTGTTTGTTCTTCTGTTAAATCAAAATTCATCCTTTTCACCCCTTTGTGAACGCTTACATTATTAATTATAACGAATTGAGCACTCGTTACACAACATATTAATTAAATGTTCGTTTAAAAGGAATACGCAATAAATATAAGTATGACCAAGAGTCCAATAACTCCAGTAATTACTAAGTAAATTTGCTTCAACAATCTCCCTGAGATTATCCATAACAAGCAATTTAAAATTAGTAAACCAATTAGGGCCATTGCATTTTCATTAAAAAAGGAAAACCAAACTTTCATCGTAATTGCGAAAAATAAATACGCACCTAATATGTATATAAAAAGTGTCATTTCAGATTTAACGCTATTTTTTCGAAATGACATGTATAGTAATAGACCTAAAACTAAAAAAGAAATACCAATAGGTAGTAAGGGATCACTCGAGAATAAAACCATACTAACACTCGATACAATAGTTAAAATAGTTAAAATCAAGAGTAGCTGAACGCGTTTCTTCTTTTCAATTTGAATGATGGATTTGGTTTTCTTCTCCACTACTTCCTCTTCATGTTCCCCTTTTGCATACAATGTAATTAAGAAATCACAATAATGACTTGGCAAGAGCTTATTTTGTCTCCAATATTTGATTTCAGAAATAATTATCTCTTTTCGTTTCTCATTCATTTTTTCACCCCTAAAAAAAGCATCAGCAGATGGTCGCCGATGCTTAGCTTTTATTCTAGGAAATCTTTTAACCTTTTACTTCTAGATGGATGGCGCAACTTTCGAAGTGCTTTCGCTTCGATTTGACGAATTCGTTCCCTTGTCACACCAAAGACTTTGCCCACTTCTTCAAGTGTTCTTGTTCGACCATCATCAAGGCCGAAACGAAGTCGTAAAACATTCTCTTCCCTATCTGTTAATGTATCAAGAACATCTTCAAGCTGCTCTTTCAACAACTCATAAGCAGCATGGTCTGAAGGAGACTGCGCTTCTGAATCCTCGATGAAATCACCTAGGTGTGAGTCGTCTTCTTCACCAATTGGGGTTTCTAGTGAGACAGGCTCTTGAGCAATTTTAAGTATTTCTCGAACGCGTTCAGCAGTTAACTCCATCTCTTCACCAATCTCTTCTGGAGACGGTTCACGGCCCAAATCTTGGAGCAACTGGCGTTGTACTCTTATTAATTTGTTAATCGTTTCAACCATATGAACGGGTATTCGAATCGTACGTGCCTGATCAGCGATTGCCCGTGTAATTGCTTGACGGATCCACCATGTGGCATATGTACTAAACTTGAATCCCTTTGTATGATCAAACTTCTCAACAGCTTTAATAAGCCCCATATTACCTTCTTGAATAAGATCTAGAAATAGCATCCCACGTCCTACATATCGTTTTGCAATGCTTACAACTAGCCTTAAGTTTGCCTCAGCAAGTTCTTTTCTAGCTTCATCATCACCTTCGATAATTCGTTTAGCAAGATCAACTTCTTGTGTTCCTGTTAATAAATCCACTCGACCAATTTCTTTTAAATACATTCGTACTGGGTCGTTAATTTTAACGCCTGGTGGTACACTTAGGTCATTTAAATCGAATTTGGTTTCATCAGCTGCTGCTTTTACTGGTTCTGTACCAGCCTCATCATCCTCTGATTTACGATCTATCTCAACCCCTTGCGTCTCTACTAAATCGAGAAACTCCTCAAATTGCTCAGGCTCAATTTCAAAAGGGGACAGTTTTTCCGTTACCTCATCAAGTGTCAATTCACCTGTTTTCTTACCTGCTTCCAACAGCTTAGCTTTCACATCTTCTATTGACATTTCTACATCTACTTCTTCGGATAATTCTTTTTTACTCATCTAACTGTTCCTCCTTTTAACATCGGACTATGACTACAAAGCGGTCAATGAATTCCGGAGCTGTATAATTTCCCTAGCAAGCTCCAACGCCAAGGTATAATCTTTCATTTTTTCAGCTTCTTTCGACTTATGCATCTTCTCTCGGATTTGAAGATCTATTCGGTACTTTTCTAAGTGACGAATGCAGTCGGCTATTTCTTCTTCTGCGTGTTCGGGATCTCTTTCAGTCATCGCTGCTTCGAGAACAATCTTTCTTAATTCACGATCTTCAAGCGATTCAGCAAATCGATGAAAGTCTGGAATTCCATGTTGCTCATAAAATCCAGCAAGACGAACATATATAGACGAATATTCATCGTGAATAAATGGTTCTTGTCTTTCTGCCCAAAAACGATCAAACAGGGAACCATCATTCAACAGGTGAAAGAGCAGAAGTCTTTCAGCACGTTCCGTCCCCGTAACTTTTCGTTTAGGTGGCATTACCGATAGAGCTTTTTCCACTTGAGCAGGCTGAGTTTTAACTTGTTTTGCCTGTTTCCCCGCCATTTTTATAAATTGTTGGTGAATTGCCTCGAAAGCTACGCCTGTTTCTTGCGATAGTTGTCGGATGTACATATCCCGCTCCACAGGAGATGTTCTCTTGACTAACTCTTCGAGTACCTCATGGATGAATTGCAATACATCATTTTCATGAGCAAGATTTTTGGAGCGCTTTGCATAAAGAAGAATAAAAGACATGTACGCATGTGGACTGCCAATAATCTGTTCACTAAAAGCTTCTCCACCTCGATTAGCGATAAAGTCATCAGGATCCATTTTATCCGGTAAAAGGGCAACTTGCACATCGATATCTTTACTAATCGCCATGCTCGCAAATCGTTTTGCCGCTTCCCAACCAGCGTTATCTCCATCACAACAAATAATTATTTCCTTTGCAATTCGTTTCAGTTTTATTAGATGCGTATCTGACAATGATGTACCCATGACGGCAACACTATTCAATACACCCGCCCGATCCGCCGATATCGTATCCATAAATCCTTCAAACAGTATTACTTTACCCGTTTTTCGCACGTTAAGACGCGCATTATGAAAATTGTATAATATTTGGCTTTTTTCAAATATCGGGGTTTCGGGACTATTCAAGTATTTTGCATCTTGATTCCCTTCAATTAACACTCTTCCCGAAAAGGCAATGACACTTCCTCGTTCATCATGCAGCGGAAACATGATCCGCCCACGAAACCGGTCAAAAAATCCAGTTCCATCATCCCTCATAATGCATAGCCCAGCAAGAGCCATTTCTTTCAAATCAAAGTTTTTCCGTTTCAGTAAATCGGTTAAAGCTGTAGAATCATCAAGAGCCCACCCAATCCCATATTTTTCGATACTCTCTCTCGTAAACCCTCTTTTTTCAAGATATTGCAGTGCCATTTCTCCTTCTACTGTATTTAGAAGTAAATGACTATAAAAGTTTGCTGCAAGTGCGTGCGCTTCAAACATCGGTTTAAATTCGCTACTAGGTTTAACTATAGAGTTGTTTTCAAAGGCAACATCTATTTCAAGGCCTGTCCTATTTGCAAGCTTCACTACAGCCTCAGTAAATTGACTGTTTTCGATGTCCATTACGAATGTAATTGCATTTCCACTTGCGCCACAACCAAAGCAATGAAAAAGTTGTTTATCCTCTGAAACAGAAAAGGATGGTGTACTTTCTCCATGAAACGGACATAGACCAAACCAGTTTTTCCCTCTTTTTGTCAGCTGTACATATTCACCTATTAAATCGACAATATCTGTCTTCGTACGAACTGCCTCAATTGTTTCTTCTGGTATTCTAGTCATCTCATCACCTTTTTCTGCTCTAACCTCTTAAATTCTATATGACTTTCAAAAATCCTTTATAATTCGACAAATACATTAAATTATTCTCGAATCTCTTATATTACACTAGTTGGGAAGAAATTTCGATTAGTTTCGATTAATATCTACTACTTTGCTCCAAAATCGTAGTATTTTCACAATCGGACTCCCCAAAAGAAGAACCTCACCACTAAATGCGGAAGGTCCTTCTCTCTTATTTATTCTGGTTCATCATGCTTGTAATGATTACATTAGCAGTCTCTTCGACCGCTCGATTCGAAACATTTACAGTTTCACAACCAATTTTTGAGACCACTTTTCTAAAGTGTTCAATCTCACTTTCAATTCGATCCAATTGTGCATAATTTGCATCGTCCTTTAATCCAAGAGCTATCAAACGTTCTTTTCGAATGGAATTTAATTTATCAGATGAAATTATAAGTGCAAAACATTTTTTAGGATCGATCTGAAATAATTCTTCTGGCGGATCAACTTCAGGTACGAGTGGAACATTCGCAACTTTATATCTTTTATGTGCAAGATATTGAGATAATGGTGTTTTAGACGTTCTAGAAACCCCAATCAATACGATGTCCGCCTTTAAAATGCCGCGCGGATCTCTTCCATCATCATATTTTACCGCAAATTCGATTGCATCTATTTTCTTGAAATACTCTTCATCCAACTGTCTAACGAGACCGGGCTCTTCTAAAGGTTCTTCATCAAGTTCAGATGAAATCTGTTGTACTAGATCACCTAGTAAATCTACACATTTAATTTCTCTAGCAATACATTCTTCTCTTAATTTTTGTCGCATGCCACTTTTCACTAATGTATAAACAACAAGCGCTTGTTGTTTTTCAGCTAAAAACGCAATTTCTTGCAACTGAATAGGGTCTTCAATATGTGAAAATCGCTTCACTGAGACAGCATCAAGTCCTGGACTAAATTGGCTTACGGCCGCTTTAGCAACCAACTCAGCTGTTTCGCCGACAGAGTCGGAAACGATGAATAATGTTAACTTTCTCATTGTGTCCCCCTCATAGTTCATGATCATCCCCAAGTGATAGGAATGCTGCTGTAATATTTGTTTTTGTTATTCTTCCAATGACAGTGAGCCCTTTTCCTTTATCCTCAACTACAGGAAGTGCATCAATCTGGTGATCTATCATCTTTTTAGCTACTTCGATAACTGTGTCTTGCTTTTCACAATACGTAATGTTTGGCATCCGCGTCATAATTACATGTACTGGCATTTTGTTAAGGTCGTTTCCGCCAAGACTCGTTCTTAATAAATCTTTTCTTGAAAGAACTCCCGAAAGTAAGAAGGAATCATCGACGACAAATAATGTTCCTACATCTTCAAGAAACATTTGGCATATTGCATCATATACAGAGATTTTTTCTTTAATAACAATCGGTATTGATTGAAAGTCACGAACTTTCATTCCAATTATACTATCCTCTAAAGACTGTGAAGGTTTCTTGCCTGAGTAAAAATACCCAACACGTGGTCGAGCATCAAGATAACCAGCCATTGTTAAGATGGCCAGATCGGGACGTATTGTAGCTCTAGCCAGACCGAGCCGTTCGGAAATCTGTTCTCCAGTAATTGGCCCGTTTCCTTTAACGATTTCTAGAATTTCTGTCTGGCGCTTATTCAATTCCATATAAGTCACCGCCCTAAACGTTCAATTCTTTATCCTCGATAATTATATACGAAAATGCTAGCTATTGCGAAGAAAGAAGAATCATGCTAAACTAATTTATGTATTTAATAGGCGCAGATTGGTCAATAAGTCATGTCAAACACTAGCGAGTAGGAACAGTGAAAGCCTACAGTGACATGAATAGGCAACCGGGAGCCATGTGTTTTTTAAGTGGGCTATTGAAATAGCCAATCGAGGTGGAACCGCGGGTCATCATGCACTCGTCCTCGGACATTACTGTCCGGGGACCTGTGCTTATTTTAATTGGAGGGATAATTTTATGTCAATGGAAAAAATTGTTAATTTATCAAAGGCAAGAGGTTTTGTATTTCCAGGTTCTGATATTTATGGTGGATTAGCAAATACGTGGGATTATGGTCCACTAGGAATTGAACTAAAAAACAATATCAAAAAAGCATGGTGGCAGAAGTTTGTTCAAGAATCACCTCACAACGTCGGACTTGATGCTGCAATTCTTATGAATCCAAAGGTTTGGGAAGCATCCGGCCATACGGGTAACTTTAATGACCCTATGATTGACTGTAAAAAATGTAAAACACGTCACCGTGTTGACAAATTAATCGAAGATGCACTTGATAAAAAAGGCATGGAAATTATTGTGGATGGCCTAACTTTTGAAAAAATGAACGAATTGATTGTTGAACATGAAGTTGTTTGTCCAAATTGTGACGCTATGGACTATACAGCCATTCGTCAATTCAACTTAATGTTTAAAACTTCTCAAGGTGTAACGGATTCTTCATCGAATGAAATCTTTTTACGCCCTGAAACTGCACAAGGAATTTTCGTTAACTTTAAAAATGTACAACGCTCAATGAGAAAAAGAATGCCCTTTGGTATTGCACAAATCGGAAAAAGCTTCCGAAATGAAATCACACCTGGAAACTTTACGTTCCGTACACGTGAATTCGAACAAATGGAACTTGAGTTTTTCTGTAAGCCCGGTGAAGATAATGAATGGTATGAATACTGGAGAGATTTCTCTAAAAAATGGCTTCTTGACTTAGGTCTAACAGATGCGAATACGCGCTTACGCGAACACACTGAGGACGAACTCTCACATTATTCTAAAGGTACTGTAGACATTGAATATAAATTCCCATTCGGTTGGGGAGAACTTTGGGGAATCGCAAACCGAACGGACTTTGACTTAAAGCGTCATATGGAGTTTTCAGGTGAGGACTTCCATTATCAAGACCCGATTACGAATGAGAAGTTTGTCCCTTACTGTATCGAACCTTCACTTGGTGCAGACCGTGTTACCCTTGCTTTCCTTACAGATGCTTACCATGAAGAACAACTTGAAGGCGATGATAAGCGTACAGTACTTCGCTTCCACCCTGCTCTTGCACCGGTTAAAGCGGCAGTACTTCCATTGTCAAAAAAGCTATCAGAAAGTGCGGATGCGGTTTACGCAGAACTTCGTAAACACTTCTCTGTTCAATATGATGATTCACAATCTATTGGTAGACGCTACCGTCGTCAAGACGAAATTGGTACACCATTCTGCATTACGTATGATTTTGATTCCGAAGAAGATCGCCAAGTGACTGTTCGTCACCGTGATTCTATGGAACAAGTACGTATGCCAATTGAAGACGTAAAAGATTATATTGCTAAACATCTTGAATTTTAATTAAAAAAACTCCTCAGAAAGATTTCATTCTTTCTGGGGAGTTTCTCTTTTAGGCAATAATGCGGGTGTTGATTCAAGTTGATCGAGAAATGAGCGCGCTTTAAATCGAATGCCAATTTGTTCATCATATATAGTACGAACAATTTTCTTCATAAAATGCTTCGTTTCTTTTTTTAATGTTAAGTCGCCCACTTGTTTGATTGGAACTGTAAAGAATGTTCGAATCAGCTTTAGTTGGTTGGGCGTAATTCGAACCAAATAAGGATCTACATGGAAGCACCTATGGCATAGAAAACCAATTTCTCGAAAAGAAAACGCAAATTCTCCTTCCGTTGCATGGCAATTTGCACATTGATGAAGTGTTGGGTTAATTCCACCTACTAGCAGCATCTTCCATTCAACAAATAAGGAAATTGCCTCTGGATCGTATTGCTCACTAATCGTATGAAGTGCGTCGTATAAAAGGTCATAGACACCGACAATCCGCTCGTTGTCTTCCGTTAGGCGATCGACAATCTCTACGATGTAACTCGCATAGGCCGTCGCTTCAAGGTCTTCTCTTATGTGACGCATAGAATCCAATTGTTCCCCTTGCTCAAGCGTGCCCATACCTCTTCCTTGTCGAATCAAAAAAGATCCATGAGTGAAAAGCTGTGTAAGTGCGGCTAGTCGACTCCTCGGCTTTTTTGCTCCACGAGCCATTACTGTTACTTTGCCGGCTTCTTTCGTAAAAAGAGTGACAATACTATTGGACTCACCGTATGGGATACTACGAATAATAATCCCTTCCCACTTGTTCAACAAGTTTGTCACCCCTCATTTAATTTAAAGCGATACGTTTTTAATATTCATCATCGCTAAAACCGAATTCTTTCAAGCGGCCCGGTTTATTCCGCCAATCCTTTTGCACTTTTACCCATAACTCTAGATATACTTTAGATCCTAACAGCATTTCGATATCGCGACGAGCTTTTGTTCCAATTTCTTTTAAAAGTGCGCCATTTTTTCCGATTACAATTCCTTTTTGAGAATCACGGTCAACAATAATTGTAGCCATAATTGTAACTATTTCTTTTTTACTCTTGCGATCGATTTTCTCGATAACAACAGCAATTGAATGTGGAATTTCTTCCCTAGTTAAGTGCAATACTTTTTCGCGAATAAATTCAGAAATAATAAAACGTTCAGGATGATCCGTTACCTGGTCATCGGGATAATATTTTGGACCTTTAGGTAAATACTTTTTCAACGTTTCAAGTAAACGATCTGTATTATTTCCATTTATGGCGGAAATAGGAACAATTTCTGCAAAATCATATTCAGATTTATAAGAGACGATTATTTCCAGTAATCGATCCGGATGCACAAGGTCAATTTTATTTATTACAAGAAAAACTGGAGTTTCTGTGTGCTCGAGCATTTCAATAATGTATCGATCTCCAGGACCAATTTTCTCTTCAGCATTTACCATAAACATGATTGCGTCTACTTCTCTAAGTGTGTTTCGTGCTACTTTTAGCATGAAGTCGCCTAGCTTGTGTTTTGGCTTATGAATACCTGGTGTGTCGATATAAATCATTTGCGCATCTTCAGTTGTTACAACTCCTTGAACTTTGTTTCGAGTCGTCTGAGGTTTATCACTCATAATTGCGATCTTCTGTCCGACTACATGATTCAAGAACGTTGATTTCCCAACATTGGGTCGTCCTATAATTGAAATAAAACCTGATTTAAATTCATTATTTTTTTCTTGCATATGAAAGATCCTCCTTAGAAAACGCACCGGGTAGAAGCTCTGCTACTGTAGTTTCGAATACTTCCCCTTTTAAATTTGTTAAATAAACTGGCATAGCCCCATCACAGAATTCCGTTATCACTTGTCTACATGCGCCACACGGTGAAATTGGTCCCTCTGTATCGCCCACAACAGCAAGCGCTTCAAATGAATGGACTCCTTCAGAAACAGCTTTAAAAAAAGCTGTTCTTTCTGCACAGTTCGTCATGCTATATGCTGAGTTTTCAATATTACACCCATGATATATTGTTCCGTCAGACGCAAGTAATGCTGCACCTACAGGGAAATTTGAATAAGGAACATATGCTTTTTCACGTGCTATTTTCGAAGCTTCAATCAACTTCTCTTTGTTCATAAACACACCTCTTCTATATTAATAAAACCATTTAGGGATAAATAGTAGTAAACCTATTATCGCGCTAATTATAGCATAAATAAGTACCGCTCCCGCAGCGAGATCCTTTGCTTGTTTCGCAAGAGGATGGACTTCAGATGTTACCAGATTTATTGCCCGTTCGATAGAAGAATTCATCATTTCAAGCGCAATCATCCCACCTATTAAAAGGAGGACGACTATCCACTCAATTAAGGATAATTTAGTTAAAAAACTGGCAATAACAACTACAAGCATAGATAGAAAGTGAAATTTAATGTTTCTCTCTGTTTTTATTCCGTGGAGAATTCCTTCTGCAGCATATCCAAACGCTCGAATAAATTTAGGCATACGTTACCTCTCGAGTCCAAATGCAGTTAAAATCTCATTCTGTCTGCCAAACATTCTCTTTTCATCTTCTTCGGTCAGATGATCATAACCAAGAAGGTGAAGGAATCCATGGAGCGCAAGAAATCCCAGTTCACGCTTCAAATCATGCCCGTAATCGACTGCCTGAGCTTTTGCAGTCTCGACAGAAATTATAATATCACCAAGTGTACGTGGCATCTTTTCATCATATACAATTTGCATTTCATCCTCGGATGTTTCTTCAAGTGCAAATGAAATAACATCCGTTGACTTATCTATGCCACGATATTCTGCGTTTATTTTTTGGATTTCATAATCTGTCATAAATGTAACTGAAACTTCAGCTTCCCCTTCAACGCCTTCTTTTTCAGCTGCATAAATTAGCAGTTCTTCGATTAATTTTTGTTGCTGCTCTTCAACTGAACTTGTTGCATCGTTAAAATATAGCTCCAACAATCTACCGTCGCCTCCTTTATTTAGTCGGGATACTCAATTCGGCTATGAAAAATACCGTTCAAGGTTTCGCAAATTGCACGCTCCACCTTCCTTAACTCCTTCATTGACAAATCACACTCATCAAATTGACCATCATTTAATTTATCGTTAATAATTGCTCGAACGAGCGTAGCAATTTTTTGGGTAGTAGGATCCTTCAGCGATCTGACAGCAGCCTCTATACTATCCGAAATAGAAATTATTGCGATTTCTTTCGTTTGTGGTTTCGGACCCGCGTACCTATAATCTGCTTCAGCTACTTCTTCTCCCATATCGCGAGCTTTTACAAAAAAGTATTTTAGTAAACTTGTTCCATGATGTTGTCTCGCAATATCTACAAGTTCCTTTGGCATCTTATGTTTCTCAAGTAGCTTTGCCCCATCTTCACCGTGTGCAATAATGATGTCGCGACTTTTTTCGGGCGGAAGTGAATCATGCGGATTCTGACTTTCATGCTGATTTTCTATAAAATAACCAGGTCGGATTGTCTTACCAATGTCATGATAATAGCTACCGACTCTTGCAAGTAGCCCATTTGCTCCAATGGCCTCACATGCAGCGTCAGCTAGATTTGCAACCATCACACTGTGATGATAAGTACCTGGTGTTTCAGTTAGCACCCTTTTCAAAAGTGGATGATTCGGACTTGATAATTCAATCAGTCTTATATCTGAAAGCAACCCAAAAACAGATTCGAAAAACGGCATAAGTCCAATGGTGAGCGCACCCGAAAGTATACCTGATGTCACAGCGGCAATCGTATAATATAGGAGTTCTGATAAACTATACGTCGATTGCGTCATCAAAAGATAAAAACCAATGAATAGCATATTGGAAACAGCAACACCTGCACTCGTTCGTAAAATCGTGGAACGCCTTCCTACATTTCCTAACAAATAAAGACTAGTAACCCCACCAAAAAGTATGTATAGTGCTACTTCCATTTGAATAATAGAAGCAAACCCTTCTTGCAACATCACGCCAGCCGTTGCTGCTGTAATGATCGTAGTCATAACTGCAAGTCGCTCATTCGTTAACAATTTTACGAGCATCGGTGCAAGCGCAGTTGGAAATAGAAATGCTAAAAGAACATCAAATTCCCCTTCAATTAAAGCCACGAGTTTCATCAAAGCAACTAACATTAAAAATACAGTTAGTACGATTATCAAAGATTTCTTTTTAACTTGGTTATTTTCTCGCCAAGTTGCAAAGTGCATATAAATAATTGCGGAGATAAACAAAACAAAAATGGCCAAGCCTGCGATTGGCTTCACAGATGATTGATTTGTCAATAAACCAAGGAGTTGAAGCTGTCTGTATACTTCACGATCAATAACCTGACCTTCACGAACGATTACTTGTCCAAGTAAGATTCGAGTTGGCTCTACAGATGCCTTTGCTTCCTCAATTTTCGTTTCAGTCAACTCTTCATTCACTTTTTCTGTTTCTACAATTGCCGACCTACCGATTCCTATAACTGTCGGAAGAACACTTGGAGCAATCGTGTCTGCGAGGCGTAATTTCCGCTCAATTTCATATTTAACAGAAGTTAAATCACTGGCTCGAACGGGTTTTGATAATTCTTCACCAATTGCGGTAGTTAATGTTTTTTGGATAGTTAATAAATCTATAATATCCTGCGTAACTAATTTCAATATCGCTTCATCACTTAAACGCATTGAAGGCTCATTTTCTTCAAGTGTGAGAAGCTTTGCACGTATTTCTTTAAGAAGGTCATTATCCGTAATAACAGAGGAAGATGTATCATCACTATTCGTACGAGAAGAGTTTTTCACCTCAATAATTGAATCGAATAACGAAGTTACAAAAGCTTGTCTGTTTGTTGATATCTCTTCTGAAAATTGATAGAAAGGAGTGACTTCAAGTGCGGCCCTTTCTCTTTCTTCCTCAGTTTTCACAGTATCTTCTATAGTTTTGATTGAGCGGATTGTTTCTGGTGAAACTTTATATTCTTCTAATTCAAATGTTTCTTTAACAACACCACTATACATAAACGAAAAAAGAAGAACTGCTGAAAGACCAATTAAGAATAGGGACAAATATTTAAATTTAAGTGACGTAAAAAATTTAGCGATTGGCTGAAACATTCTATTCCACCCCAGTATACTTTTCTCTAATTTTTAGTTCAGTTAGGAAAGAGCAGTCAATTAGGATGACTGCTCATCTTCGTACGCTTCAATTATTTTTGCGACAATTGGGTGACGAACAACATCACCTTGCTCCAAGTATTGAAAATGAATATCCTTAACATTTTTAAGTACACCTTGGGCAACAATCAAACCCGACTCTGTTCCTCTTGGTAAATCAATTTGAGTAATGTCTCCCGTAATAACCATTTTCGATCCAAACCCTAAACGAGTTAAAAACATTTTCATTTGCGCCTTCGTCGTATTTTGTGCTTCATCCAGTATGACAAATGCATCGTCTAATGTACGACCCCTCATATAAGCAAGTGGTGCAATTTCAATAACTCCACGCTCCATTAGTCTTTCTGTATGTTCAGCGCCAAGGACGTCATGCAACGCATCGTAAAGTGGTCGTAAATATGGGTCTACTTTTTCTTTTAAATCTCCAGGAAGAAAACCTAGACTTTCTCCAGCTTCAACAGCAGGACGCGTTAAAATAATTCTTTTAGCATGCCCAGTTTTCATCGCCTGAACGGCAAGCACTACGGCTAGATAGGTCTTTCCAGTTCCTGCAGGTCCAATACAGAACACCAAATCCCTTGAACGGACTGCCTGAACATATTCGCGTTGTCCTATCGTTTTAGCACGAATAGCCTTCCCTTGTGTATTGCGTGAAATTTCTTCATCATAAAGCTCAGCAAAATATTCAATTGTTCCATTTTTAACCATCTCAAGAGCAGTTACAACATCCCGCTGGTTAATATTTATTCCTTTTCGAATTACTTTGAGTAACTCTTCTAATAAGATTCGACCAGAATTCCGACTAGCTACTTCTCCGCTAATTGAAATCGTTTCTCCTCTTGTTCGTATAGAAATCTTAAGTTCCTCTTCAATTAAATTCATGTTTTGATCGGAAATCCCGAGTAACATTATTACTTCGTCTGGATTTTCGATATGCAGCTGAATTAGTTGATCATCCAATAGGTTCAGTCTCCTTGGGAAATCGTTCTTTTGATGGCAATGTTATCATTAACAAGAAATAATATAGTCCCATTAACTCTATCATTATCGAATGTCACGTGCAAAACTTTTTCTTCTTTAATTAACAAAGTGGCATCTCTTTCAGACAATAACTTTTGTTTTACTAAAGGCACAAGAATAGATTGTTCCATTCCTTCTTCAATTTCTAAGATTTCTTCAACCTCTGTCATATAACGCTCTACTCGAACGAAACGTGAGAAAAATCCTTTCCACCCAACTGGATTAGCAGTTTGTTCATTCACATCATTCCAAGGGGGGGTAAATGCGAAATCTACTTTCTCTTCACCTTGAATCTTATATCGAATAATTTTAGGTAAATCAAACGCATACTCCATCCAATAATCCGCGTAAACTGCACCCTCAGCACCAACTATTGTCGTCTTATCTCCTTGTTCAAGGATGCCTGTAGCTAGCAGCTCACCCTTCTTGGCCGTCTTGTGGACATGAGCGACCCTTTCACCACGAACCAATTCAAAGCGCGTTATTACGCCTCCTGTGCGCGCCACAAGGTCTGCGGGTGGGCCTTGTTCCTTTTCTCTTATTTCTGAAGCAGGAGACAACATCGGGATGACTGTCAGAGTTGCGCCAGTCCGCTTGAATCGCACCCAAGATAACGAAGGGTCGTCTTGCATAAGAAGTCGGCGAATCTCTCCTTCATCCGGAATCAGCATAAGAGGGCGTAATGGAACAATTGAAGATCCTACAAGCTTCTCTTCAATCCGCTCAACAACTTCGGGAATATCCGATTCGACATCTACAGTCCATAAAAAAAACGAGGCGACTAAAGGGATCATAAATAGGACTAGATATCGATAAGACGTTAAAAATGCACCGACAGAAGAATTTTCATCTCTTTGGCTAATACTTACCTTCATTCTATGTCGCTTTCTATACCTTCTAACCAATGCTAGACCTTTCCGATCTGTGTAGAAGTAAGCTGAATTGCCATCTACATAAAGAAATGTGATGTTAGCACCCGCTGACTTTAATTGCGTCAGCATTCCCGAAAGGTTCCCATCTCCATATAGTCTGATTTCGTACTTTTTATGAATCATATAAATCCTCGGTTTTTTCACCTAGACTAATTTCTATCCTCTTAATGGATTCAAAATGAAACACCGCAATTTCTTCCTTCAGCTTATCTACAGTTAACTCTTCCCCCTCTGCCTCAATTAAGTAAGAATCACATTTAATTGTTGCGAAATTGGGACCCAGATTTACTAGTGAGTATGGACCTGTAATTCGCAAAGATGAGAAATCGTCAATTACTACTGATGAACCAAATGCAAACAATTTTTTCATATAAGAAAAACCCCCCGTACATATCCTATGAAATGCACGAGGGATCAATGATTAACGCTTTGAAATTGGCGGACCGAAAATTTCTGAAAATATGACGCCTTTGATAAGATCGTCTTTGTTTTCCGGAATAAAACTAGTTGTACTTAATGATTTTTGAGTACTTGTTGATTTTGAAGCCCTGTTTCCTCTTTGCCTACTTCGGTCAGTAGATCCGGTTTTACGACTTTTACTTTCCACTCGCTTTATTTCACGTTGTGGTTTAGCAATTGGAACTTGTTCACGGACAGATACAACCGGAGGGCTGACTGGGGCAGCCATTTGTCTGTTTTGTTCAATTTCTCGTTCTCTGACCTCTGGTTGCATCTCTCTTTGGATCTCTTCATACATTTCTTTCAGCTTTCCCATCGGTCCACTTTGTGTTTCTTGAGCAGTAAAAGTTTTTACTTCCCCTTTATCTTGCGGTTTTTTCTTTTTACTGCTAAAAAACGAACCGATTAGAAGCATAATGATTAATGGAATTAGACCTTCCATTCATTACATCCCCTTTCCGGGAATTTAAGTTATAAACAAATCTTTAAATCGATTTATTTATTGCTAGTATCGTCTTTTTCTTTCGTAACTTTACCAATCGAATCACGCATTACTGTATCAGCTTGCAGATTCTTATAATTCATGTAATCCATTACGCCAATATTTCCTGAACGTAGTGCATCTGCCATCGCAAGTGGAACTTCAGCTTCTGCAAGTACAACTTTCGCACGCATTTCTTGAACTTGTGCAATCATTTCTTGTTCTCTTGCAACAGCCATTGCACGACGCTCTTCAGCTTTAGCTTGGGCAATACTCTTATCTGCTTGTGCTTGTTCAGTTTGAAGATTCGCACCAATGTTTTCACCAACATCAACGTCAGCAATATCGATTGATAGAATTTCAAACGCTGTTCCAGAGTCTAGTCCTTTAGATAAAACTGTTTCTGAAATCATATCTGGATGTTCAAGAACTTTTGCATGGTTTTCAGAAGAACCGATTGTTGAAATAATTCCTTCACCAACACGAGCAATTACAGTATCCTCACCAGCACCACCGACTAGACGGTCTATGTTCGCACGTACTGTAATACGAGCTTTCGCTTTAACCTCGATACCGTTCATTGCAACACCAGCAATAAATGGCGTTTCGATTACTTTAGGGTTAACGGACATTTGTACTGCTTCAAGAACGTCACGTCCTGCTAAATCAATTGCAGCTGCGCGTTCAAAAGGTAATTCAATATTCGCACGGTGTGCAGCAATTAGAGCGTTAACAACTCGGTCAACGTTTCCTCCTGCTAAGTAGTGACTTTCAAGTTGGTTAATAGAAACATCTAATCCAGCTTTATGTCCTTTAATAAGTGGATTAACAATTCGACTCGGAATAACCCGACGAAGACGCATCCCAATTAGTGTGAAAATACTTACTCTTACTCCAGCTGCCATTGCAGATATCCACAATGCGACTGGTACTAGTGTGAAAAATACAGATAAAATTAGTATTGCAACGAAAATAATTGCAATTGTTGTGATGAAAGCTGCATCAAATACCATTAGTTATTTTCCCCTTTCTCTTCTGATTCCCGAACAACTATTCGAGAACCTTGTACCTTGACTATGATAACACTTTTTCCTCGCTCAATGTAATTTCCTTCAGAAACTACATCGATTCGTTCTCCATCGAGATTTACTGTGCCCGAAGGTCTGAGTGGCGTCGTTGTTTCCGCGGAACGACCAAGTAATTCTACCCGATTAACGTTTGACACGTAACCGCTTTCCGTATCCGTAGCATCCATAAGTACCATCTTATTCAAAAGATGCAACTTCTTACCGAAAAACTTCATTATGATCACCATCCCTGTAATAGCTATAGCTACCGCGATAAGGACAGACATCGTCATAATCTTTGGATCGCCACCCGCCATAATAATACTCCCGACAATCGCGAGCGTACCTATCGTTCCCGCGATTCCTCCTACTAGGAAGAACTCTGCCACAATTAAACTAACCCCAATTAAGAAAAGAATTATCGTTTCATAGCCGGCAAGTCCAGCAACCAGATGTCCATAAAAGAACAACATCAAAGAACTGATTGCCATTGTTCCTGGTACTCCGAATCCCGGTGAATATAATTCTACCACGAGACCGAGTCCCGCAACAGAAAGAAGAATCGGTACTACGATAGGGTTCGTAATAAGTCTAGCTATTTTTTCTGTAAATGTTAAAGAAGTTGAGATAACTTCTGCATTTTCATATCCTGTTGCCTTCAGTAATTCATTGAAATTTGCAACTGTACCTTCACTATATTCGATTTCTAAGGCATCATTTGCCGTGAGTGTAAGAAGCTTATCTTCCCCAGCTCCATACTCAGACACATCTACCGCGGGGTCTGCCATGGCAACCGCATATTTCACTACCCTATTTGACGATTCAGCCGCACTCTTCATTGAAGCAATCCAAGCACTATCCGCTTTTGCACCAGCGGCATTCCCACTAGAGTCTATGACTTGTGCTGCACCCATACGACCTCTAGGTGACATATAAATCTCATCTGCATACAGCGCTAAATAGGCACCAGCAGATAGCGCTCTATCGTTAATATAGGCAACTGTTTTTATTGGAGATTGATCTATTATCTTCGCAATGTCCCCAGCCGCATCTACAAAGCCACCAGGCGTATCGATATCAAGAAAAACTACTTCAGCTCCCGCTTCTTCAGCTTCTTTAAATGATCGCTGTAAAAAAGCTTTCAATCCTTTTTCAACTTCATTCGTAATTGGAACTTTATATACTTTCGTTGTTTTTGCATCCGTTTCCATCAATGGTAATGAGATTGCCGTTGCAAATAAAAGGAACAGGAGTATCCTACTAACTACTTTAGTCATCTTAAATTTCACCTCTCTCCTTACATTTAATTATAATCTTTATACGTTCTAAAAGGGTGAAAGTTTCACTTTTACTCAATAAAAAATTACAGAATGACATAAGTTGTATCTTTTTATGTCTTTTATCTATTATGTTTTATTTTCCACCTGTTTTTTTGTTAATTTAAAAAACCGGTAAATCCATGAAGGATTTACCGGTTACTAACATCAATTTTGAAAGTCAAATATAGAACGAACCCAAAGTTAGTCGCAGGGACACTGGACATCTGCTGAAATTAGAACTTACGTTTTCTAGCAGCTTCAGACTTCAGTTTACGTTTCACACTTGGTTTCTCGTAATACTCACGCTTTCTACTCTCGCGGATTTTTCCACTTTTGGAAACATCTCGTTTGAAGCGGCGAAGAGCATCTTCAAGTGATTCGTTTTTTCGAACAACTGTTTTCGACATATCTCTTGTCCCTCCCTCCGAACAAACCTCGACACATAGCCATGTGCCATGTACTCAAATATTATACCGCACTTTTAAAATCTCGTCAATATAAAACTTTCATTTAATTAATAATCTGACTCAGATTGAAGCCCATTCATAATTTGTACTCCTGAACTTGCACCTATTCTAGTAGCGCCTGCTTGAATCATTTCTTCCATGTCCTCAAAGCTACGAACACCACCAGATGCTTTCACTCCCGCTTCTGGACCAACTACGGCTCTCATTAGCTTTACATCTTCTTGAGTTGCCCCGCCCGTTGAAAAACCTGTAGATGTTTTTACAAAATCAGCACCAGCAACAATTGCCAATTCACAAGCAGTTCTCTTTTCTGCATCCGTAAGTAATGACGTTTCGATGATCACTTTAACAATCGCTTTTCCTTTAGCTGCTTCAACAACAGCTATAATATCTTTCTTAACTGTCTCATCGTCACCATCTCGTAGTGCACCGATATTGATTACCATATCGATTTCTTCTGCGCCATTTTGAATTGCATTCGTTGTTTCAAATGCTTTTACTTCTGAAGTCGATGAACCTAAAGGGAACCCGATTACCGTACATACTTTCACAGGTGACCCTTCCAATTCAACTGCAGCCGTTTTAACCCATGATGGATTGATACAAACAGATGCAAATGAATACGTTTTTGCTTCTTCGCAAAGTTTTAGAATTTCCTCTTTTTTCGCATCAGCTTTTAATAGTGTATGGTCAATATATGTTGCATAATTTGTACTCAAATTAGTTCCTCCTAGTTGTCCGTACTTCTTTAATCATACCAACATGTTGGCATTTTTGCACGAAATAGTCAAAACTGAAATCAAAAAATACCGGGTCGCCACATAAAGTGGGGACCCGGCTTTGTTTACACTTCTTGCTCTTCAAGTACTCTGACGAACTGACCTTCATTATACGGATAACCAGCTTTTACAAGTTTTACACGAACGATTTTTCCAATCATCGATTCATCTGCTGGGAAAGCTACTTTTAAATAGTTATCTGAATAGCCTTCATACATGCCACTCTCTGGATCAAGTTTGTATTTTTCCTCTGGAATAATTTCCAGAACTTCATTCTCAAATGAAGCAGCATATTGCTTAGCAAGTTGATTATTTAACTCGATGAGCTTATGAACTCGTTCATTTTTCACACCTTCGTCAACTTGGTTTTCCATTCGAGCGGCCGGTGTTCCCGTCCGTTTTGAATATGGGAAAACATGCAACTCAGAAAAACGTTGGTCACGGATGAAATTGTATGTATCCATAAATTCTTCTTCCGTTTCACCTGGGAATCCTACAATAACATCTGATGTTATTGCAAGTTCTGGCAACGCTTCTCGTAGTCGATCAAGACGCTCTGCAAAAAATTCCATCGTGTATTTTCGGCGCATTCTTTTGAGAACTGTATCTGAACCAGATTGAATAGGAATGTGCAAATGACGTACAACAATCGACGAGTTTTTCAGAACTTCTATTACTTCATCTGTGAGCTGGCTCGCTTCGATTGAACTGATTCGAAGACGTTTTAACCCTCTCACTTCTGTTTCTAAATCACGTAATAAACGGGCAAGATTGTATTCCTTTAAATCCTCACCGTACCCACCTGTATGAATACCAGTAAGAACCAATTCCAAATACCCCGCCTCAACAAGTTGTTTGGCTTGGCGAATAACTTCTTCTGGGTCACGAGAGCGCATTAAACCACGAGCCCAAGGAATGATACAGAACGTACAAAAGTTATTACAACCTTCTTGTATTTTCAATGATGCACGCGTGCGATCAGTAAATGCAGGAACGTCCAATTCTTCGTAGACTCTATTTTTCATTATATTTCCGACTGCATTTATCGGTTGGCGTTCCGTTTTAAATTCATCGATTAATCCGATCAATTTCGAACGGTCTTGCGTACCAACTACAATATCGACTCCTGGAATTGCCATAATTTCAGCAGGAGAAGTTTGTGCATAACATCCTGTGACACAGACAACCGCGTTTGGGTTTTTTCGAATTGCTCTACGTATAACCTGTCTACTTTTTTTGTCCCCTGTATTCGTTACAGTACATGTGTTTATGACATAAACATCAGAATCTTTCTCAAATTCCCCACGTTCATAACCAGCTTCTTTAAATAATTGCCAAATAGCTTCTGTTTCATAATGATTCACTTTACAACCTAATGTGTGCATAGCCACAGTTTTCGTAGGCTCATTGTTACTCATTTTTATTTATCATCCTTCCATTACACTCAATAAAAATCATGACTTATCCTATAATATCATACTTGCGTGTAATGGGCATAACGCAATCTTACCAGATAGAAAAAACGGTATGCAATCTTCAAAAAAGTTCTGTATGTTAGGCGATACCTTAAGAGAGTGGCGAACGTACGAACACGGCTTTCTTCGAGAGCAAAGTTATAACTTATAAAAAAACTACCCGGGGATAGTTATAAAGAATCCAATTATCCGGAATTGGAAATTGGTTAAATCCGATTCCGGTGTGGTATGGATCATGTTCAAAAACATGATCACTTATTAGTGTGAAAAACAGGACGGTGTACTTGTCAAAGAAGGGTGAAATACACAACTTTAGACTGTTCTTCCTGCAGTGAGTACTTGAAAAAGTAACTTTCCATCCCTATGCAACATTGTACAAACGTCTGGTCAGCCCTAGATCCGTGACAACAGCGTTGGTCTAAACATCCCCGAGGCCGATTTCAATTAGTGCCCATGGATACTGTTAAATCAGCTTTTCTGACAATCTTTGTGTAAAATTTGTGTAAAATTGTTTAAGTTTATACTTTTGTCCGCTTACTCTTTCGGTAGAGTAAGCATTTTTTTATACAACGACTTCCCTTGAATGTTCGGCAATCAGCAGCGTATATAATATGTTCTGCAACGGTTTAAATCCATCATGTTTTTAAACATTGTATCTTTATTTTGATGTCTTGTAAGACGTGTTTAAATATGTAGCTAGTTGCTTTGAATTCATGAATAATACCTCTGATTCAAGTTCTTGTAAATGCTCATCTATTTTTTGAAGATAAAGCTCTTTCTGTTTTTCTTGTTCAACTTCTGTGTTATTCATTTTTCTTCGCCCACCCATTCATTCAGCCACTCGATTTCCTTTTGTGACAAGCCCTGTTCTTCTGTTTCTCTTTCTATTACATGGTGCCAATTCGCCTCTTCCCATTCTAAGTGGGTTTCCCACTCACGCATAACTTTAACTGCCTTTTCTGTTTCTAGTTGCTGTCTAGTTTTGAATGGTATTATTTTCGCCATTTTTGCCACCTCTTCCGACTTGTTCTGTTCCTTCTATAATAATGGTTTCAATCGAAAGAATCAAAAAATCCCAAACTATTTTAGTCTGGACAATCTTGATATCACATATTTTTTTAATTTCTTACATTTCTATTCCTTCATGAAAACCATTCTTCCTATACTAAAATGCCCAGTTAACACAATCAATCTAACATAACCATCATAATACCACACGCTATGTTAGATCCAGATTTCAAATAAAAAAGTAAGCAAATTAAAAGAGCCTAAACCCATGGTATAAAGGGGTTTAGGTTCTTTTGCGAATCGAACATATTTCTACTGTGTTAGATTCGAAAGTTTATTAAAAAATACCTCTTTTTTTATTTATTAACTATAAAATCAACAGTGAGAGAAAGTGAGTATTGTAACATTCACTTTTTCTTTTTTAAAATTGACAAAATCGTAAATTTATCGCACAATTTTTAGTGCACCGCTCCAAGAAAGAACTTGGTCAAGCATAGTATTTGCATTGGCTGCATGGTAATCAGCAGGTTTGAACACACTCATGCTTTCAAAGTCAGACATCAGTGAGAATGTGACTGCCGTACGTACGTCAGCAACTTGTAGCTCACCCAATATTAGACGTAGATTTTCGTGTGCACGCGTACCGCCCAAGCTACCATACCCAACAAAGCCAGCTGCTTTATTGTTCAATTCTGGGTTCAAGAAGTCCAGTGCATTTTTTAGTGCGCCACCGATCGCATGGTTATATTCGGGTGTTATAAAAATATAGCCATCGAAAGAAGCCATTTTTTCCGACCAAGCTTTTATTTGTCCTTCAGCATCTGGTTGTGCATTCGCTGAGCCTAAGAACGGAAGATTATAGTTTGCAAGGTCTACAAGTTCATACTCCGCGTCATTCCGTTTTTCCGCAAAATCATGCATCCATTTTGCTACAGCATCACCATTCCGACCTTCACGTACACTTCCTTGAACAATACCTATTTTCAATTTTTCGTTTGTCATTGTTTTTTCCTCCTCATTAGATCTACCTAATAGTCTGTTTAAAAACCCCACTGTAACAACCACCAATACGATTTATTTCTTACCTGCTTCAATACTTTATCTTTACAAATTTATCACCCTCCTTAAATCCCTAAATAAATACGATTCCCAGAAGGGTCATAAGTAATAAAAGAACCGTTTTCTTCTGTTACAGATGCACCAATACTCTTCAACTGCGCAATAACATTATTCCTTGCTACCTCATCTGCTAAAACAATCGTAAACGACTCAAGACCAACACTATTTAAAGGAGGTGTAGGAGCCCCAACCCCCGCCCAAGTGTTTAAGGCAATTTGATGATGGTATTTACCAGTAGAGATGAAAAGTGCCTGATTACCAAACCGGTTAACCACTTCAAAACCTAGTCCCTTACTGTAAAATTCTTCAGTTTTTTCTAATTCGGAAACATGTAAATGAATATGTCCCATGACTGTCCCAGCCGGTAGGCCTTTCCACGACTGCTGTTTCCCTACGGAAAGAAGGTCTTCAAAATTCAATGGATCCGCTGCCATTGCCACTTCACCGTTAATCCAAGTCCATTCAGAAGGTTCGCGGTCTATATAGATTTCAATGCCATTTCCATCTGGATCTGCCAAATATAATGCCTCACTTACCAAATGATCCGATGATCCATACTGAAAACCAATTTTCATAAAATGATGTACGATGTCCGCTAAATCAGAACGTTTAGGCAGAAGAAGGGCAAAATGATATAAGCCCGTAGTTTTTCCTTGCTTCGGAACAACATTTTCTGGTTGCTCAATTGACAACACACTCGTTTTTCCATCTGTTGTTAGTTTAACTGTCTTATCAGTTTGCTTTAAAATTTGAAAACCAAGAACTTCCTGATAAAACGTAAGTGAACGATCTAAGTCTTGCACCTTAATATTTACGTGACCTACAAAAGTGTTTGGTTTACTATGAAATTTCATATTTATTGCCCCCATTTTTATTTTCCTTCTTCTGAGCGAAAAATTTTATTACCTAACGAGAAAGAAGAGCTGTTTGCAATCGCAAGGAAAATAGCCATAGCAAGTAATGCTAATTCCAATTCATACCCTGCCATTTGACCATCGCCAAGAAATCCTGCCGAGAGTTTTACCGTAAAAATTGCCCCCAGCATAATAACACTAAACAATACTGAAACAATTCGTGTTCCAAGTCCGAGTATCAACATAATACCGCCGAGTAACTCAATAGTTGCAACAATATAAGCTGAAAACCCTAAAATACCAAGGCTTTCAAAAAAACCAACCGTGTTTCCGATGCCCCCTTGAAACTTGGATAATCCGTGAATGAAAAAGGTAAGTCCTAAAATCACTCGTAAAACAACTGCACCTGCATCATTTCTCTTCATTTTCTTTTCTCTCCTATCCCACCACTTACTTTATGTAACTTACTTTATAACGGAAACCTAATTCCGTCAAGTAAGTTGATTACATATTATTTTAACTCGAAATGTTGTATACTACATATAAAGGAGTGAACAGAATGAAACAATCCATTATCTGTCCCCAATTTGAAAAAGCCATCTCGCTTTTAAGTCAGCGCTGGACAGCTTTGATTATCAATCAAATATTATCCGGACCACATCGTTTTTGCACTCTCCAATCTTCTATTGGAATTAGCGGAAAAGTTTTGTCGGAACGCTTAAAAGACCTAGAACAAAAGGGTATTATAAAACGTGAGGTTATACCTGAAACACCTGTTATTATTGAGTATTCATTAACAGAAAAAGGGTATTCATTAGAGCCAGTTTTGAAAGAAATAGAAAACTGGTCTCAGTCGTGGGTGGAGATAGGGAGTGAAGAAACGTAAGGCAATGGTATGTCCTTATCTAACCAATGAAAGATCAATAAGAGTCGGCTGCCCTGCAAAGGCAGCCGACTCTTTCAAATCGAACATATTTGTATTGTGTTAGATTCACTTTCCTTACTTAAACGAACTATTGCACCATCCTCAATGTGCAATAGTTCGCAAGTTTTCCCAATGCTTGATTTTCTGCAATAGCGCCCGATAACTGCATAGTAGTTTATAATTTCGAACTACACTATGGACAGGAATCAATACTTATACTTGAAGAGCCACCATTTGAATGAGTGACAGGCACCATAATACAAACTATTAAAGTTGGTTTCTCATTTCAACGACTCATACAAGTTTTTCAAGATGGTCTTCCTCAGTTGGACTAATTCCGGATAATTATAAAAGAATGCAATCTTTTCATCTGTCATTGTGAAAGGTTCCTTCGGCTTTTCCGTGAAAATGAAATGCACCCACGACTCCGCGATATCTTCCTCCGGATGGCTCACTGCATAAGGCGTCAGGAATTCATCCGCATGCTTATCAAAAAATACGCTCTGAGCTTCTTCACTAGATTCCACATCTATTTCAAGCCATTCTTCATAACGGACCTCCCAGAACCTTTTGAAGTACTGATACATATACGAGTCATTTGAGCTGCAACCTTGAAGTGCATAATATGTTTTACATGCCACAGTCGCTTCCTCAAACTCCTCATCATCTAGTACCGTTTTAGAAGTCGGGGGCACCTCAGAATGGTTCAATGTCAACAAGTGGCCGTACTCATGAATCAAGGTATAGTAGAAATCCTTTATATTTGACGTGTCTTGATAGTCAATCGCCAATTTCCATTGGTCTGTATCCGATGGCAAAGGCTCTACCAACCCAAGTGTATTGTCTGGTCCGTCTGTAAAGAGGACGAACTCTTTCACCATTTTCCTATTCTCTAGAGGAATGATTGTTGAAAACAGCTGCCATAAACGTTCATGTTCCTCTTGTTCCTTAGCAAATGATAGGTTATTTGCGTCATCTGTCAGGATTATACGATTCGTTAAATCATTCCTCGCTACAGAATAGGAAACAACGTCCTGCTCGATGGGTTCGGTTTCTTCCACAAGTGACTCAGGAATATCCAGGAAATCCCCTTCCAGTTGTTGTAGCTTTTGCAAATAGTCTTCCACTAGCACTGGAGGTGGCTGTTGATCTTTTTTAGGTGGTAGTGAACACCCTCCAACTATAAAGAGTGCAATTAATAAAATAACGACTACATTCCTCATAAATTCTAACCTCTTTCAAAAAAATATACGTTACTTCACTAGCGTCGCATTAAAATGAAATGCTCATTGAGAGAAAACATAATATCCCGCAATTAAAGTATGACGTAAAAAGTCCTTATAATGGGTGACAGGTAGTAACCTATCCAAATCCAAAATAAAGGACTCACACATGGGTAAGAATACAGGAAAAACTGCATTTGAGCAATGGGTGGCACCAATTTCACTTTAGAGAAGCGGAGACGTAAAGGAATTATGTGGTGCACAGGCAACCATCACTTATTTAAGAAAATGGCCCTTTTCTTGAAAAACCAAGTTCGGTTAAAGCCCCCGCTACTAGGACAAGGATGGATCAAACTCTCTTGTGATCCGCTAAAAAAAGACCTAATTTAAGTAAAGAATACAAACCGAAGATGATCATTAGAGTTCTTGATATTACATATCCATCAATGGCTAAATCATAGCCCGCGGGGATTAGTATATCTGGTTTAACAATTATAAAAACTGTAATTAGCAGTGAGATTGAAATCAGGATATATGCAAAGCTAGATTTATTACTCATGATTGTCCCCCCTCTATTACGCATGTAAATGGCCTGATAACTGAACAAACTCATAATCAATTAAAAAATAATGGTATAGCAGGTGGTATCCCTGCTTCGGGTAGAAGAAATACAAAAATAGTAAATAGAATTAATAGAGTTGAGAATAATACCGTAAAATAAGGAACGACACGGATTCTTTCTCCAATAATTGATAAAATTGAAAGAATAAATCCCCCCACAGATAGGAAAACACATAATAAAAATGCGTACCACTGATTATAGTTCGCTACTCTGTCTAAACCAGTTGATAAAAATAAGACAATATATACTGATACAAACACGATACCTATAACTGAAAACAATCGTGCATTTCTTTTCATCAAACATAACACCTCACTTTAACCCATTCCATTCAGCAACCTGGCCCGTTTGAAGAACGGATCTTATTAGTGAATTGCGCCCGATTATGTAAATCTCATTAGTTTTTTTTAGATTTCAAACGACTTACTAACCAAATAATAAGTGCAATTACGACAAGCCCGAAAACAAGCACAATCGAACCTAGAATTATTAAGTTAATCATATTAATTCCTCCATTCCCCATAGGAGTCTATTAAGCTGCGTTCTTATGAAGTCCTAAGTCTACGCCCTTAAATCTGGCCCGATTGTTTCACTGGCGCAAGATCCTTGTTACAAGGTTGCGCCATTTTGCAGTTATAAAACAAACACTTAATTATCCAAATCGTCGTCAAGCCAGGATTTCTTCTTTTCCTCTTGATTAGACGTTTTTTTGCGAGATTGTCCTATGACTGAACTGTTAATACCTTCTTTAACAGCTTTATAAATTACAAGATACAGGATGAATAGCCCTGCAATCCAAAGAATAATCATTCCAAAAACTTGACTTGCCATTATATGTCACTCCAATCCTTGTACGACAATTTGACTCGATCGAGGCGCTAACCTTCTGCCGTTAAAGCGCCCGATTCCAGAATAACCAAGACTTCTTAATCGAAACTTACCCCTTCGGCATCACACCTCAATTTGAAAAAGTATTTAATACTTTCATGCTCACTTTCAATAGAGCTATTGAGTTTCTGTAATGTCCTTTTTCCTACTCGTCTGTCAATTAAAGTAAGGATCTTTGTAACAACATCATGTGACCTTAAAGATGCTTCTATTGGAGAGTTCAAGAACTCTTCTAATGCATCAAAAAAATCATATTGCGCTAGGATTTCTTCTGCTTTAATTACTTCATGAGCTTGCAATCCAACATCCAAATTTAACTTTTGGTCATCGATATCATATTCAATATTTTGTTTTTCCCTAATATCACAGTCTTTTCTATACATTGTTCTTTCGGCAGTAATTGTACACATACTTAATATTTCTTTTTTATCAACTGTAATAACAGCCCTTCCCAACTGGTCATGGGCTTTGCGATAATTAATAATATGAAAGTCAATCCGACCTTTTAATGAATCACAGGTGAAACTTTTTAATTGTTTTTTTACTTTACTCCATTTCGGACTATACATTTTTTTACCCCTATATCTTATAAATTTTACTTCGGCTTGTTTAACAATCTATAGCCCTATTGTTGAACGGGTGCAAATCCTTATTCCAGAATTGCACCCGTTTGCATTGGTGTCGGTGACCAAAGGACTTGATAGTTTCAGTTGGAATTTGTTAATCGTGTCTTCCATGGATTAGTCTTGAGATAAATGCAACCAACTTTCAGTATTGATTTCTCGGATTCTGTATGAAGATCCCACGACCTCCAACATCCTTTGATAAGTTTCAGTATTGCAAATGTCGTCTGCATACTCGTATAATTTTACATCTACATATTCTTGTATAATGTAATTTGTAAAAGAACTATTGTTAACTAATAACCCGAAAAACTCTCTTAACATAACGGAATCATCTCTTTTTAAAGGCTCATCACTTAAAAAGTAAATTCTAAACACATTAACTATTTCATTTAAGTCTTCTTCGTCTAAGAAACAAAGAGGATCTAGCTTTTTGTCTTCCTCTGTATAAGGTTTCCGAGTATCTTCGATGATGACATAAGCTAATGCTACATTATCTTTAAAAAAGCGAAAAATCTCTAAATCCCTTAACATTAATTTTCTAACAACTGAAATCATTTTCCACCTATCCTAATATAATTTTAGACCCTATATGCGAAATAAATAGCAAATTCATATTCAGCAAAATGGCCCTTTAAGGGCTTAATCCTTATTCAAGTATTGCACCCGATTGTGCATCTACATAAAAACAGTTCACACGTTCCCAATTCCAATTAACTAATCGCTATTTGATATTATCAATCAATTCTTTAACCTCTTCTTCATTTCTTAGCGACCCTGTAAATCCATCCACTACTATTCCTTCTTCATTTATTAAATATGTCGTTGGATAACTGATAATTTTATATAAATCTTCTACGTCACCTTTATTATCCATTAACACAGGAAAAGTTAATTCATTAGAATCAACAAATTCCTCCATTTTCTCCATATTTCTTTCGCTACTAGTCATATTAACTGCGAGAATCTCTACGTTTTCCAAATCCTTATATTTTTTGTAATAACCCTCCATAAAAGGCATTTCGACTTTACAAGGACCACACCATGACACCCAAAAATTCAAAAATACTTTCTTCCCCCTGTAATCGGACAGTTTAAGTACCTCACCAGATAAACTTTGTAATTCAAAGTCAGGTGCAACGTTATTTTTTTTAATTCCCAACTCTAAATCTGAACTTTTACTCGCTAATTCATTAAACTGATCTTCTATTAAACCACTAGGATACTCTTCCTCCACAAGGCTATTTTTAATAGTCACGGTAATCGAGTCAATTTCATAATTCCAAGCCCTTACATACCAAGGGTTTCTAGGCATAAAAAATAGAGCACCTCCCCAAATCCTGTATAATGTAAGTTACCACACAAACATAAAGACAGGAGAGAGTGCCCTTATGTCCATTATACGACAAC